>JAJDXX010000218.1 GCA_022823055.1 Candidatus Binatia bacterium | reverse complement strand
CGTCCGCGAGGCCATCGAGTCGTGGGACTCGGACGCCCGTGTGGCCGTCATGGCCTCCGGCGGCCTGAGCCACTTCGTGGTGGACGAAGACATCGACCGGGCCATGCTGAAGGCCCTGGCCGACAAGGACGCCGGCGCGCTCCGTGGGCTTCCGCGCGAGAAGCTCAGGAGCGGCACCTCCGAGATCCTCAACTGGGTCGCCGTGGGCGGGTTCGCCGAGCCCATGGAAATGACGCTGGTGGACTATGTTCCCGGATACCGTTCGCCCGCGGGCACGGGCTGCGGCATGGGCTTCGCCTACTGGAAACCGATTCCCCGCACCTCGGCTGGCAACGACACCGGGGCAACGCTCAAGGACGGAGGCCGGCCATAGGCCTCCCGCGCACCTCCATCGACGCCGACTTCCGCATGCAGGCTCCCGCCGTGCTGCTGATGGCGGTGATCTTCCTGCTGAACTTCACCGGTCGCGTCATCCTGGCGCCGCTGCTGCCGACGGTGGAGGCGGATCTTGGCATCACCCACGCCCAGGCCGGCATGTTCTTCCTGTTCCTTTCCGCCGGCTATCTCACGGCCATGACCGGGGCCGGTTACGTCTCGGCCCGGCTGACGCACCGGCGCACCGTCATTCTCTCCTTTGCCCTGCTGGGCTTGGCGACCATGGCGGTGTCGGGTGCGCCGGGCCTGAACGGCATGCGCCTGGGACTGTTCGCCATGGGCCTGGGCGCCGGTCTCTACCTGCCGTCGGCCATCGCCACCATCACCTCCCTGGTGAGCCGGCCCCACTGGGGCAAGGCCATCTCCATCCACGAACTGGCCCCCAACGTGAGCTTCTTCTCGGTGCCGTTGCTGGGGGAGCTGCTGCTGCGAAGCCTGTCGTGGCGTTCCATCCTGTTCCGTTTCGGCGTCGTCACCTTCCTCTCGAGCGGGCTCTACGCGCTGCTCGGACGGGGCGGCCGGTTCGCCGGGGAACCGCCGGCGCCGGCCGTGGTGTGGCGGTTCCTGAAGGACCCCATGCTGTGGATCGTGCTGGTGCTGTTCATCATGGGCGTCGCCATCACCCTGGGCGTGTTCACCATGCTTCCCCTTTACCTGGTGTCCACCCGCGGCCTCAGCGAAGCTTGGGCCAACTTCCTGGTGGGGCTTTCCCGTGGGGCGTGTCCGTTGCTCGCGCTGGTGGCGGGATGGGCTGCGGACCGCTTCGGCGTCCGCCGTACCCTCGTGGTGACCCTGACCCTCAGCGGCATCACCGTGGCGCTGGTGGGCTTGGCGCCGGACTCCTGGATCGCGCTGGCGGTCATCATCCAGCCCACGGTGGCGGTGGGTTTCTTCCCCGCGGGCTTCACCGCTCTGTCCACCCTGGGCGATGCTCGGACCCGCGGCACCGCCGTCTCCCTGGTGGTGCCCATGGCGTTCGTCATCGGCGGCGGTGGCATTCCGTGGTTTCTGGGTCTGTGCGGCGACCTCGGCGCCTTCGACTTGGGCTTCGTCTGGGTCGGGGTCCTCACCCTCGCGGGCGCGGCAACGGCGCTGCTTTACAAGCCCCAGCATACGGCGTAATCGTCTTCGAGAAAGCGAGGAGAACATGGATCAGCCGACCGGATACAACCGCGACCCAGCGGCGGAACAGCCGCCCTACCTCTACCCCGACTACCGCTCCACGGTGCTGCGGGCGCCCAAGCGGCCCCTGGTGCCGTTGCCGCACACGCTGTCCGAAATCACCGGGCCGGTGTACGGCCACGAAAAGGTCGGTCCGTTGGACCACGACCTCACCCGACAGCATGACGGGGAGCCCCTGGGCGAGCGTATCATCGTCCACGGGCAGGTCATGGACACCCATGGCAGACCGTTGCCCGACGCCCTCATGGAGATCTGGCAGGCCAACTCGGCGGGCCGCTACCGTCACGACGCCGACAACCACCCCGCCCCGCTCGATCCCAACTTCAGCGGCGGCGGACGCTGCACCAGCGACGCCGACGGCCGCTACCGTTTCGTGACCATCAAGCCGGCCGCGTATCCCTGGGGCAACGACCCCAATGCCTGGCGCCCGGCGCACATCCACTTCTCGCTCTTCGGCACCGCGTTCGTCACGCGCTTGATCACGCAGATGTATTTCCCGGGCGATCCGCTGCTCGATTGCGATCCCATCTTCAATTCGACCGCCGACGCCGCGGCAAGGCAACGGCTGGTGTGCAGGCTCGACCTCGAGAAGACCGAACCCGAATGGGCCCTCGCCTACGAGTTCGACATCGTGTTGCGGGGCCGGGACGCCACCCCGATGGAAGGTTGAATCGTGTCAGACCAGCGTGGAACCACTCCCTCCCAGACCATCGGCCCGTTTCACCGCATCATGGTGCCGTGGGAAGGCGGCGCGGAACTGGTGGCGACGGACGATGCCGACGCCATCCGCATTCAGGGACGCATCGTCGACGGCGCCGGCCAGCCCGTGGACGACTGCGTCATCGAGGTGTGGCAGGCCAACGTCCACGGCCGCTACGCGCACGCCGAGGACACGCGGGAGATGCCGCTGGTGGCGGGGTTCGAAGGATTCGGGCGCGCCGTCACGGACGGCGACGGCCGCTTCGACATCGTCACGGTCAAGCCGGGATGCGTGCCCGGACCCGAGGAGACGGTGCAGGCGCCGCACATCTCCCTGTCCGTGTTCGCGCGGGGACTATTGAAGCAACTGGTGACGCGGATCTACTTCGCGGACGAAACCGCCGCCAATGACCAGGACCCGGTCCTGCGTTCCATCACCGAGGCCGGGCGGCGCGAAACCCTGCTGGCGCTCCCACGCGCGGCTGGCGGCGCACCGCCGGTCTACGACTTCGAGATCCGCCTGCAAGGTCCGCGTGAAACCGTGTTCTTCGACGTCTAGCCGTACAACGCGTCACTTCTTCTTCTTGGTCATGTCCGCGCGCTGGTCGGCGCCGGTATCGGCATAGCCCGGTTCCACCAAGGCGTCGATGACGTAGCGCCCGCCCTTGGACACCACCTGGGCGCCGCGTTCCAGGGCGGCGGCCAGGTCCTCGGCGGTGGACACGGGCGCCTCGCCGTCGAAGCCCTGGGCGCGCCCCATGGCGATCAAGTCCACGGGCGGGTCGTCCAGCCGTTGTCCGATCCAGCGGTTCCGCACCGGCCGCTCGCGCATCACCGCGACCCGTTCCTGGTGCATCTCGTCGTTGTAGTAGGAGCGGTTGTCCGCGATGACGACGAGCAGCGGCAGGTCCATGTGCGTGGCGGTCCAGAGTGCGTTGCAACCCATCAGATAATCGCCGTCGCCCAGGACGCCCACCACCAAGCGGCCCTTGCCCTGGAGGGCCAGCGCCGTGCCCACGGCATGCCCCGGGCCGCTGCCCACGCCGCCGCCGCCGTCGTTGCCCATGAAAGACAACGGGCCGCTGAACTCGTCGGCCTCGCCGGGCCAACCGATGGGCAGGCGCGCGAAGCTCACGGGCCGGCTGCGGGCGAACTCCCGCACCGTCAGCGCCATGTCCATCAGCGTCATGGGGGCGCCCTCCTTGGGCCGTGCCCGGCCGACGGGCGTGCGCGTCCAGTGAGTGATGTTCTTCAACCCGATCGAGGCGGGCCGCTTGCGGCCGAAACCCTCCAGCATCTGTTCCACGAGGGTGTCCGGGCATGCCGCCACCGGGATGTCCGCGGCGGGCAGCGCCTGGTGGTCCATGCTCCAGCCGTTGGTGCGGTAGGTGTCCATGGAGCAGTGGATGATGGTCTTGTCGGCCGGGGTCTGGGTCTGCGACGCTCCCAGGCAACCGCGCAGGTACCCGGCCAGGTCCAGCCAGTCGAGACTGAGGATGACGTCGGCCTTCTTGACCAGCGCCACGGCCTGCTTCGACGGACGCAGTGCCGGCGCGGCAAGGTGCAACGGATGGGTGGTGGGAAAGGATGACGGGTCGTTGGAGCTCGTGAGCACCGGAGCGTTCAGGGCCTCGGCGAGCTTGACGCGGCGGTCCCAGTCGGCTTGGCCGCGGGACATTCGTCCCATGAGGATGACCGGGAACTTGGCCTTCTTGAGGATCTCCCGCGCCTCCTTGACCACGGCCGAGGGTGCGAAGGGGGGTTTCGGCGGCGCATACCGCGAAGCGTCCGGGATGCGCACCTCCTCCTGAAGCGACTCCTCCTGCAGACCCACGTCAAGGCAAACGTAGACCGGCCCGAAGGGGGCGGTGCGGGCAATCTGATTGGCCCGCAGCACCGACTCCACGGAAGCCTGCGGCGATGCCGGTTGGTCGTCCCACTTGATGTAGTTCCGGATGATCGCGCCCTGGTCCGCGGCGGTGTGGATCCAGTCGATCCAGGGACGCCGCTTGTGCGCGTCCACCGGACCCGTGGCGCCGAAGATGACCATGGGCGTCCGGTCGCACCAGGCGTTGAAGATGGTCATGGTGGCATGCATCAGCCCCACGTTCGAGTGCAGCGCCACCGCCATGGGTTCGTCCGTGGCCTTGCCGTAACCGTCCGCGATGGACACCGCGTGTTCCTCGTGCAGGCACGTGACCATCTGCGGATTCTCGTTGCCCAGGAAGTTCACCAGGCTGTCGTGGAAGCCGCGATAGCTCGCCCCCGGGACCAGCGCGATGTATTTGAAATCGAGTTCGCGCGCCACCGCCGCGACGACGTCGCTGCCCCAGCGCATCCTGGGGGTGCCCAGATCCTCCGGACGGTGCTTCAATGCGGTGCTTGTGCTGCGTCTTGCCACTGTATGTTCCTCCTTCAAGTGCGGTTGCGGCTTCGCTTGGTGCCGACTCCACCTTTTGGCTTGCGCGGGTGGTATTGTCAAGACGCGCTCGTGCGCCGGCACTTGGAGACGCACCGTAGGGTTGGTCGCCAGCCGTCAGCGCGGATGGAGCGGCGCGTCCCGACGTTCCATCCTGTCTACCACGTCCGGGCCGACGCCCTCGTCCCGGAGAAGGTTCTTCTGCACCTTCGAGCTCGGCGTCTTGGGAAGTTCCGGCCGGTAATCGAGATAGCGCGGGATCTTGAACGCCGCGAGGTGCTCGGCGCAGAATTGCCAGAGCCGTTCCGGCGGCAGGTCCTCGGGGGAAGCGGCGCCGGCCAGCACGATGCACGCCTTCACTTCCTCCTGGCGAATGAGGTCCGGCACCGCCACCGCCGCGGACTCGGCGATGAGCGGGTGGGAATTGAGGACGCGTTCCACCTCGGCCGAGGCGATGTTCTCGCCGCCGCGCTTGATGATGTCCTTCTTGCGGTCGACGAAGTACAGGAACCCGTCCTCGTCCAGGTAGCCCAGGTCGCCGGTGTGGAGCCAGGCGTCCCGGAGGGCGGCGGCGGTGGCGTCCGGGTTCTTGTAGTAACCCATCATCACCGCCGGGCTCTGCTTGACGATTTCCCCGCGTTCGCCGGGCGCGCAGATATCCCCTTCGTCGTTCACGATGCACACATGGTGCACCTCCGGCGCGATGGGCACGCCGCAACTGCCGAGCTTCCGGCGCGACACATCCAGCGGGCCGAGCACGCTCAGCAGGTCCTCGGTGAGGCTGTAGGTGGGGATGGCCGTGACGCCGAAACGCCTCTCGAACTCCAGGTGGACGTCGGGCGGCAGGAGGGCCATCACCTGCCGCAACGTCGTATCCGCGTCCGCCGGGTCCGGCGGCAGGTTCAGCAGGATGCGCGGGATCGTCTGCATGATGCTCGAGGTGGTGACGCCGTGCCGCTTCACGTCGTCCCAGAAATGCGACGCGCTGAACCGTTCCTTGAGCACCACGCCGCCGCCCACGGACATCATCGCGAGGGTCATGTGGCACAAGGCGTTGACGTGGAACAGCGGCATCACCACCAGCACCCGGTCGTCGCCGGTCCAGCCCAGCGCCCGCGCGCGGTGGCTCGGGGCGAAGGCGAAGGCGGAGTGCTTGAGCATGACTCCCTTGGGCCGGTCCGTGGTGCCGGACGTGTAGATGATGGACGCCATGTCCTCGGGCGAGACTTCCGTGAGCGCCGGGCGGCGCTCGGCTCCGCGGATGAATTCGTCCCAGCCCAGGACGCCTAGCCCGCCGCGGGGTTCGAGCGTGATAACGTGTGCCAGTTCGGGACAGTCGCCGCGGATGCCCTGGAGCAGCGGCATGAAGGCATCGGTGGTCAGCAGGTAGCGTGCCTCGGAGTGGGCCAGGAGGTACTGAAGCTCGTCCGCGGTCTGGGCTGTGTTGAGGGGCACGAACACGCCGCCGGTGCGGGCCATGGCGAACACCGCGCAGAGGAACTCCGGACAATTGGGAAGCAGGATGGCGACGCGGTCGCCGGGCCGGAGTCCTCGTGCCGCGAACGCGCACGCCACCCGCTCCACTTCCGCGGCAAGCTCGGCGTAGCTCCACTGCCGATCTTCGTGAATCAGGCAGGTATGGTCCGGCCGCTCCGCGACCTGATGCGACAACAGTTCGTGTATGGTGGCGTAGGCGGTCATGGAACAGCCTGACCATAGATGAAGGACCCTGTTGTTTCAATTGCGGCGCGATGTGCGACTCCACCGCCTCACCCCGCCTGGATTCCCGCCCCCGATCGGGGTCGAGGGCAAGCTTTCGCGGGAATGACGGTTCGGGACGTCGTGCTTGACACCCCGCCGCGCAGGCGGTTTACACCTGTGCAGACGCCAACCGCGGAAACGCGCGGAGCGAAAGGATGAGCATGGACGAATCGTTGCAGACCCTCCGGCGCAAGGTCGCGCTGGGGACCCGCATTCTGGCGAACCAGGGCTGCCTGGGCGACATTCTGGGACACCTGTCGGTGCGCATTCCCGACTCCGACGAGATGTTCCTCCGTTGTCTCGGGGGCGACGAAACGGCGCCGGAAAAGGGTTTGTTGTATACCGACGTGCACCACGTACGTCGGGTCGGCTTCGACCGGAACGCCGAACAGGTGGACGGATACCGTCTGCCCATCGAGCTGCCGATCCACGGCGAACTGTACAAGGCGCGCCCCGAGGCTCGGGCCGTGCTACACGCCCATCCGTACCACTGCCTCGTCGCCACCATCGCCGGGCTCGAGCTGCGGCCCATCTACGGCTGCTACGACCCCTTGAGCCTGAGCGCCGCGATCCAGGGGATCCCGCTCTACCCGAGGTCGGTGCTGATCGACAGCCCGGAGCTGGCGGCCGACCTGATCGCCACCATGGGCGATCGGGACTGCTGCCTGATGCGCGGCCATGGGCTCACGGTCATCGGCCCTACCGTGGAAGCCGTGACCCTGCTGGGCATACGCCTGGAAACGCTGGCCAGGGTTACCCTGGACGCCGCCCGCGCCACCGGCGGGGCTCGCCCGGCCACGCTCTCCCAGAAGGATCTGGACGCCTTCGCCTTCGTTGTGGAAG
Organism: Candidatus Binatia bacterium; assembly: GCA_022823055.1. Lineage (GTDB taxonomy): Bacteria > Desulfobacterota > Binatia > UBA9968 > JAJDTQ01 > JAJDTQ01. Next base: position 5,057 of record JAJDXX010000218.1, on the reverse strand, counting down.
GAGGCCTTCAGGCCGCCGTGTCGAAGGTTTACGAGTGGACCTGGAACCACTACGCGCAACGGGTGGCGGATACGGTGGGGCTGCCCGCGGAAGACTAGGGATTGCCGTTGAGCAGAATGGCGCCCTTCGACTGATCGGAGCCTGCTCGGTGTCCTGTCAACAGTGCGGCGGGACCACCGTAACCTCGTCGGTGATCTCGAACCGCATCAGGTCCTCGCCCATCACCAGCTTTCCGGAGTAGCCGGCCTTCGTCCGTTCGACGATCTCGCCGCGCTCTATGCCGTAGGAGACGACGTGGGTAAAGGCGGCCACCTTGGGCTTCACCTGCGAGAAGACCGAGGCCGCCTCCTCGGGCGACGTGTGGTGGCCGATAACGTGCGCCAGCCGCTCGGACCGTTGCAACTCCGCCGGAGGAGCCGCGGCCACCTCGTGGACGAGCAGGTCCACGCCGCGGGAGAACTCGATGAGGTTGTCGCTGTAGCGGGTGTCGCCGGAAAGGACCGCCGACCGGCCCTTGTAGTCGATGCGGTAGCCGAAGGCGGGCTTGATGGGGGCGTGGTCCACGTCGAAGACCGTAATGCGCAGGCCGTCCTCTTCGTGGACCAAGCCCTGCTCGATGTCTTCGGCGATCACCTCGACGCCGCCGGGGTCCAGGCGCTCGTCCACGTCCCTGCGCAGGTGGATGTCGAACTCGAAGGCCTCGGCCAGCTTGGACATCATGCGCCGGGTGCCCGCCGGCCCCCACACGCGCAGGGGCTCGTTGCCGCGCCCGAAGATCCACGGGGTCAGCCAGAAATCGGGGATGCCGACGATGTGGTCCGAGTGGAGGTGGGTGAGGAACAGGTACCGAAGCTCGCCCATGGGAACGCCGGCTTCCTCCAGGCGCTGCAGCGTGCAGCGGCCGCAGTCGAAGACGAAGTACTTTCCGGCCGCCTCCACCATGGCCGCCGGCCCCGTGCGCCCCGGCTGGGGCTTGGGTCTACCGGTGCCCAGGAGGGTCACCCGGAGCGCGTCCGGTGCCTCGTGTCCGTCACCCACGGTCACGAACTCGCGGTGTCTTCCAGGAGCAGCAACCCCATGCCGGTCAGCATGGGGGCGTAATAGTTCTGGTGCACCAGCCTCACCTCGGGGGACATGGCGCCGCGCATGCCCAGCCACATGATCATCTCCACCGCCTCGGCGCCGCCCTGCACCATGTAGTCGTGGTGCGTCAGATCCACCAACTCCTCGGGCCGGCTCACGATGCGCTCCATGAAGCTGCGGTCCCACTCTTCGTTGCGGAAGCCGAAGCGCTCGCCGTGAAGTTGATGCGACAGCCCGCCGGTGCCGAGGACCGCCACGCGGATGTCCCGCGGGTAGCTCTCCACCGCCTTGCGCAGGGCCTGTCCGAGCTTCCACAGGCGGCGCGCGGTGGGCAGCGGGTGCTGCACGACGTTGACCGCCACCGGTACCACCCTGATGTCCCACTGGGGTTGGTGCGACCAGAGCAGGGGCAGGGGCATGAGCAGGCCATGGTCCACCGACAGCTCCTGGCACACGGTCATGTCGAACTCGCTCTCCCGGATCAGCGACTCGGCCACGTGCCACGAGAACCCGGGGTCGCCCGGGACCGGGTCCAGTGGGCGCGGCCCCCAGCCCTCGTCCGCCGGCGCGTAGCTCTCGGCCACGCCCATGGCGAAGGTCGGATACTTGTCGAAGAAGAACTCCGAGCCGTGGTCGTTGTAGATGAAGATGGCCACGTCGACATGCGCGTCCCGCAGCCAGTCCATGGCCGGCCGGTAGCCGTCGAACAGCGGCTTCCACTCCGGAGCGTTCTGCTTGCCCTGGTCGAACGCCGCGCCCGCCGCGGGCACGTGCGACGATCCTATCCCTGCAACGATCCTGCCCATGCTACCTCGCTCCCTTGACCTTGCGCGTGCTCAGGAATTCTTCCAGCGTCTCGCCGCGGAACGCCGCGCCGATGTGCTGCAGGCTGTCGCCCGTCACCGAGCCCATCTTGTACATGAAGTAGATGTTGGCGCCGCCCTCCCGCGCCAACGCAAGCCAGTCCTTCTCGCGCAGCTTCCGCTTCTCCCACTCCGACAACCCGAAACGCTCCATCAACGCCTCGGGGTCCTCCTTGTAGGCCGCGCGGTTCTCGGCCCGGTTGAGGGAGAAGAAGAACTTGTTGAGACGGTATCCCTTGCTTGACTGGGCGCCGTCGAAGACGTAGGTGCCCTCGATAGTTCCTGAATCCTGGCGAGACTCGCTCATGGCCGCATCCTCCGGCAAACTGGCTGTTTCGCAGGCTGATTCGCGCCGGCGAAACGCCGAGCATAGAGGGATTCGGAAACCCGGTCAACTGGACTCATCCAGCCGCAGGGGCGCAAGCCGAAGAATAACCCATCCAGCCCACCTTTGATTGACACACCGGTGACCCGGTTGTTAGTTTGCTGGCCTGCCCGCGCTTGGCGGCCGTCCCAGACCAACGGAGAACCCGAACATGCCGGCACCTGAATTCGAAGACGTGGCCGTGACCAACGGCGCGGAAGCCTTTCTGGCGCAGATCAACGCCAATCCCGACGTGGACTACATCTTCGCCAACACCGGAACGGACCACGGGCCGATCTTGGAGGCCCTGGCCAAGATGCACCGCAGCGAATCCAAGGGCGCGGAGATCGTCGTGGTGCCCCACGAGCAGGCGGCGGTGTCCATGGCCCACGGCTACTACTGCGCCTCGGGCAAGCCCCAGGTGGTGCTTGTGCACACCCTGCCCGGGACAGCCAACGGCCTGGGCGGGCTCATGAACGCCAAGGCGTGCCAGGTGCCGATGCTGTTTGTGGCCGGGCGCACCCCGGTCACCGAGGGCGAGGTGGCGGGCGGCAAGAGCCGCCACATCCACTGGCGCCAGGAGTCCCGGGACCAGGGCAGCATCGTGCGCGAGTTCGTCAAGTGGGACTTCGAGAACCGCGCCAACGAGCAGCTCGGGGCCATCGTCCCGCGCGCCTTCAAGATCGCCATGGCCGAGCCCCGCGGCCCCGTGTACCTGTCTTTGCCCCGTGAGTGGCTGTACGAGTCCATGGAGACCACACGTGTGTCCGCGGACGCGTTCAAGCCTCCCAGCAAGATCCAGACCCCCATCGACGACCTGCGGCAGGCCGCGGAGATACTCTTGAGCGCGGGCGAGCCGGTGATCGTGACCCGCTACCTGGGGAAGACCCCGGCGGCGGTGGCGCCGCTGGTGGAGCTGGCCGACCTGCTGGCCATACCGGTGGTGCAGCACCCGCAGTCGCCCTACATGAACTTCCCGTCGAGCCATCCGTGCCACGCCGGCCACGACGTCGCCAGCCACGTGAAGGGGGCGGACGCGGTCTTCCTCATCGACGTCGACGTGCCGTGGACGCCGGCGACGCGCGACAACCTGCGCCCCGACGCCACGGTGCTGCAACTAGAGGTGGACCCGCTGTTCTCTTCCATTCCGGTGTGGGGCTTCCCGGTGGACCACGCCATGACCGGGTCCTCGGACGCGACGCTGCCGGTGCTGAACGGCCTGATCCGGGAGGGTCTCGAAGGCTCGGAGGCGCTACGGAAGAGCGTGGCGGCGCGGCGGAACCGCATCCAGGCCGCCCACGACACGAATCGGGCGGAGATCGCCGCACGCATCGAGAAGGTCAAGGACGAGCGGCCCATCCATCCCCTGTGGGTGTCGCGCTGCATCGCTGACGTGGTGGACGAGAAGACCATCGTCATGGGCGAGGCCGTCACCTCGCCGCTGGGGCCGGTGCTGGGACTGGAACGGCCCGGATCGTTCTTCGACCAGGCGCCCGCCGGGCACCTGGGATGGGGCATGGGCGCCGCCATCGGCGCCAAGCTGGCGGCGCCGGACCACACGGTCATCGCCTGCGAGGGAGACGGCTCCTACATGTTCTGCGTGCCCACCGCGTGCCACTTCACCGCGCAGAAGTACCGGGTGCCGTTCCTGACGGTCATCTATAACAACCAAGCCTGGAACGCGACGCTCAGCACCGTGCGCGAGCTTTACCCCGACGGCGTCGCCCACCAGACCGGCCACTTCCCGGGCACGGACCTGTCGCCGTCGCCGCAGTTCGAGCTCACAGCCCAGGCCTGCGGCGCCTACGCGGAGCGCGTGGACGACCCGGCGGACCTGCCCGCCGCGCTGCAGCGCGGCCTCAAAGCCGTCAAGGAGGAGGGCCGTCAGGCTCTCTTGAACGTCATCTGCCGTAACCCGGCAGGCTGAGCCTGAGTTCACGTTTGCCGGAAAACCACTGTCGCAAGGAGGGAACATGCGTTTGGTGAGACTATTGGCAATCGCCCTGGTGTCGGGCGCCCTGGTGCTGGCGGGCGTCCCCGAGACTCCCGCCGCCTACCCTGACAAGCCCATCACCATCATCGTGCCGTTCGGAGCCGGCGGCGCCTACGGCCGTCTCGGACGCAAGATGGGCGTGGACCTCGAGAAGAAGCTCGGCGTGCCCGTGGTGGTCAAGAACAACCCGGGCGCGGGCGGACGCAAGGGAGCGGTGGTGCTGTTCAAGTCGAAGCCCGACGGATACACCATCGGCTTCGTCCACTTCATCTCGTTCCAGTCCAACGAGATCCTGCGCGGGAAGAAGGCGTCCATCGACTACAACAAGTTCGAGATCATCCTGAAACTCACGGACGCCAAGCAATTCGTCTACGTCAACAAGAAGTCGCCCATCAAGAGCTTGGCGGACCTCAAGAAGGCCGGTCGCCCCATCAAGTTCGCCACCACCGGTGTCGGAGCCGTGACCTGGGTGGAGGCCAACGCGCTGGGAGCCACATTGGGCTTCCCGGTGAAGTTCGTCACCGGCTACAAGAACCTCCCCAAGGCGGCCCTCGCGGTGGCTCGGGGCGATGCCGAGGCCGGGGCCGGCGGGTATGTCCACGTCCGCAACGTCCTGGACGACCTTCGGATGCTCGCCTTCATTGCGGACAAGAAGGACCCCAACCTGCCGGACGTCCCCACCACGACCGAGCTTGGGTACTCGCAACTGTCAGTGCTGGGAGTGCCGCGCATCATGGGCGCGCCGCCGGGAACG
>JAJDXX010000150.1 GCA_022823055.1 Candidatus Binatia bacterium | reverse complement strand
CTCGGCCGTCCTTTGTGTTTCCTCGGCGAGGATTGCATCACCCGGGAACGCTCCACGGATGGCCTCCACGAGCCGCGCTTCCACCGCGAGATCGGCGTTGGTCACCCAGTCCTGCTTGCCCTTCTCGGAAACCACCAGGGATGACTGTCGCAAGGACCGCGCCAGCGAACCGGCTTCACGGACGATGGATTGGGCGAGTTCGACGCGGGGGGTCAGCGGGGCTCGCACGATCATGATCAAGCCCCGCGCTGCACTTCCGTTCCAACGGCGGGCTGCCCGCCGGCATCTTTGGCCGGATAACGGTGCAAGCTGCGGGTGTCGGTGAAAAGGTTGATGGCGACTCCGGGCACCGGCCGCGGCTTTCCGTCGCCTTGAGTCTCCACGACAAGTTTGATGCCCGCCGCGCTACAGTGGAAGAGCGCGCTGGAGCCCAGATACTCGACCAACTCCAGCTTGGCCTTGATGCACAGGTCGTCGTCGCCGCGCCGCTCAAGGCGCAGCTTCTCGGGCCGGACCCCAACCATGACGTCGCCGCCGAGTCCGACCATCGTGCCGGGCAGAAAATTCATCGGGGGCGCACCCAGGAAACCCGCGACGAACAGTGTCCCGGGGTTCTCGTAGAGTTCGTCCGGCGTGCCCACCTGCTCGATCCGTCCGTCGTTCAGGACCACGATCTTGTCGGCGAGGGTCATGGCCTCGGTCTGGTCGTGGGTCACGTAGACGGAGGTGGCGCCCAGGCGGTCGTGCAGCCTGCGTATCTCCACGCGCATCTGGGTCCGGAGCTTGGCGTCCAGATTGGACAGCGGCTCGTCCAGCAGGAACAGGCCGGTGTTGCGCACCATGGCCCGGGCCATGGCCACGCGCTGGCGCTGTCCGCCCGATAGCTGCGCGGGCTTGCGCTGGAGGTAGTCTTCCATCTCGACGATGCCGGCGACCTTCCTGACGCGCTCCGCTATCTCGGCGCGCCCGAGGCCCTGGACCTTCAGCGCGAACGCCAGGTTGTCGAACACCGTCATGTGGGGATAGAGGGCGTAGTTCTGGAACACCATGGCGACGCCGCGCTGCTTGGGCGGGAGATGGTTGACCACCTTGCCGTCGATGCTGCACGTGCCGCCCGTGATCTCCTCGAGGCCGGCGATCATCCGCAGGAGGGTGGATTTCCCCGACCCAGACGGTCCCACCAGAACCGCGAACTCGCCCGCGTCGATCCTGAGCGAGATGTCCCGTATGACCTGCGTCGACCCAAAGGACTTGGTCAGATTCTTGAGCTCGATGTCCGGCATCCCGCTCCGTCGCCGCCGCGAGACTCACTTGCCAAGCTGCCCGGGCACGCCTCCCGCCGTGGCATCGTCATGCGCCGGAGCCGTCGCGGACACGCGAGTCTTTCGCTGGCCGACCTCGAAATGCAATAATGCAAAAAACGTCTTAGCGTGCAGCCGCCCGGTTGCCAAGCCAGAGTGAACCGGCCGGAACCCGAAAAGGAGGACTACGCCATGAAGCTCTTAAGGATTTTGGCCCTCGCGATCGCCGCCGCCCTCTTGGCGGCCTCGGCCGCCATGGCCGAAAAGCTGGTGATCGCCGGACGCGACGGAGGGTACGCCTCCGCCTTGTCGAAGATGGTCGCGGCCTACAAGGCGGCCAACCCCTCTCTTGAAGTCGATCGCCTGTAACTCGGCTACGGCGGCCTGCTGGAGAAAGTCACCATCTCTATGCGCGAAAAGGCCGGCGCCTACGACGTCATCATGCTCGATGACACCTGGGCCGTGGAGTTCATGTCGCGCGGCTGGCTCACGGACCTCGACAAGCTGGGCGGCGGCATCGACAATGACTTCGTCGGTTCTGCGGTCGCGGTCTCGCGCTATCCCGTCGGAAGCGGACCGCTCTATGCCGTGCCCTTCGTCGGCAACGTCGAGCTCTTCGCCTATCGGTCGGACCTGATGAAGAAGCACCTCGGCGGCGCTCCCAAGTCGTGGAGCGACGTGCTCAAGGCGGCCAAGGCCGTGAGCGCCGGCGAGAAGGGAGTCTCGGGGGTGGTGTTCCGCGGCAAGAAGGCCAACCCCATCGTGACCGGCTTCCTGCCGATCCTCTGGGGGCACGGCGGCCGGGTCGTGGACAAGGACGGCAAGGCGGCGCTGGACTCCGATGCGGCGCTCAAAGCGCTGAACCTGTTTCTTGAACTGAAGAAGTCGGCCCCCAAGGGCGTGGAGACCTACAACTCCTCGGAGGTGCGCGACGCCCTGATGCAGGGGACCACGGCCATGTCCATCGAGCTGTGGCCTTCGTGGGCTCCGTCCCTGGACGATCCCAAGAAGTCGCGCGTGCCGGGCAAGATCGAGATCATGGCCGCCCCGGGCGAAACGGAGCAGTCGAGCCCCATGCTCGGTACCTGGCTGCTGGCCGTTCCCGCCGACGCCAAGAACCCCAAGCGGGGCCGCGCGTTCATCGACTTCGTGACATCCGCGGCCAACCAGAAGGCATTGGCCCTGGAGTTCGGCACCCCGCCCACGCGCGCGAGCATCTATGCCGACGCCGACGTGGTCGCCAAGTACCGCTGGTATCCGGCGCAGTTGAAGGCCCTGCAACAGGCGCGGCCGCGCCCCCGCATCACCCAGTGGAGCAAGGTCGAGGCCGTGCTGGGCGACTATCTGCAGCTCGCGCTGATCGGGGAAATGAAAGCCAAGGATGCCTTGTCGGAGGCGAACCGCCAAGTGGCCAGAGCGCTAAGCCGCTAGAGGCCGGGAACGTACGGCCCGGCAGCGAGATACACGTCATTCGTTGTCGGGCTCGCGACAGACGGCTAAGATAGCTTACCCGAGGGCGGGGCCGCGTCGTTCAAGGCGCCGCGCCCCCTCGGGTCCGAGCATGCACCGGCGTTCCAAAGCACTGGCTCTCCTCCTGCTGCTGCCCGCACTGGCGCTGTTCGCCGCGCTCACCCTGTATCCCCTCGGACGCGTGCTGGCGCTGTCCCTCTTCGTCACCGACTACGGCTTCGAGGGCGCGACCTTCACCGGCCTGGGGAACTACGTCGAGCTCTTCTCGCACCGCTTCTTCCGCATCGCCACCTGGAACACCATCGTCTTCGCGGTCCTCGCCACCGCCAGCGAGGTCGGGATCGGCCTGACGCTGGCGCTGCTGGTCAATGGCAGGATCCCGGGACGCCGCTTCGTGATCCCCGTGATCATCATGCCGTACGTCCTGTCGACCATGGTGGTCACCGCCATCTGGCGCGCCTGGTTCCACTATGATTTCGGGTTTCTCAACAACGTCCTGCGGGCGGCGCAGGTCCCGCCCGTGGAATGGCTCTTCAATCCGGACATCGCGATGCTCTCGCTCGTCATCGTGGACGCTTGGCAGACCGCGCCGCTGACGTTCATCATCCTGTTGGCCGGCCTTCAGGTGATTCCGCGGGAAGTGTACGAGGCCGCCGAGGTCGACGGCGCGGGACCGGTGCGGATCTTCCGCTCCATCACTCTGCCGCTCCTGGCGCCCTACCTGTTCCTCGCCGCGCTGCTGCGGAGCGTCGACGCCTTCAAGATCTTCGACAAGGTCTTCGCACTGACCGGGGGCGGCCCGGGCCAAGCCACCGAGACCCTGTCCATGTACGTGTACCGGCTCGGGTTCAAGTTCTTCGACGTCGGACTGGCGTCGGCGGCGTCCATCATCATGGTGGTGGTCGCGGGCGTGCTGGCGGCGTTCTATGCCGCCAGGCTGTTGAGGGGATCCTCATGACGGGCGGGACTTCCGCGGGCGCATGGGCGCGTGGCGCCGCCACCTATCTCGCGGCGGTCCTGTTCCTGCTGCCCATCGTCTGGATGGCGGCCACGTCCCTGCGCCCACCCATCGAGTACATCTCGCCCTCCATCTCCCTGTGGCCTTCGTCCGCGACCCTGGAACACTACCGCGCGCTCATGGCCGACGACGTCGCGGGCAAGGCCCTCAACAGCATCATCGTCGCCCTCGGCGCCACGAGCCTGTCGCTGGCCGCCGGGTTCCCCGCGGCCTACGCGCTGGTGCGCCTGCGGTTCCCTGCCAGACTGGACATGGCCTTCCTGGTCTTCGTGCTGCTGGTGAAGCTCACGCCGCCCATCTCCCTCGCCATCCCCCTCTACCAGGTGCTGCGCGCCCTCTCCCTCCTCGACACCCTGATGGGCCTCATCATCGTCTACCAAGTCTACACCCTTCCCTTTGCCATCTGGATGCTGCTGGGCTTCGTCCGGGACGTGCCCGTGGAGTACGAGGAGGCCGCTCTCGTGGACGGCGCGTCGCTGGCGCGCAGGCTTGCGTGGATCGTCGTTCCCGTCATGATGCCCGGCATCATCGCCACGGCCGTCTTCGTCATGATCCTGAGCTGGAACGAATTCGCCTACGCCCTTCTGTTCATCCAGTCCCCGTCGAAGTTCACCCTGCCCACCTTCATCGCCACGCTCATCACCGAGGACGAAACCTTCTGGGGCAAGCTCTCCGCCATCGGCTTCCTGGCGTCACTGCCGATCCTGTTGCTGGTAGGATTCGTGCAGAAGGGATTGACGAGGGGATTCGGGGGCGGGCTGAAGTAGGCCGGCCACCAAAGCGCCCTGGCCACGATCACAGGACCGTACTCGGGCAAGGCAGTGGAAATGGCGTGATTATCCTGATATGATAGGGACTATCAGTTTCCTCACAGAGGTCCCATGAGCAGTCCGGTCGTCATACCCCGAAACGTCGTCGCGCGGATGCCAAGGGCGGTGCGCACAGAGCTTGGTGTCGGAGACATTGAGGCGGAGGATGTCGTCGCCGTAACCGTACCCGCCGGAGAGGCGGCGGCCGCAGTCCGAATCTTGCGGCTCTTGACGTCGAGCCTCACTCCGGAACAGAAACGGGCGCGTAGCGAGGAACGCACGCAGACGCTACTTGCCGCCATGGCCGGCCTCCAACGGCCAACCGATCCGGAGGCGGATCTCGAATTGGACAACGCACTGCTGCGGAAGCAGTATCTCGACCGGCATCGCACCCTTACGAGCAACCAGATCAGACAGGCTTCGGGGCTGAAGACCCGAAATCCCTCCGAGCCCGCGTCGCGCTGGAAGAGGCAGGGCAAGATTTTCGGTGTTCCCGTGGGCCGGGCCGACCTCTATCCGGCGTTTCAGTTTATCGAGGGACGGCCGCGGCCTGAAGTCGGGAGAGTGCTCGCCGCGCTTCCCGTATCCATGTCGCCCTGGCAAATTGCCTTCTGGTTCGCCTCCGGCAACGGCTGGGTCGAAGACGATGCGGCCCCTCAGGACGCTCTACACGACATGGACGGCGTACTGGCCGCAGCCGCCGACTTGACAACCGCCGAACTGGGCTGAGTCGTGGAGTTCTCCGTTCCGGTTCCACCGGTCGCGCTATCCCCTATCCCTCCACTCGAAACGCTTCCCGCGGGCTCGGAGCTGCACCGGATCCATGGTGTCCAGTGGCGCAGTGCGCAGTTCAACACAGGCGGCCACGTGACCCGTTTCTCCCCAATCACAGACGCTACTGGGCGGCGCATACCCGTCCAGTACGCCGGCAGGACTTTCGAGGTCGCGGCGTACGAGTCGCTCTTCCACGCCATCGGCCCTGACCAGGAAGCCCCGACCTGGCCTGCAAGCGGACTGGCAACACTTGCGCATTCGATCCTGGAAACGAAACGTGACCTCGTCCTGGCACCGCTGTTCCGAAGAAACCTCATTGGCTGGAAGGTATCGGACGTCGAAATCGTCAAGTCGCCGGCAAGATACTATGGCCAGACCGCGCGATGGGCCGAGGCCGTTCATCGCTCCATCAGCGATGCTGCCGGATTGGTGTGGATCTCGAACCGGGAGGGCAGCGGCCGTTGCTACGTCTTCTTCGGGGACCGTGTGAAGGAGTCAGACTTCGCCGTCTCAAGGCGACGTCAAGGCCGCGATGAGACGTTGCTTGCAGACGTGCGGCAAGCAGCATTGCATGGCGGGATCAGGATCACGATCTGACAGGGGTGGACCGCAGGGGCTGTCAGGCTCCGCCGCCAAGGGCACCGTCAGTCGACGCGGCGAGGGAATGTCTGTCGAGAGCGAGGGCGAAATGCACCGCCCTCGCCACATATCGCTTCTATCGGCGATCAGTCAATATATCGTTCACAGATACCCGTACGGAATTCCTTACTGTCTCCCTTCAAAAGTACTCGGGTCTCCCCTATCGCGTTCCTGAGCTTCTGCAGATGCTTTTTCCAATACGGCCCTTCTTTTTGGTCACCATCAAAGCCAAACACGATCAGGCGAGGGTTCCCATCGACAAACAATTCTTGCGGGCGGTTCACCGCACGCATCATAAGGGCATGTCGCTTCGGATGCCGCTCGGACATTCCCCGCAAATTGACGAGATTTTCGCAAACCTTCCAGTAGCTCTTCACGATGGCTTCGCGGTTGGCCCGCAGCATGCTCTCGTAACGTTTGATTTGTCTCACAACTGGGGGTTCGCCTCTGGCCCGGAGTTCCGAATTAGCAAAGTGTTTCGCCTCAAGAAATACGAGATCAACGCGATCGCCCTTGTCCTGCAAGACAACCAGATCGACCCGATCCTTTCCCAATTCCATCTCGACGTCCAAGATACAATCGTTGGCATGAATAATATCGTGCACGCCAGTCTTCTCGACTCCCGCGAAAGGCCCAGCCGCCTTCTTTAACGATTTGCGATCTCGGATATCCCGAATAAAGTACCCCTTCTCGTTCTCCGGAAACATGGGCTTTCCCCCTTCAACCTTAACGTAGGGGTCTTTTACATTGGGACGAACGAGGTACTTGTAGTGAATCTTCCAATCGGAATGACCTTCTTCCCACTTCAGGAGGCTGCATCCACGATAGTAGATGTTGACGTAACCACTACGGATGGCGAGGTATAGATCAGAATCATCTATGAAGGCCCGCCACGCAACGTCCTGGTCATACTGGTCGTTCAGTTCTTGAACGAATGCAGGTGCCAATCCACGAGCAAATGTGCCCATCGACTTCTCTCCTTTTTCAGGTGTCAGACTTCCCACCACTGCCCGTCATCTCTCCGGAAGACGTTCTCGAAGAACTCCCCAAACCGTCCCGTCTCGAAGGAATGTATCGGAACAAGTGTGCGCGGTGCCAAAGCAGCAGCAAGGCGCTTGAGGTCGGCCACCGACGCGTGGCCTGAGGTGTGGATGGTGCACCGGGGGATACCATGGCCTTCAAGCCACTTGATGACCCTGATTGAGCCCTTCTCCTTCAGGTACCCCTCCCACATCGAATAGGTGAATCCTGCGCCGTCCAGGACAGACTCTACGCCCTTGTCGTTCCTTGCCATGGGCCGGAACAGCATGACCGCCCGGCTGGCCAGATCCGGAAGATGCTCCGGGAAGACTCGGTTCACCTTGTGGCGGCCGAGGTCTTGAAACAGTTCTTTCTTCTTGATGGCAAGAACCTGACTGAACGGCGTATAGAGCCTCACCTCGGGCCAACTCGCCTGCGGAATGCTGTCCCGGCCCGTGGCTTCCAGCACGACGGCGGTGTAGAGGTCGACGATCAGCACGCGGCCGGTGCGTTTGGCAGCGCGGAAAATCGTGACAATGCGGTCGATGTTCTGGGACGAGGTCCAGACGAAGTGGATGCCTTTCGTTCCCTTGAACGTCTGGACGAATTCCTGCTCCAGCTCTTTCTCGGTGGCGAAGCCTTCGGCCGACCCGGTGCGGCCGATGGTAGTTCCTTCCATCAACAGAACGTCGATATCCTTGGGCGGGCGGGCGACCATCGCCTCGAACAACGCACTCTTGCGGCCGTGGGCGCGGAAATCGCCGGAGTAGAAGACCCGCTTCCCATCCGCCTCCACCAGTAGCGAGTAGGCATCGAAGGCGCTGTGATCCACGAGAAACGGCGTCACCCGGAACGGGCCGATCTCGACCGGCGTTCGGTCCGCGATGAAGTGCGGAGCGGTGAACGAACTCCCGTCGGGAAAATAGGCGCTCGCGGCCTTCATGATGCGGTGCGCCGCCTCGCCGATGTAGACCGGCACATCTGGGCGGATGTACTTGGCCAGGCCGTAGTGGTCCATGTGAGGATGGGAGATCAGTACCCCGAGCAGGCTTTCGTCGGGTTCCCGGAACCCCGGCACTCGCGGCAGCAGGCTCTTGTGCTCCTCAGGATCATCCGGGGCATCCAGAGGTAGCCCTACATCGAGCGCGATGCGCTTCCCTTGCGCCTCCATCTCGATGCAGGTGCCGCCGATCTCCTTCGTGCCGCGATGAATCCGGATTCTCACGTCAACCACTCCTCCCCGGCCTCGTCCTCGGCAACGATCCGGTCCAATCCCTTCCTGAGTTCCTCGCCACTCACCTATATTCGGTTCTCGCGCCGAGAAGTTTACTTGATGACAAATTTTTTTGGGCCCTTGACGCCCGTGGAGGGCCGCATCGCAGGTTGTCGGCCGTTTACACCGCAACAACTCGCGAGAGACTCCTTGACGTTTACAGGTCTTCCGGGGTGAGCCCTGTGCGCTTGGCTATTCGCGCCAGCATACGCGGACCGATCTCTTCTCTGTCATGAAACGCAAAGATGAAGTCCGGGTATCCATCACGCGACAACGTCCGATGGGAGCCCGACGAGCGCTTGACTGCCCATCCGATACGCTCCAGAGCGGCAAGCACGCGCCGGGCGCGTGTGCTGGGCCACGCGCTCATGCGGCGGCGAAGCGGATCTCGATCGTTTCGGCCGGTTGCTCACCCGCCTCGATTCTTTCAGCGAGCACACGGAGCGCGAGGGCCTCGACCAGGGCCATGGCCTCGGCCTGGCTCCTCCCGTATTTCAACACGCCGGGCAACTCCAATACCTCGGCAATCCAACGTCCGTCTTCCTCTTGCTCCGTTTCAATGGTGAATCGCATCAGGCAAACCTCGCCGGAACCTCCCAGCGGCCCCGCTTCTCCCCTACAACCCATAGAGCCGGCGCGCGTTGTCGCTCAGGATCTTGCGCTTGACGTCCTCGGAGATGTCCGTGCGCTCCCGGAAGACCTTGATGGCGTCCACGTCGCTGGAGACGTCGGTATGACCGTAGTCGGTGCCGATGACCAGGCCGTCTTCGCCGCTCTCCTGCACGATGTAGGCCAGATCGTCGCTGTTCTCGCAGGTGACGAACATGCCGAACTCCGCCATGGGGTTGTCCGGCCACTCCCGTCCCAGCACGCGGCAGCGCTTCTGGACCTCGTGGAGCATCCAGGGCACCCACTGGGCGCTGGCCTCGATGAAACCCCAGCGCAAGTCCGGAAACACTTGCGGGATCTCGCTGAGCAGGATGTCGCTGAAGGCGCCGACGGTGGGCACCCGGAAACGGTGGAAGTTGGCGGCATTGGACACCGGATGGCTGCAGAGGTCGTTGAACCAGGGGCTGCCGTTGGCTATGTGGATGGCGATGGACATGTCCAGCCGGCTGGCTTCCTCATAGATGGGGTAGAAGTAGGGGTCCACCAGGAGGCGGTTGCCTTCGTACGGCCGCATCAGCACGGCGCAGGCGCCGTGCTCCTTGCCGAAGCGGACCTGGTCCAGGGCATCGGACATGCTGAGCGTGGGCGCCAGGCACGACCACCGCAGCCGCCCGTCCGACTGGGACCAGATGTCCGCGAGCCAACGGTTCCAGCTTCCGCACAGTGCCACCTCCACCGGAGCGCGGTCGGTGACCTGCTCGATGAAC
>JAJDXX010000074.1 GCA_022823055.1 Candidatus Binatia bacterium | reverse complement strand
ATGACTCATTGGGGTGTAGCGGGATTCCGTAACTGCCAGAAATTCTTGAACAAGACTTTATTGTCATATCAATGACTTCGGAGGCGGCCAGCACGCCCAATTTCATGAGTAACGTGAACGAACAGGCGCGCCACGACAGCTTCTACTTCAAGCTCTTCGACCGGCTCGACAAGCCGGGCTGCCCCATCTGCGCCATCGTCATCGAAGACAGCCACGCCTACCTGGACAGCGTCCTCTACGAACGCGTCACCGACGTGCCGACGCGCGAGGGGCTGCGGGAGTCCTTCGGCCTCTGCAACCCGCACACGTGGCTGCTGCGCGACCTGCCGGCATCCAGCGCCCCGGACCTGGGCTTCGCCATCGTCGCCAGGGACCTGCTGAACCGTTTCCACGACAGGGCCAATGCACCACGTGTGGCTGGATGGGCCACGCTCAAAGGTTGGCTGACACGCGCTCGTTCAGGCCTCCGCGCACGACTCAAAAAGACGCCCTGTCCCGCCTGCGTGGTTGCCGCCCGGTCGGAGTCCGTCCACCTCCAACAACTGCTGGACCTGCTCGGAGACGGGACCTTCTCCGAAAAGTACCGCAACTCTTTCGGTATCTGCATCCCGCATTTCCTCGTGGCCGAAGAAACCCAGGGTGGTCACCCGCACTTCGCCGAACTCCGGCAACTCCAGATCCGCGCCGCACAATCCTTGCATGACACCCTCAACCGGTTTACCGAGAAACACGATCACCGCGCGCGGGAAGAAATCATCCCGGCCGAAGCCAAGGCGTGGATCGACGCCATGGAGTTCCTCGGCGGGAAGCGGGGCGTGTTCGACGGCGAGATGCGCCGGTCGGCTTGGCCGAGATTACCCAGTCTCTACAAGCGGTAGGGCGTGTGTGCGCCGGTCTTGTCATAGCGTTCGAAGCGAGCCGTCGGGCTCATTCCTGGATACCAGAAGCCTTTGACGGGAACCCTCGTCGCGTTGGAAATAGGCTTGGTTGCCATGCGAGCAGAATGTCCACACTTCAACCCGTGGTTGAAGCGGTTGGAGCGTCACCCCTCCGGAAACGTCATGACGCGGCGCAGGTAGGCGTCGAACAGCGGAACGGTGAAGGCGGTGTCGCCGTGAGCGGGGCTGTAGATCATGCCCTTGTTGATGAGCTTCGCGCGGGTCGGGGCGACGACGCGAACGGACTGGCCGAGGACTTGGGCGATTTCGCCGGAGCGATGAGGGCCGCCGCCGAGCTCGGCCATGGCTCGCAGATAGCGTTTTTCGGAGGGTGCTAGGCGATCGGAGCGGGCGCGAAAGAAGCTGGCGTCGAGTTCCGCGGTGGCTTGGCGGGTGGCAGACTCGACGTCTGCTGCTGTGACCGGTGAGTGCTTGGCGCAGTCCCAGCAGTGCTTACCCCACTCCTGCAGGAAGTACGGGTAGCGCTGGGTGTTTTGTAGCACCGTCTCCAGGGCGTCGGGTTGGAAAGCAACGTCGAGGCGCCTCGCCGGCGCTTCGATGGCGCGCCTTGCAGACCCGGAATCCAGCGGACCGATTTCCGGGAAAGTGAAGAGGCGTTCGGAATAGGTCTTGGCGGATGCGGTGCGTGCCACGAGTTGCGGCAGGCCCGCGCCCACCAGGGTGACCGGCAAGCTGCTCTGAGCCACGCGGTGCAGGGCGGCGATCAGCGCAGCCAGCTCACGTTCCTCCACATATTGCAACTCGTCGACGAACAACGCCATGGCCGTGTTCTGATCTCGGGCGGCTTCGCCAACGGATTCCAGAAGCGCCGTAAGGTCGGCGTCCAGGTTGCCGCTGTCGGCGAGGCCGCGTTCCGGAGCAAGGTCGAGGCTGATGTCAAGGTCGCCGGTGCCCACCTTGATGGCACTGACGAACCCCGCAAGCGCTTTAAGCGCCCGGCGCGCGGCGTCGCTGGCGGCGGCAATGCGGTTCATGCGCACCAGCGCGGCGTGTAACGGCGGGATCAGCAGGACGGGGAGCGACCTGTCTTCCGGCGCCTCCAGGAGGAGCGTTGTGAAACCGCGGCCCCGGGCGTCGTCGCAGATCCGGTTGAGGAGGACGGTCTTGCCCACCCCGCGGAGACCCACCATCAGCATGCTCTTGGCTGCCAAGCCGTTACGGATGCGATCCAGGGCGATCGCGGCCCCTTCAATCAGCGCGTCACGCCCCGCCAACTCGGGCGGCGGCGTCCCCGCTCCCGGTGCATAGGGATTCAGTCTCGGATCCATTTCAAGCGAGGTTACCCAAGGTTACCTGAAATCGCAAACTTTAACGCGGCGGGGTGGTGTCTCAACTGAGCACTAGTGGCGAAGGAAACTTCGTGGTCGCGTGCCTCCCGGCGCCATCATCCCCGCAAGGTTACCCGATCAGTCCATCGTCCTCGGATCGAGGATGTCCCGCAACCCGTCCCCGATCATGTTGAAGGCCAGCACCACGGCGAAGATGGCGGCTCCGGGGGCGATGGAGAGCCAGGGCTGGTTGAGGAGCTGGTTGACGCCGTCGCGGATCATGCCGCCCCAACTGGGGGTGGGGGGTTTCACGCCGAGGCCGATGAAGCTCAGGTTGGCTTCCTGGAGGATGGCGGTGGCGGTCCACAGGCTCGCGACCACGAGCACTTCGTTCGAGATGTTGGGCAGGACGTGCTTGCAGATGATGCGCGCGTCGCTCATGCCGAGGGCGCGGGCTCCCTGGATGAAGTCCCGCTCCCGGAGCGCGATGGCGGAGCCGCGGGCGATGCGGGCGAAACGCGGCGTGATGGCGATGGCGATGGCAATGGAGAGGTTCACCATGCCGGAACCCAGGACGGCCAGCACCATCAGTCCGAGGATCGTCGTGGGGAAGGTCATCAAGAGGTCCGTCAGCCGGACCGTGGCGGTATCGATGGCGCCGCCCTTGTAGCCCGCGACCACGCCGAGGGTGCTGCCGAAGATCAGCGCCATGCCCACCGCGGACAGGGCGATGCCCAGGGACACGCGCGCCCCCATGATGATGCGCGAGAGCACGTCCCGGCCGAAGCTGTCCGTGCCCAGCACGTGCTCCGCTCCGGGCGGCATGTCTCCCTTGAGGAGGTTCTGCTGGACCGGATCGAAGGGGACCAGCCACGGCGCGAACAGGGCCACCAGCAGGATCGCGGTGGTCAGGACGAGTCCCACCAGGGTGGTCTTGTTGCGCTTCATGGCGCGCCACATCCTGCGGCGCCGGCGGCTGCCGGACGAGACTTGGGCGCTCACGGGTTCTTGCGTATCGGCGCTCAGGGGTTCTTGCGTATCGGCGTTCATGGTTTGGTTCACTTGTACCGGATCCGCGGGTCGATGAGAGCGTAGGCCAGGTCCGTCAACAGGTTCACCAGCACGATGATCCCGGCATAGAACGTCATCACCGCCTGGAGCATCAAGTAGTCATGGGTGTTGATGCCGCCGACCATGAGCTTCCCCAAGCCCGGCCGGTTGAAGACGATGGTGACGAGGATGGAGCTGCCGATGAGGATGCCGGTGTAGATGCCGACCACCGACACCACCGGCATCATGGCGTTCCGCAGCGCGTGCTTGTACATCACCCAGCGCTCCTTGAGCCCCTTGGCCCGCGCCGTGCGCACGTACTCCATGTTGATGACTTCAAGCAGGGCGGACCGGGTGACGCGGGTGATGTAGGACATCATGGCCAGACCCACGCTCAGCGCCGGCAGCACCAGGTGGTGCAGACGGTCCCAGGGGTCGCTCAGGTCGCCCGCGCCGATGACCGGAAAGAGGCGCGTCTGATAGGCGAAGAAGAAGATCAGCAGGATGCCGAGGTAGAAGGACGGCGTGGAGATGCCGGCCAGCGAGAGCACCCTGGCGCAATAGTCCGTCATGGTGTTGCGCCGGCGCGCGGTGAGGATGCCCAGGGGAATGCCCAGCAAGAGGCCCACCGCTAGTCCGGAAACGGCAAGGTCCAGCGTGTACGGCAGGGCGCGCAGGATCTGCGGCAGGATGGGCCTGCGGTTGGCCATGGAGATGCCGAGGTCGCCCCGCAGGAGACCCCAGACATAATCCCGGAACTGGATCCAGAGCGGTTCGTGGAGGCCCCAGCTCCGCCGGAACTGCTCCAGGGCTTCCGGTGGTGCCTCGTCCCCCAGGATGGCATAGGCGGGGTCGCCGGGCAGGATCCGCATCACCACGAAGATGAAGACCATGACCCCCAGCATGGTGGGGATGGCCCACAGGGTCCTGCGCACGATATAGCCGCTCATCTCCGCCCGATCAGTCGCTGATGTCCTGAAGAAACCAGCTCAGCGGCAGCTCGTGGCCCAAGCCCCGCGCGCGGGCGCCCTCGTAGACCTTGCGGGCCGCCGCCGCGAACTGGATGGGTATGCCCTGGGTCACGAAGCAGGTCACCTCCTCGCCGGACGCCCTCCCCGGATGGTTCCCGAGCACCACGTCGGACAGGAACACCCGCTTCTCCCGGGCCATGAGCTGCTTCTCCCGGCGCAGCCACTCCGTATCGATGGGCTCGTAGCCCACGGCCGGGCGTCTTTCGGGGTCGGCGACGTGGTAGTCGGTCCTGGGTGTGCGGGAGTAGACGTAGCGGTGGCACCGGCGGAACACGTCGTCATCCATCTCGTTGGGCAGCACCGCGAGGACGTGCATGCCGGGCTCCAGCCACTCCCCCTTGACCACGGGCTCCAGCGAGTTGGTGCAGGCCGCGACAATGTCCGCGCCCTCCATCACGCCGCGCGGGTCGTCCACCGCCACCACCTCGATTCCCAGGTTGCCGCCGGTCCGTTCCGCGAAGGCCGCCCGGTGCTCCGGGTTGGGACTGTACACGAGGATCTTGCGGAGGGGCCTCACCTTGGAGATGGCCAGCGCATGCGCCGTGGCCATGCCGGCGGTGCCGTAGAGACCCAGGACGGCGGCGTCTTCGCGGGCCATGTGCTTGACGCTGATGGCGCCGGCGGCCCCCACGCGCATGTGCTGGATGTGGCCGTCGTTCATGATCGCCAGGGGCGCGCCGTCGTCGGTGCTGAACAGCAGGATGAGGCCGCAGAACTTGCCGGGCGCCACGCAGTACTTCTTGACCTGGGTCCCGGAGGCCGGAAGGATGTCCGACTTCATGCGGACGGCGAGCGCGTCCATCTTCGGGAGCGCGGAGGCCATGGGGTCCCAGGTGTACCAGCCGTCCCCGTCGGGCCGCGGCACAGAGTGGGTCGCCCGGGTGGCGGTGGCCCGCCCCAAACCCCACTCACGATACGACTCCTCGACCGCGTCGATGGTGTCCTCCATGGTAAGGACGCGGGCCGCGGTCTCATTGTCGATGAAGAGAACGCTCCGCTGCGCGATCTCCCGGTCGGCCTCGGTATTGCCGTGGTAGGTGACGTAGGCGTCGTTGTCCATGGTGCCGCCAAGCCCTCCCGGAACCTGCGCCGCGGTGATTCCGTGCGGGGGCGACCGGCCGGCCGCCCCCGCGACGCATTCCAATTACCGGGAAAGGCCGCTAGCCCATCTTGGCATCCCACTTGAGCGGCACGCAGATGCACAGGTCCGACACCAGATTGAAGCCGATGTCGACGCTGGACTTGCGGGCGTACACGTTCTTGATCTCGTGGGTGGGGAGCGCCGCCAGGTCCTCCAGGATCTTGACCTGGGCGTCCTGCCACGCATCGATCTGCCCCTGCGGATCCATCTCGGCCTTGGCCTTCTGAATGGACGGGTCCGCGCCGTTGAAATGGGAGAAGTTCCGCTTCGCCCCCTTGGCGAAGAACTCTTCCAGGATGAAGTTCGCGGTGGGGAAGCGCGTGGCCGCGCGCAGCACCAAGGGGTTGCTGCCCTCGTCGTTCTTCTTGTGCCAGGCCGGATGGGCGATGACGTTGATGTTGATGTTGATGCCCACCTGCTGCATCTGGTTCTGCAGCACCTCGATGGGGCGCCGGAACATGGGCTTTTCGCTGATGAAGACCGGATCGATCTTGAACCCCTTGGGGAAGCCGGCGTCGGCCAGGAGCTGCTTGGCCTTTTCCGGGTTGTATTCGTATTGCAGCTCCGCGGGCACGTCCTTGAGGGCGCCCACGAACGTCGGCGGGATCACCGATTTGAGGGGCGACGCCACGTCGGGGCCGATGAAACGGACCAGCGCTTCGCGGTTGATGGAGTGGGCGATGGCCTTGCGTACCCGGAGATCGTCCAGCGGCTTGCGCCGCCGGTCCATGTGCAGCTTCACCACCGTGGACGGGCCGAAAGACTCGATGGCCACGCCCGGCCCCTTGACCTGGTCGATGGCGCGCTGCTCCCGGGCCATCTCGATGATGTGCAGCTCCCCGGCCTTGAAGGCGAGGTTCCGGCTGCTGGAGTCCGGCAGGAAGCGGAAGTTGATCTGCCGGATGTTGGGCTTGCCCCGGTAGTAGCCGTCGTTCCTCACCAGCACCAGCCGCTCCTGCGGTATGTGCTCCTTGAACGCGAACGGGCCGGTGCCGATGGGGTGGGTCTTGATCTTGTCGCCAAGCTTCTCGGAGGCCTTCCGGCTCATGATCATGCCCCCCTGCCAGCCGAGCAGGTTGGGCAACAGAATGAGCTTGCTCTGAGGAGTCTTGAGCGTAATGCGGACGGTGTGCTTGTCCAATGCCTTGACGTCATCGAACTGCTTGTAGAACTTGGCGTAGATGCTGGTCTTCTTGTTCCTGGCGCGATTCAGCGAGAAGGCCACGTCGTCCGCCGTGAACTCACCGAAGCCGCCGTGGAACTCGACCCCCTTTCTCAGCTTGAAGTCCCAGGTCTTGAGATCGCCCGAGGACTCCCAGCTCTCCGCCAGATCGGGCTCGAACCGTTCCGCGTTCACCTCGCCGGGCACCGGCCGCACGAGCCCCCGGTACACGTGCTCCAGCACGGTCTTGTCGGTCGAGTTGGGTCCGGCCATGGGATCGAGGCGGCGGATGTCCGCGGCCCCCAAGCCGTACTCCAGGACGTCCCCTTCCGCGCCGATGGCGAACGGGTGCAGCGCGCTCAGGCCGATGGCCGTGCCGCCGACAACTCCGATACCCTTGAGAAACGTGCGTCGATCGATTTCCCTCATGATCCCTCGCTCCTTTCCTGGCTGGTGCTCCAGTGTCAGGCGTTCCAGTGCCGAGGTTCGATGTGGCTTTACCCGGTGATTTTCGCTATAGGTACACCCCGTATGTCACGCTCTCGTGAAATCCCGCGCACGAGCGCAGTTGAGCAAGGCCATATCAAAGGCCCGAACGCGCTGTCAACGACGTTCTTCGGCCTGCAACCGCGCGAATCGTCATTCCCGCGAA
>JAJDXX010000226.1 GCA_022823055.1 Candidatus Binatia bacterium | reverse complement strand
CCGGGGTTTGCGTGATTCCTGGTGGTGTGGTGTGGGGAGCCGCCGGGTCGGGACTCCACCTGGCCCCCTGGATCCCGGCTCCCGGGGGAATGACGGAGAGGGGGTAGGAATGACAGATGAGCGGCGCGGTACTCAACGAGGCGGAAAGAATCATAGTCTAGGGCGTGCTCGCCGGCGGCCTGCGGTGGTGCGTCGCCTGCTCATAGGCGTAGGCGAGCCCGATCATCCGGCCGTCTTCGTAGGGCCTTCCGAGGAAGCTGATGCCGGCCGGCAGGCCGTCGGCGGTGAACCCCGCGGGCACCGTCACCGTGGGCACGTGGACCAGGAACGTGTTCAGGTGCGGCGCGCCCTTGTGGTTCACGAAGGGCGGGTTCACGCCGTCGGCGATGAGCGTGGGCTGGTGCTCCACGGCCTTGTGCACGATGGCGTCGAGGCGGTGCTCGGCCATGGTCTTGAGCAGGTGGATCATCAGGTGGTCCCGGGCCAGCAGGTACTGGTAGTGGTCCGCGGGGTCGGAGGTGATCCGCAGGCGCGCCTGCACCTGCTCCTTGAGCTTGGGGTAGTCCGGCGACGCCATGGCGTCCGCGCGCGTCCTGTACGGTGGATTGGCGCTGCGGGACATGTAGATCCCGAAGGCCCTTTCCCCGGCGGTGGGGTCCGCACAGCGCTTGGCCAGCAACTCGTTCAACCGCGCCAACTCCACCGGGTCCACCACCTCGGCGCCGGCCGCCCGCAACTCCTGCACCGCGTTGTCGAAGATCCCGGTGATGCTCTTGAAGTCGTCGGCCTCGGGATCGGTGTTGTAGCCCATGGGCTCGCGCAGGACGCCGATCCTCGCGCCGCGCAGGCCGTCCGCGTCGAGGAAGTCCGTGTAGCTCGGCGGCACGTGGCCGAAGCCCCGGGAGGTGATGGGGTCCTCGCCGTCGTAGCCCACCATGACGTCCAGCAGAGTAGCCATGTCCCGGACCGTGCGCGCCATGGGCCCCAGCGACCCGGCTTCCTGCGGCCACCCGGAGTAAACGCCGGCGCGGCTCACGAGCCCCGCCGTGGGGCGCATCCCCGCGATGCAGTTCCACGTGGAAGGCCGGCGGATGGACGCCAGCCCCTCCTGACCCACTCCCATCGTGCCGAAATTGGCGGAAACCGCCGCCCCGGAGCCTCCCGACGAGCCGCCCACGGTGCGCTCCACGTCGTACGGGTTGCGGGTGGACCCGAACAGCGAACCGTGGGTATCACCCGCCCCCAACTCCCCCAGGGTGGTCTTGGCCAGCACGATGGCGCCCGCCTCCTTGAGCTTCTCCACCACCCGGCAGTCCCGGTCCGGGTAGTAGTCCTTGAACAGCAGCGAGCCCAGGGTGGTGGGCGTCCCCTTGAGGTCCGCCTGGTCCTTCATGACCACCGGGATGCCGTGAAGCGCCCCGGTCTTGCCCGAGCTCTTGAAGGCCGCGTCCAGCCGGTCCGCCTCGTCGAAGGCCGCGGAGTTCACCGTGATGACGGAATTGATCCGCGGACCGCCGCGGTCGTAGGCGTCGATGCGGTCGATGTACATCTGCACCAGTTGACGCGCGGTTAGGGTGCCCGCCGCGTAGGCGGCGTGGATGTCCGCGATGGTGGCTTCCGGTACCGTGAACGAGTCTGCGTTTGCGCTCATGAGATCCTCCGATGGCACTGTCTCCGTCCGAACCTACTCCAACCTCAACTCCATGAACAGCGCGCCCTCCAGCGGGTTTTCAGTGTAACGGGGGATCTCGGTGAACCCCATCGAGCGATACAAGGCGATGGCGGGGCGCATGGTCCGAAGCGTGTCGAGTCGCATGGCCCCATAACCCATCTCCCGCGCCGCTTGGACGATCCGCTCCGCGCAGCGCCTCCCGAGACCCTCGCCGCGAAAACCTGGGCGCAGAAACAGCCGCTTCATCTCGCACACTCCACCGCCCAGGTCCTTGAGGGCGACGCAGCCGGCGGTCCGCTCTTCCTGGCGCAAGAGAAAGAGTATTCCGCCCGGAGGGCCGTAAACGCGCTCCAGGGTCTTGAGCTCCTCCTCGAACCCCTGAAAGCACAGGTCCACCTCGATCTCGGCCTCGTACTCGCGCAACAAGGCCTTGGCCTCTCGGTAGTCTTCTTCCGTAACCGCCGCGATGAACTCCGCCACCGGTTTGCCCCGTTAGAGATGAGACGCTGACGACCATTCGTATCAGTTTGGTCAGAACCTGCCTAAACGTGTATCACTAACCCGTGACCTGCAACAGGATGTGCTGACGTCCCGGGTCACGGACACGTCTTGGTAGTCGGCAAGACGCGATGACGGGCAGTGCCGGGCACCACGCGAGGAAGATCCCGGCTCAAGGTGAGGGTGCCACCCGCGCCCGACGGAAGAACCGCGGATCCGGAACCCTTCCGGTAACGCAGGACATTGGTTGCCAATGGAGAACGATCATGGCTGACAACCCCCGAAGCGGCTTCACCGAGGTGCAGGGCATACGCATGCACTACCGGGAGTGGGGCGACCCCGGCGCACCGGACCTTCTGTTGGTCCACGGCTGGACCAACTACAGCCTGGGCTGGGCGGGCGTGGCCGAGCACTTCGCCGGCCGCTACCACGTGGTGGCGCCGGACCTGCGCGGCCACGGCGAGTCCGACAAGCCCGTCACCGGCTACCGCCTGCGCGACTTCGCCGAAGACGTTCACCAGCTCATCGCCAACCTCAAGCTCGAGCGCCCGGCCTACGCCGGCCATTCCTGGGGCGGCAACATCGGCACCATGCTCGCGGCGGACCATCCCGGGGACATCTCCCGCGCCTTCCTGGAGGACCCGGTGTACTGGCGCATGCAGCATGCCTTCGTCACCGCCCTTCCCGGCGCCCTGGCACGGCTCGCGCGCCCGGAGGAGGAGATCCGCGCCGAGGCCCGGGAGAACGGCCTCTCGCCGGAGCAGGAGGACTGGGAGGTCTACCGCAACCGCCACTTCTCCCCCCACGCTCTGACCCGGCTCCTCACCGACAACCGTGACTGGGCGCTGGCGTCCGAAGAGCGCCTGCGGCGCATCCAGGTGCCGACGCTGATCCTGGTGGGCGACGCCACGGTGTCGCCCCAGCCCGGCGCCATCCTCGCCCAGGAGCTGGGGCATCTCCAGAACATCGCGTCGCCGCAGGTCCAGTTCGAGTTCTGGGAAGGCGTCGGCCACATGATGCGCGGCACCCGGCCCGAAGCCTACAACGAGCGGCTGGACCGGTGGCTGGCGGAAAATTGACGGTGACCACACCCGCATCGTCATTCCCCCGGAACAAGCTGTGTCAATACTCATGAGGCAGACCTCTCGCATCGTCATTGATATGAAAATAAACAATTGTTCAATGGTTTCGGGTAGTTATGGAATCCCGCTACACCCCAATGAGTCATTCCCGCGGAAGCGGGAATCCAGGCGGGGTGGGGCCGGGCAATGAGGCCGCCACACCCCCCACCCCTGGATTCCCGCTTCCGCGGGAATGACTCATTGGGGGGAGGGCGCCCCATTTTCATCCCCCTTTGTGTCGGC
>JAJDXX010000072.1 GCA_022823055.1 Candidatus Binatia bacterium | reverse complement strand
AGCAGCGGGGTGTTGTCCCCCACCAGCGCGATCATGTCGCTTATGAGCTTGGTGGTGTTTTCCCTGCTCAACGGCGCCACGATGTTGCCGTTGGCCTCGATCCTTTCCTTCAGCGCCGCGTCGTTGTTGACCTTCACTAGGGCCGCTTCGATCACGGACGCGATGTTGGCCGGGGTCTTGGGCGGTAGCGCGTAGAGGTTCTGCCCCACCAGGGAAGCCGATCCCAGTGCCGGAAACCCCTGTTCCACGCCGGTGGGGATGTCGGGGAACTTGGGATGCCGCTCCGGCAGGTAGACGGCGATGGCCTTGGCCTCACCGGACTGAACCGCCGTGGTCCAGCGCTTGGTCAAGGGCAGGTTCGTGATCGTGATGTCGCCGCGGATGATGCCCGTGATCAACTCGGGTCCCTTGAAGCCGGCGATGAACTCTACCGGGAAGCCCACTAGGTTGGCGGTGATGACGGAGATGGGGAACGTGTTCCCGCCGGTTCCGGTGATGCCCGCCTTGATGGGCTTCTTGGCCGTCTTCATCTGCTTGAAGTTCGTCCACTGATCCTTGCCCTGCTTGGTGGTGGCCTGGAGGAAGTACGGGTTGGACACTTGGCGTCCGATCCACGTGAAGCTCCGCAGGTCGGGTTTCATTCCGCGCGCGACCTGGTTGACGGCCTGACCGGGCAGGTTGATGGCTGCCATGGTGTGGCCGTCGGGCTTGGCCCGGTTCAGGATGGTCACGGAGTTCCGGCCGCCGGCGCCCGGCACGTTGCGGATGAGCACGGGGACCCCCAGCAGCTTCGACATGACCTCGCCCTGAAGCCGCGCGGCGGTGTCCATGGCGCCGCCAACCGTGAATCCCACCAGGATGGTGATGGGCTTGCTGGGCTTCCAGTCAGCGGCCGATGCCGGCGTCACCGCCAGCGCCAGCGACAGGGCGACGACCACGACGAGAAAGGCCTTGAACAACGATTTCGGAATTCGCATCACGGGCTCCTTTCGGTTTGAAGAAAACCTCTTCACGATATGTTCAACGAGGCGAGGCAAATTCTGGCACTCCTTCGATTTCCGGTCAAGGCGTTGCCGCGCTGAGGCACTACCGCAGCAGCGACGGGTCGAACGCCCGCAGCAGCCCCTCCAACCGCACCTCCCACACCTTGTCCTGGGGCGGCCGAGCGCGCTGCGGATACTGTACCGGCGGCGCCGGCTTGGTGGCGTCCAGGATCATGACCGCGCCCATGACAGGCTCGTGGGTGCCGTCCACCGTGTAGTTCCAGTTGGACGGCAGGAGGTCGCCCGGTCCGTTCCAGTCCGGGATCGTCAGTACGTCCTTGTCCGGGCGCATGCGCGTGCCGATGGCCCAGGTCACCTCGGGCTCGTGGAACACGTTGATGTCGTCGTCCACCACCACCACGCAACGCAGGTTCTCGGGCTCGGTGGCGATGGCCGCAAGGGCCGCGCGCTTCACCTCGGAGTCGCGGGTCTTGCGGATGGAGATGTAGCAGTGGGTGCGCGCGTGCGCCGGTACGTTGACGTTGACCACGCCGGGGACGGCTTCCCGGACGCGCCGGTAGATGGTGCCCATACGCGGCAGGCTGCCCAGCACCAAGTGCTCCTGGCCGGCCGGAAAGACGTCGTAGTAGATGGGGTTCCGGCGCATGGTCATGGCCGAAACGTGCATCACCGGCTGGGCGCCGACGCTCACGTAGTAGCCGGTCCACTCGCCGAAGGGGCCTTCGAGCCGGGTCTCGTCCGGCAGAAGCCGCCCCTCGATCACGATCTCCGCGTGGGCCGGCACCATGAGGTCCACGGTCTCGGCCCTGACCAGCTCGATGGGTTCCTGCAAGAGCGCGCCGGCCTCGGCGAACTCGCCGCCGATGCCCGGCAGCCGCGACACCGCCCCGAGCATGAACGTCGGATAGTGCCCCACCACCAGGGCGAACTCGGTGGGCTCGCCGCGCTCCGAGTTGCGCCGGTAGATGTAGCCGCCGTGGTGGCTGCCCTGGATGTAGACTCCGAGGGTGCGGGCGTCGTGCACCTGGTGGCGGTAGAGGCCGGCGTTCTGGGCGCCCGTGTCCGGGTCCTTGAGGATCATGACCCCGCCGGTGATATAGGGACCGGCGTCCAACTCGTTGTGGTAGGGGATGGGCAGTGCCGACAGGTCCACCGCGTCCCCCTTGAGTACCACCTCCTTCACCGGCCCGTCGGACACGGTCTCCGCCTGGATCGGCTTGGCCTGCCGCTCTCCGTAGACCCGCACCATGTCGTGCACGTCGGTCCCCAGGGCCAGCGCGAGCCGCTCGTAGGTGGCCGTCAGGTTGATCACCAGCGGCATGGACGACCCGTCCACGTCGGTGAACACCAGCGCGGGAAACTTCCCGTCCTCACCCAGACGCTCCGCGATGGCGGTGATGTCGAACCTGCGGTCCACCCGCCGGGTGACCATGTGGATCTGGTCCGGCGCCGATGCCGCAAGTTGCTCGATGAATGTACGCAGGTCCTTCGCCATGGATTCGTCCCTTGTTCGTGGTTGGGCTGGTGTCCTGTCCATAGCACAGGCGGCCCGCATAGTTCACGGACCCGTGTCCATACCCGTGCAGCAGGGCTCTCGCCCCTTACGCGCCACCCCGCGGTCCTTGAAATCCCTTCGCCTATGTCATAGACGGTAGGTTTTTCGAGAGACTGTCCCATGGGAACCTATCTGCTCCGTCGTCTGGTCGGGACGATCCCGGTCATGGTGCTCATCAGCCTGCTCGTCTTCCTGCTGATCCAGGCCGCTCCCGGTGATCCGACGCTCATGCTGCTGGGCGAGGACACCACCCAGGAGGACATCGATCAGGCCCGGGAACGGTGGGGCCTCGATCAGCCCGTCTACGTCCAGTATCTCAAGTTCTTCATGTCCGCGGCCAAAGGGGACTTCGGCCGCTCCTTCAAGTACGACGAGCCGGTGATGGACGTGATCGTCAACCGGATCCCGGCCACCCTGGAGCTGGCCACCGCGTCAGTCATCATCGCCATCATCTTCGCGATTCCATTGGGGGTGTGGGCCGCGGCCAAGCCCAACTCCTGGGTGGACAACACCGGCACCACCTTCGGCCTCTTCGGCATCAGCATGCCCAGCTTCTGGTTCGGAATCATGCTGATCCTGCTGTTCGCCGGCATATTGAATATTCTCCCGTCCGCGGGACGGGACACCTACGGCATCGCCGGGGAGCGCATCACCGGTTTTTACGTCGTGGACAGCGCCATCCAGGGCAACTGGGCGGGCGTGCGCGACGGCCTGGAGCACCTTTTCCTTCCGGCGCTGGCCCTGGGCTCCAACATGCTCGGGATCCTCATGCGGGTGACGCGGTCGTCGGTGCTGGAGGTCATGCACGAGGAGTACGTGACCACGGCCCGCGCCAAGGGTCTGGTAGAGCGCAAGGTGCTGTGGCGTCACGTGGTGAGCAATGCGCTCATTCCAGTGATCACCGTGGTGGGGCTCGAGCTGGGCACGCTCCTGAGCGGCTCGATCATCGTGGAGACGGTCTTTTCGTGGCCGGGCAGCGGCAGCCTGCTGGTCATCGCGCTCAACGCGCGCGACCACCCGCTGGTGACCGGGCTGGTGCTGGTGTACACGGTGGCGTTCGTCGCCATCAACTTTCTGATCGACGTGCTCTATGCAGTCATCGACCCAAGAATACGGTATTGACACGGGCACGCCGGACTCCGGCCGCGCACGGCCCCGCACCCAGTGGTGGCGTCCGTGGATGCGCACCAAGGTCTACTTGGGCGGCTCGGTCGTGCTGATCTTCATCATCGCCGGCGCCCTCGGACCGCTGGTGGCGCCGTTCGATCCCAACCAGCAGAGCCTGGAGACCATGCTGCATGCGCCCCAATGGTTTTGGGGCCCCCACTTTCTCGGCACCGACAACCTCGGCCGCGACATCCTGAGCCGTATCGTCTTCGGCGCCCGGGTGTCGCTGCTGATCGCTTTTGCGGTGGTGTTCATCTCCGGCTTCGTCGGCGTGATTCTGGGAGCCACGTCGGGGTACTTCGGCGGCAACGTGGATTTCACGATCCAGAAGTTCGTGGAGGTGGTATGGGCCTTCCCGCCGCTGCTGCTGGCCCTGACCATCATGGCGTTCCTTGGACAAGGCCTGTTCAACCTGATCCTCGCCCTGGTGGCACAACGCTGGATCCAGTACTGCCGGGTGACGCGCGGCCAGAGCCTGTCGCTCAAGGCGCGCGAGTTCGTCATCTCGGCCAAGTCGCTGGGCGCCAGCGACGCCCAGATCATCGCGCGGCACATCATCCCCAACCTGATCCAGGTATCGCTGGTCATCGGCACCTTCGCCATGGCCTCGTCCATCATCTCCGAGGCCAGCCTGAGCTTCCTGGGCCTGGGCGTGCCGCCCGAAATCCCCACCTGGGGCACCATGCTCGCCGACGGTCGCATCTACATCAGCACCGCCTGGTGGCTGGCGCTCTTTCCCGGCCTGTCCATCTTCGTGACCGTCCTGGGGATCAACCTCCTGGGCGACGCCCTCCGCGACGTCCTGGACCCCCGCCTCAAGCGGGCGGGAACGGGCATCTAGTGTCCCCGCCGGTCAATCCACATGGTGACCCGCGCTTCCCAGGGTGTGACGCCGCTCGGATGATAAACCGTACAACGCCCGGAAAGGTCATTCCCCCGGAACAGGCTGTATCGAAACTCATGAGGCAGAGACCCCCCGAATCGTCATTCCCGCGGAAGCGGGAATCCAGGGGCGGGGCGGGGCTGAAACGGGCCTGCGCTCCCGCCTCACCCCGCCTGGATTCCCGCTTCCGCGGGAATGACGGTTCGGGGGGCGGCTCTGTTTTTTGGTAAGCACCAAACGCGGGCTTCTCCATGTCACGAATCGGGATGGTCCTCTATCACGGCATCGACAACGGCGACGAGCTGAGGAACTACGCCCGGGTCGCGGAGGAGGCCGGTTTCGATTCCCTGTGGGTGACGGAGCGTTACTTCCACGAGGAAACCTTCTCGCTGCTGGGGTTCCTGGCGGCCGCCACGACACGCATCCGGCTCGGTCTCGGCGTCACCAACCCGTACACGCGCAACCCGGCGCTGCTGGGCATGTCCGCGGCGACCCTGGACCGCATCTCTGGCGGGCGCTTTCTCCTGGGGCTGGGGCGAAGCGACAAGTGGATGATCGAGGGACGCATGGGGATGCCCTACGAGCGGCCCCTCGCCCACATGAAGAAGACGGTGGCACAACTCCGGCAGCTCCTGGCGGGGGAGCGCGTGAGCGGCGCGGGCGTCTACTGGGACCTCAAGGCCGTGCGTCTCGCGGTGACACCAGCGCAGGAAAGCCTGCCCGTCTACCTGGCCGCCATCGGCCCCAGGGCGCTGCGGCTTGCCGGCGCGGTGGCCGACGGGGTCTTGCTCAACGCCTACGTTCCCACCGCGTACGTGCGCTACGCCGTTCAGGAGATCGCCGACGCGGCCCGCGAGGCGGGGCGCGACCCGGCGGCCATCGACATTGCCTGCATGCTGATCGTGCGCCTGACCGACGATCCCGAGCGCATGATGCCGGCCCTCAAGGAACGCATGGTGCGGCTCCTGGCCGAGCCCTTCGTGGGAGACATCCTGCTGGAGCGCGGCGGCTTCGACCCCGGCATCCTGCCCGAGCTTCGCGCCACCGCGGAGAGCCGCGGCGAGAAAGCCGCCGTGGGGCTCATCACCGAGGAGATGGTGGATGCGTTCTATCTGCTGGGGGACGCCGGGACATGCCGCCGGCGCATCGGCGAATACCGCGAGGCCGGAGTGGACCACGCGCTGCTGCTGCCGCGGCTCGAAGACTACGAGAATGCCGCCGAGGCTCTGGGGCCGCGCGCTTAAGCTTGTATCACCGGGAGAAGCGGCGCGACCCATCCATGAGCACCCTACCCGACATGTCGAATCCGCGGCCCCGCAAACCGCTCAACGTCCGGTTCTTCTACGGCTGGGTGGTGGTGGCGACGACCTTCACGGCGTCGCTTCTGGCCGCGGGTATCCGGGCCGCGCCGCAGACCTTCGTGCGACCGCTGGAAGCGGACTTCGGCTGGAGTCGGGGAGCGATCAACGCCGCCGTGTCCATCAACCTGGTGCTCTACGGCGCCATCGGCCCCTTCGCCGGGCGCTTCCAGGACCGCCGGGGGCCGCGGGTGGTGATGCTCGTGGCGCTGTCGCTGCTGGCGGTGGGGGCGGGGCTGACCTCGTCGATCAACCGCCTGTGGGAGTTCCTGGTGGTGTGGGGCCTGATCGTCGGCACCGGCGCGGGCGGCATCTCGTCGGTGCTGGCGGCCAGCGTTGCCCATCGCTGGTTCGTGCGCCACCGCGGCGTGGTGCTGGGCCTGCTGAACAGTGCCGGCTCCACCGGACAGCTCATCTTCATCCCGGTGGTGCTGAGCATGATCGTGGCCTGGGGCTGGCGCGTGGCGGCCATGACGCTTTCGGGCGTGGCGGTGGTGGCCTTCCTGCTGGTCTGGTGGCTCATGCGCAACGATCCCGCCGAGGTGGGGGAGGAGGCGCTGGGTGAGTCGGAGGCCAACGCGGCCGCGGCCGCGAGACCCGGCGGCGCGCCGCTGGTGACCAGCACGACGGTGCGGGACGCGGTCCGCACACGTACCTTCTGGCTCCTGGCCGGCGCCTACGCCATTTGCGGCGGGACCTCCAACGGCCTCATCGGGGCCAACATGATCCCGCACGCCCTGGACATCGGCATCAGCCACCAGGTGGCCAGCATCACCGTGGGGATCATGGCCGGCCTGAACTTCGTCGGCACCATGGGGGCCGGGTGGCTCTGCGACCGTATGGACCCGCGCAAGGTGCTGGCGTGGATCTACGCGTTGCGGGCGGTTTCGCTGTTCATCCTGCCGGCGGTCACAGGTCCCGCCGGCATGTTCGTCTTCGCGGTGATCTACGGCCTGGACTGGTTCGCGACGGTGCCGCCGGTGGTGGCCATCGCCGGCAACACCTTCGGCAAGAACTCGGTAGGCAGCATCTACGGCCTGATCTTCCTGGCGCACCAACTGGGGGGTGCGGTCATGGCCCAGAGCAGCGGCATCGCGTACGATGTGTTCGGCGACTACGTGCCGTCCTTCCTTACGGGCGCGGTGCTGGCCGTGCTGGCTGCGCTCATGTCGATGGCCATCGACAAGGAAGGATCGCAGCCGAAACTGCAGGCGCCGCCGAGGCCTGGACTGGCCACCACGTAGATGGTGCCGGCGGGAAGCGGAAGGACGGGGTGCCAGGCCGCTGCGAATACGGGTTTCCACGTGCCGGCGAACGTCGACACGACGGGCCGAACGGTTGTGACCTGACGGAGGGACTTCATGGCTTGTGACCCCAACTACCTGAGCTTTTCCGACACCGAGTACGAACGCCGCCACGCGGCGGTGCAGGCGCGCATGGACCGCATGGGCCTGGACGCCGTGGTCTTCTACGGCAGCCGCACGGCGCCGGACATCCACTACCTGTGCAACTGGCTCACCACCAGCGAGGCCTACTTCATCTACCCGCGCGCCGGCGAGCCCACGCTGTTCGTGCAGTTGTCCAACCACCTGCCCAACGCCAGGCGCATGGCCATCATCGACGACGTGCGCTTCGGCGGCTCGAGCCCCACGGGCTCGGTGGATTCGGTGCCGCGGGTGCTGGAGAACCTGAAGGACCGGGGGCTCGAGAAGGGCTCGGTGGGTCTGTGCGGCAGCGTGCCGTACCGCCACTACCTGCGGCTCGTGGAAGCGTTGCCGGGCGTGACGTGGGTGGACTTCAGCGCCGAGATGCGCGACCAGCGCCAGGTCAAGAGCGACGAGGAGATCGAGCGCCTGCGCCAGGCCTCGGCCATGAGCGACGACTCGGTGGCGGCCCTGGCCGAGCACGCGCGCCCCGGCATCCCCGAGCATGAACTGGCCCGCATCGTCGAGGACGTCTACCTGGGGAAGGGCGGCATCAACGGCATCCACTTCATGATCACCACGTCCATGCACGACCCCAGGGGCGGAGTGCCGCAGCAGCACCTGTCCAACCGCATCCTGCAAAAGGGCGACGTGCTCGTGACGGAGATCAGTACGAACTACGCCGGCTACACCGGCCAAGTGCTGCGCACCTTCACCATAGGCGAGGATCCCACGCCCGAGTACCAGCGTCTCCACGACACCGCCATGGAGGCCTTCGACCGCATCGCCGGCGTCATCAAGGCGGGCGCCGGGACCGAAGAGGTGCTCAAGGCCGCGGACGTGGTGCACGAACGCGGCTTCACCGTGTACGACGACGTGGTCCACGGGGCCAGCCAGTTGCCGCCGATCCTGCGCACGCACAAGACCCATCGCGGCGCGGCGCCGGAGTTCCGCTTCGAGACGAACATGTGCCTCGTCATCCAACCCAACGTCGTCACCGAGGACGGGTTGCGCGGCGTCCAGTTCGGCGAGATGATGCGCGTGACGGATACCGGGCTGGAGAACATGCACGATTGCCCGAGGCAGCTTTTCGTGTGCCGCAACGGGTGACGCGAACGGGGAAGGTCTTCCGTCCATGCGCAGCGGTCAACGCACTGTGACATACGCGCTCGCCGGGTTGACGCTGATGTTCCTGGCGTGGGTGTCGGGCGCCGGCGCCGCGGACGACCCGGCGGCGCGGGGCGCATACCTGGCCCGCGCCGGGCTGTGCATCGCCTGCCACACCGATTTCAAGAACAAGGGCGCCGAGCTTGCCGGGGGCTACGCCATCGAGGTCCCCTTCGGCACCATCTACAGCACCAACATCACGCCGGACCCGGAGACCGGCATCGGCGGCTGGAGCGACGAAGAGTTTCTCAGGGCCATGCGCCAGGGCATCGGCCGAGGGGGGGAGCACCTGTTCCCGGCCTTCCCCTACACCTCCTTCACCAACATGACCGACGAGGACATCCTCGCCCTCAAGGCCTACCTGTCCACGGTGAAGCCCGTGCGCAAGGAAAACCGCGCGCCCGAGCTGACCACGCCCTTCGGCTGGCGCTTCCTGCTGGCGGGGTGGAAGTGGCGCTATTTCGAGGAGGGCCCGTGGACCTCCGATCCGGGCAGGCCCGCCCGGTGGAACCGCGGCTCGTATCTGGTCAACGCCGTCGTCCACTGCGGCGAGTGTCACACGCCGCGGGACTGGGCCGGCGGACTCGACCGGGAGCTGTTCATGGCCGGTAGCACCGACGGCCCTGAAGGCGAGACCGCGTCCAACATCACCCCGCACGAAGGGACCGGAGTGGGCGACTGGTCGGTGGAGGACATGGTGGAGTTGCTGAAGAGCAGCTACAAGCCCGACGGCGACAACGTCCAGGGCCTCATGGAACGGGTCATCATACACGGCTACGAGCACATGACCGACGAGGACCTCACCGCCATCGCCGTCTACCTGAAGTCCCTGCCACCCATCGACAACCGGATCGAGTGAAGCTGAGAGCCTGTTGGCGTAAGCGGGAGATCAGGGTCCCGTGGGCTTCCCCTGCTTGCGCTGCTCACCTTCCCATTGCAGCGCGGCGTCCCGCGTTGTGCGCAGGCCGACCTGCAAGATATGTCCCTTTGCCCAACCCTTTTTGCTTGTGTTCAGCTTCCCGCCGCTCCAGGTCATATGTGACGCCTGTATGGACGATCTTCTGGCCGAGTTTGAAGTGGTACAACCCGGAGGGGAACCTGGAGCCTTTGATCTAAGGTGTGGCGTCAGCGTCAAGGCCCAGCAGCCCCGCCGCGTTCCCCCCGCAAACCGCGTCGCAGTCTCCCAGGCCGGCTTGTTCCAGCAGTCCCAGCGGATCCGTTTCCCCCATGTCGTAGGGGTAGTCGGTGCCCAGAAGGAGCCGCTCCTCGCCGGCCAGGTCGCGCAGGAACGCCAGCATGCGCGGGTCGTGCAGGATCGTGTCGAAGTAGAAGCGGCGGAAGTACGTTTCCGGATCGCCCGGCACCGCGCGGGCCGCCGCCACGGCGCCGTGGCCGTGGACCACGCGGCCGAGAAGGTACGGGAGGGCGCCGCCTCCGTGCACCAGGCATATGTTGAGGGAAGGGTAGCGCTCCAGCACGCCGCCCAGGATCAACGAGGCCGCGGCGATGGCCGTGTCCATGGGATTGCCCACCAGGTTGTTCATGTAGTGCCGGCTCAGCCGTTCCGCGGCCGCGACCCGGTGAGGATGCAGTTGCACCAGCACGCCTAGGTCGGCGGCGCATTCGAAGAACGGCCGGAACGCCTCGTCGTCGAGGTTCACGCCGTTGATGTGGGTGCCGATCTCCACCATGCGGATGCCCAGCACCTCCACCGCGTACCGAAGCTCCTCCACCGCCTCTCGCCCTGACTGCATGGGGACCGTGGCTACGGGTATCAACCCCGGCGTCCCGCGCGCCGCTTCGGCGTTGGCCTCGTTGAAGAGCCGCGACACCGCCTGCCCGTGAACCCCCTCCAACTGGTAGGTGACAATGGTCATGGGCGGCGACAGCACCTGCCGGTCCAGTCCCCGTTCCTTCATGGCGCTCAAACGCGCCGGCAGGTCCGAGAGAAACGGCTGCAACGCCGCGGGCCGGCCTTCCCCCACCCGGAGGGACAGCCCGCCGGAGCCGTCCTCCTCGATGTGGCAGCCGTGCCGGGCGCCTTCCCTGCGCATGCCTTGGATCCACTCGGGCGGGGTGAAATGGGCGTGGATGTCGATGACGACCTCGGGCATCTTCGCTCTTTCTTCAGCTATTCGTTCCCGGCCATCACGTCGGCGGCGGCCAAGTCCTCGCCGACCCGGTGCAACGGCCGGCCCGAGTCGCTGATCGCCAGGACCACCACGATCTCGTCGGCGCGCGGGGCGTCGGGCACGGAAACCTGCATGGAGTCGAAGTGGCTGAACTTCCAGATCTCGTCCTTGTGGTGCAGCGGGCAATCGATGGCGGTCCCGGGACCGCCGATCTTGGTGGCCGAGGGCATGACCGAGCGCGCTGGCCCGACAATCTCGCGCACCGGTTTGCCGAGCCGTGGATGCATGACCGCCGCGGCGTGCTCCCGCTCTCCTTTCTCTCCGACGATCGCCGCCTTGCCGTAGCTGTGGACGGCGGCGCCGTCGATCCCCAGCGCGTCGATAGCACGTTGAGCCAGGAGGCCGCCGAGCTCCGCGCCGGCCTCCTGCAACTCTTCGAGCTTCTCGTCATAGCCCCCGGCATAGGGGTTGGCGATGACCGCGATGACGGCGGCCTGCCGCGACGCGGGCTCCACCGGTCGATGGAACTCGCGCCGGGTTTCCTCGACAATGGTGACGATCTTTCGGATCTCCATCCGGCTTCCTCCTGCCAACGTGCCCCGCAGATTGCCGCACGAATCTGGGGACACGTTACTCGTGTGCTGCGTCACAAATACGCTCAAAATCTCGTGTTTGACAACACGCGTCCCGATGGTGTTTCCTAGAACACCCCGAAAAACCGGGCAGATCAGGCCGCAAAGCACAGGAGGACCGTAATGAAAAGGTGGATAGCTATCGCGGTGTTGTTGACTCTGGCGACGTTCGCACAGCCGGCCACTGTGGCGGCGGCGGACTTTCCCAAGAAGAACATCACTATCATTGTAGCGGGCTCGCCCGGCGGGGGCTTCGACCGGTTGGCCCGGGCTATCGGCCGCACCATGCGGAAGTACCTGCCCAAGGGTGTCCACATCGTCGTCAAGAACATCACCGGCGGGGGACTGGTCATCGGCACGGTAGCCATGTACAGGGCCAAGCCTGACGGCTACACCCTGGGGCACTTGTTTACCGACGGCATGCTTGGCAAGCAGTTGATCAGCGGCGTGGAGAAGACGGGCTACGATGTCACCAAGTTCGTCAACATCGCCCGGGTCGGGGCCGAACCGTACAGCCTTATCGTCGGCAAGAACTCCCGCTTCCACACGCTCGAAGATCTCCGGAAGGCCGACCGTGTGAAGTGGGGAGTGGAAGGCATCGGCGTGTCCCGCTGGATCCCGACCTTCGTGACGGCCAAGGAACTCGGCATCCAGATGGACGTGGTGTCCGGTTACCGCGGCACGAGCGAAGGCATACCGGCCATGATCCGGAACGACTTCGATGTCTACCTGCAGCCCATCGACCACCCCACCACCGCTTCCTACATCGCGTCGGGCGACGTGAGGCCGGTCCTTCACCTGCATAGCGAGAGGCCGGTGAACGCGCCGAACACGCCGACCGCGCAGGAGAAGGGGGTCGACCTCCGTCTCTACGTCGGCCGCAGCATCGTGGCGCCGCCGGGTCTGCCCGACGACCGGAAGAAGATCCTGGAAGATCTGTTCATGAAGGCCATGACCGATCCGGAATACAAGGAGTTCCTGGCCAAGTCCAAGAGCCCCATCGTCCCCGGCGACTCCAAGGTGGCGCAGGCCGACCTGGACAACTACGTGAAGACCTACAGCAAGTACACCGAGGCCATGCGCGACGCGTTGCCGAAGTGACAACAGTCTCTAGCAGCGATCGGGAAACGGGGATCCGTCTTCGGAGGGATCCCCGTTTCGTAGCTCCCAAGGAAAGCGAGATCGGATGAACCATCCTGCGAGCCCGCAGCCCAAGCCGCGTCCACCCATACCGTTGCCCTTCCACTACGCTTGGCTCATCGTTGCCGTCACCTTCTTCGCCAGCTTCAACGGCGCCGGCATCCGGGTGGTTCCCACCGTGCTGATCCATCCGCTGGAGGCGGACTTCGGGTGGGCTCGCTCGGCCATCACCTTCGGTATCTCCCTCAATCTCCTGCTCTACGGAGCGGTCGCTCCGGTGGCGGGCTGGTTTCTGGACAAGATCGGGCCGCGCCGGGTCATGCTCACCTCGCTGACGATGCTCTGCACCGGCCTGGTGGCGACGACTTTCGTGACCGAGCTTTGGCAGTTCTGGTTGACATGGGGCGTGTTGGTGGGGCTGGGCGCGGGAGGCATGTCCGGGGTCCTGTCCGCTTCGGTGGCGCATCGCTGGTTCAACGCCCGGCGCGGACTGGCCGTGGGCATACTCAGCAGCGGCAGCTCCACGGGACAGATCGTCTTCATCCCGTTCATGTTGTTCGTCGTGGCCTATGTCGGCTGGCGCATGGGTTCCTACGTGCTCGTCGGGTGCACGGCCGCGGCGGTGGCCCTGGTCTGGCTGTTGATGCGGGACAAGCCCGAGGACATCGGTCTTGAAGCCTACAACGAGGGACCCGGAGCGCAAACAGCGCCCGTGGCCGACAAGCCGGCAGGCGAGTCGGAGGGAGCCAAGCCCGCGGGGCCGGTCATGGGCATCAAGGACGCCGTCAAGACGCCGACCTTCTGGCTCCTGTGCGGCGTGTTCTCCATCTGCGGCGGTACGGCCAACGGGCTCATCGGAACGCATCTGCTGCCCCATGCCCTGGAGAACGGGTTCGACAGGCTGACCGTGGCCAGCGCGATCGGACTCATGGGAACCATGAACATCCTCGGAACCCTGTTCTCCGGTTGGCTGGCGGACCGTGTCGATCCCCGGAAACTGATCGCCGTGGTGTTCACGTTTCGGGGGTTGTCGCTCTTCTATCTGTTGTGGGTGGACACCACCTTCGGACTCCTCGCCTTCACCATCGTGTACGGACTCGACTGGTTCGCCACGGTTCCGCCGGTGGTGATGATCGCGGGCCAGACCTTCGGCAAGCAGTCCATCGGCCGGATCTACGGCTGGATCTTTCTGTCGCACCAGATAGGCGGGTTTGCCATGGCCAACGCCGGCGGCCTGCTGTACGACTACGTCGGCAACTACGAGATGGCGTTCTTCGCCGGCGGCTGGATGGGACTCATGGCGGCGGCCTTCGGGCTCAGCATCCGCCCGAAGAAAACCGTTCCGCCGCTGGGACCCACGCCCGCCGGCGCGCCCGCCTGAACAGACGCAGGCGTCGCCGTCCTGGAAACGTCATTTCCGGGGAACCGGTTATGTCAAGACTCCGCTCAAACTGGAAGTAGCACCGCCACCCGAAACGTCATTCCCGCGGAACAGGCTGTGTCAAAACACCATTCAAGAGAGGCAACAACCCCCCGAAACGTCATTCCCGCGAAAGCGGGAATCCAGGAGGGGTAGAGCGGGGAAACGCCGCTGTAGCGCCCTGCCACCACCCCTGGATTCCCGCTTTCGCGGGAATGACGGATTGGGGTTTGGTCGCCACGAAGCAGAGTATTGA
>JAJDXX010000189.1 GCA_022823055.1 Candidatus Binatia bacterium | reverse complement strand
ACCACTTTCTCAGTCAGGCCGACGTGGTGCTGGCGGTGGGCACGAGCCTCACCCGGCATCCCATGACCACGCCCATACCGGCGGACAAGACCTTCATTCAAGTCACCGACGATCCCATCGACGTGGGCAAGAACTACGACGTCGAGTACCCGGTCATCGGCGACGCGCGGCTCGTGCTGCGCCAGTTCGTCGAGGCGTCCGAGGACCTGCTGAACGGACGCTCCAGGGAGGACCGTTCCCCCGCCCGCGCCATTGCCGAGCTGCGCGCCGAGTGGCTTGCGGCGTGGGACGAGAAGCTCGCTTCCGACGAGGTGCCCATCAACCCGTACCGGGTCATCGCCGAGTTCATGAAGGCGGTGGACCCGGCCGAGGCCATCGTCACCCATGATTCCGGCAGTCCGCGGGACCAGATCATGCCCTTCTACCGCTCGGCCGGGCCGCGGTCGTACCTCGGGTGGGGCAAGTCCCACGGCCTGGGCACCGGCCTGGGATTGAACCTCGGCGCCAAGCTGGCGGCGCCCGACAAGTTCGTGGTGAACTTCATGGGCGACGCCGCGTTCGGCATGACCGGGCTCGACTTCGAGACCGCGGTGCGATCGAGCCTGCCGATCCTGACCATCGTGCTCAACAACTCCACCATGGCGGTGGAGACGCGCCACATGACGGTGTCGCACGAGCGCTACGGCAGCCGCGACCTGGGCGGCAACTACGCGGACATGGCCCGCGCCATGGGCGGATGGGCCGAGCGCGTGGAGGATCCCGCCGAGGTGGGTCCCGCCATCGTGCGCGCCCGGCGCGCCACAGAAGAGGGCAGGGCGGCACTGCTGGAGTTCATCACCGGCGCCGAGATCGAATATTCCCACAAGGGCGCCTTCTAGGCCTGGAGGCGTTGAGAGGATTCCATGCGAAGATCCATCGGTTTGATCGCGCTGGGCGCGTTTATCCTGTTCTCGCTCGTGGGCGAGGCCATCTACCTCTATACGGACTTCCTCTGGTTCCGTGAGATCGGCTACTCCGGGGTGTTCACCAAGACGCTGTGGATCAAGGTGCTGTTGGGGGTGATCTCCGGGGTCCTGTTCTTCTCGCTCTTCTACTTCAACATCAAGCTCGCGGCGCGCCGGCGCGAAGGGGTGGTGCCGCTCCAGACCAGCAACCCCGAGGTGCCGGGTTTCGAGGAGCTGGATCCGCTCATCCGCCGGCTGCTCCTGCCGGTGGCGCTGGTGCTGGGGTTCCTGGCCGCTCCCCAGGCGGCCATGCACTGGGAGTCCGTGCTGCTTTACTTCAACGGGCTTCCGTTCGGCATGCAGGACCCGCTGTTGGACAAGGACATCGGCTTCTACCTGTTCCAGCTCCCGGCCCTGGACGCGCTCTACCGCTGGTTCCTGGTGGCCTTGGGCGTGGTCCTGGTGGCCACGGCCTTCGTCTATCTCCTCTACGGCGGCGTCCAGTACTCGGAAAACGGCCTGTCGGTGCACCGCGCCGCCAAGATGCATCTTTCCGTGCTGCTGGCCCTGTTGTTGCTGGTCCAGTGCGGCGGCTACCTGCTCGACGCCTACAAGCTCCTCTACTCGCACAACGGCGTCGTGTTCGGCGCCGGCTATACGGACATTCACGCGCGCCTTCCGGCGCTGCGCGTGCTCGCGGTGGTGGCGGCGCTGGTCTCGGTGCTGTGCCTGGTGCAGATGCGCCGGCCGGGGCTGCGGCTCCTGTTCATCGGTCTCGGCGCCCTGGCGGCGGTACACGCCATCGGGATGTACGCCTATCCGTCGTTCCTGCAGCAGTTCCACGTGGTTCCCAACGAGCTGGTGGCGGAGACGCCCTACATCGAACGCAACATCCGCTCGACCCGGCATGCCTACGGCCTCGACCGGGTGGAG
Source organism: Candidatus Binatia bacterium (assembly GCA_022823055.1). Taxonomy (GTDB): domain Bacteria; phylum Desulfobacterota; class Binatia; order UBA9968; family JAJDTQ01; genus JAJDTQ01. The sequence continues at coordinate 13,007 of JAJDXX010000189.1, read as the reverse complement.
GCGCAGGAGTTCCCGGTGAACGAGGTGCTCACGGCGGACGACCTGAAGGAGAACGACGCCACCGTCAAGAACATCCGCCTGTGGAACTACCAGCCGCTGCTGTCCACCTACGCGCAGTTGCAACAGATCCGCACCTACTATGAGTTCGTGGACGTGGACAACGACCGTTACATGATCGACGGCCAGTACCGCCAGGTGATGCTGTCGGCGCGCGAGCTGTCCCACGAGCAGCTCCCGAGCCGCATCTGGATCAACGAGCACCTGGTGTACACCCACGGTTACGGCGTCGTGTTCAGCCCGGTGAACCAGATCAGCCAGGAGGGGTTGCCCGAGTTCTTCGTCAAGAACATTCCGCCGGTATCCGACGGCTTCATCAAGGTGACACGGCCGGAGATCTACTTCGGCGAGGTGGCCAACGACTACGTGTTCGTCAAGACGCGGGCGCGCGAGCTGGACTATCCGGCCGGCGACCAGAACGTCTACACCACCTACGAGGGCGAGGGCGGAGTGCCGTTGCGCTCGTTCTGGCGCAAGCTCCTGTTCTCCGCGCGCTTCGCGACCCTGCGCATCTCCTTGTCCAACGACCTCACTCCCGAGAGCCGGATACTCTACTACCGCAAGATCCAGGACCGGGTGCGGAAGCTGGCGCCGTTCCTCGACTTCGACGAGGACCCCTACCTGGTGGCGACGCCGGAGGGGCGGCTCTTCTGGATCGTCGACGGCTACACCACTTCCGACCGCTATCCCTACTCCGAGCCCACCGAAGGGATCGGCAACTACATGCGCAACTCCGTGAAGACCGTGGTGGACACGTACAACGGCACGGTGGACTTCTACGTCGCCGACGCGGACGATCCCGTGGTGAAAGCCTACGCCAGCGGGTTCCCGGGGCTGTTCAAGCCCATGGAGGCCATGCCCGACGCGCTGCGCACCCACGTCCGCTATCCGCAGGACTTCTTCAAGGTACAGGCGCAAATGTACGCCACCTACCACATGCAGGACCCGCAGGTCTTCTACAACAAGGAGGACCTGCTGAGCATCCCCATCCGCACGGTGGAGGAGGAAGAGCGCCAGATGGAGCCGTACTACACCATCATGCGCCTGCCGGGCGAGGCGAACGAGGAGTTCGTGCTGCTGCTGCCCTTCACCCCCAACAACCGCGACAACATGCGCGCGTGGCTGGCGGCGCGCAGCGACGGCACCCACTACGGCAAGCTCCTGGCCCTCAACTTCCCCAAGGCCCGCTTGGTCTATGGCCCCAAGCAGGTCGACGCCCGCATCGACCAGGACGCCTTTATCTCGCAGCAGTTGAGTCTGTGGGGCCAGCGCGGCTCGGAGGTCATCCGCGGCAGCCTGCTGGCCATCCCCATTCAGGATTCGCTGCTGTACGTGCAGTCGCTTTACCTGGCGGCGGAGCAGGGATCGCTGCCCGAGCTCAAGCGAGTGGTCGCGGTGTTCGGAAACCGCATCGCCATGCGCGAGAACCTGGAGGACGCGTTGCGCGAGCTGTTCGGTTCCACGGTGACGGTGGACGGCGCGCCCCTCGCGCCGGCGGTCACGCTCACCGCGGCAGCGGAGCAGGGCAGTGGTCCCGAGGCCCAGGCGCTGGAGCATTACCGGCGCTCGATGGAACGCCTGCGCGCCGGCGACTGGGCCGGCTTCGGCGACGCGCTGCGTCAGCTCGAGCAGTCGCTCCAGGCCATGCAAAAGCCTTAAACGGGGGCTTCGCGGCCATGGCTGTCCGTGGCGCTCCGGCGGTTTCCGCGCGCCGGCTCACGGCGCTGATGCGGCGCTTCGCCGAGACGCGGCTCCTGGTGGTGGGCGACGTCATGCTCGACCGCTTCGTGTGGGGCGAGGTGGAGCGGATCTCCCCGGAGGCGCCGGTCCCCGTGGTGCGCGTCGTATCCGAGGAGCGCCGCCTGGGAGGGGCGGCGAACGTGGCCGCCAACCTCCGCGGCCTCGGCGCCCGCGTGGCCGCGGCCGCTGTGGTGGGGGAGGATGAAGCCGGCTCCTGGATCACCGCCAGCCTCGGGGAGATGGGCGTGTCCACCCGGGGCGTCTTCCGGGATCCCGTCGCGCGCACCACCGAGAAGCACCGGATCATGGGCTTGCCGCGCCCGCAGCAGCTTGCGCGGCTCGACTATGAGGACGCGGCCGGACCGTCCGAGGAGACATTGCGGCGTCTCGCCCGGTTCACGGCGCGGCAGGCGTCCGCCGTGGACGGCATCGTGGTATCGGACTACGGCAAGGGCGTCGTCGCGCCCGCGTTGCTGGAGCTTGCAGGCGACCTTGCCCGCGACAAAGGCGTCCTGGTGGTAGTGGATCCCAAGCGCGCCAACTACGAGCGTTACCGGGACGTGGCGCTGGTGACGCCCAACAAGGGCGAGGCGGCGGAAGCTTCGGGAGTTGCGGTTTCGGACCGGGTTTCGTTGCGCAAGGCCGGCCGAAGGCTCCTTGAGAAGTGGCGTTGCGAGGCAATTCTGGTTACGTTGGGCGAGGACGGCATGAGCCTCTTCCGGCGGGACGGTTCCGTACGCCATTTCCCGACCACGGCGCGCGCGGTGTTCGACGTGACCGGGGCCGGGGACACCGTCGTCGCCGTCAGCGCGCTGGCGCTGGCGGCCGGCGGCTCCCGCGAGGAGGCGGCGACCCTGGCCAACCTGGCGGCGGGTCTCGTGGTGGGCGGCCTCGGCACGACTCCCGTGGAGGCGAGGCAGTTGCGGGCGGCGATACGAGAGGACGTATGAGAAGCATGACCGGCTTTGGCCAGGCCACCCTCCAGGACAGGCGGGTCAAGGTCTCCGTACAGATCCGCAGTGTCAACCACCGCCACGCGGATATCCACTTGCGCGTGCCGAAGCTCTACCTGAGCCTCGAGGACGAGTTGCGGGAACAGGCGCGCGCGAAGATCTACCGGGGCCGTGCCGACATCTACGTGGACCGGACGCCCATCAAGGGGCGCGGCTACCGCGTGGAGGTGGATGATGCGCTGATGGAGCAGTACTGCGCGGCGCTCCGGCGCATCAAGCAACGTTTCAGACTCCAGGGCGACGTCGACCTCCAGTTGGTGCCGCGCCTGCCGGACCTTTTCCAGTTCAAAGAACCGGAAGAGATCGAAGCGAGCGAGCGGCGGCTTGCGCTGCGGGCGCTGGACGCGGCCCTGAAAGCGCTCACGCGGTCGCGCGACCGGGAAGGGCGCAACCTGAAACGCGACATGACCGCGGAGGCGCGCCGGCTCAACGACACGGCCCGGCGGCTCGGGAAATGCGCGGCGTCCATCGACCAGCGCCTCCAGGAACAGAACGCCGCGGCGAACCCGGCGGGCGAGGCCGGCAGCGGCGCGTTCAAGGGCAGCATCAACGAGGAAGTGGTGCGGCTCCGCAGCCACGTGGAGATGCTCGCCGGCCTGATGCGCGACCCCGAGCCGGTGGGGAAGAAGATCGACTTTCTGCTGCAGGAGATCCAGCGCGAGATGACCACCATCGGCGCCAAGGCGCCGCAACTCGAAGTCGTGCGGCTGGTGCTGGGTGGGAAGGAAGGCGTGGAGAAGATCCGCGAGCAGGTGCAGAACGTGGAATGACGGTCTCGATCCGCAGCTTCATCAAGCGCCGTCCGGGCATCGTCTTCATCGTGTCGGCGCCGTCGGGCGCGGGCAAGACGACGTTGACGCGGAGGGTGTTGGACGTCCACCCCGATATGTGCCTGTCGGTGTCCTGCACCACCCGAGCGCCGCGCAGCGGCGAGACCCCGGGCGAGGACTACCACTTCGTGTCGGAGCGGGTGTTCAGGCGGATGCTTGACGCGAATGAGTTCGCGGAGTGGGCGGAGGTGCACGGAAGCCTCTACGGCACGCCGCGGCGGATGCTGGAAAGCCGGCTCCGAAAAGGACAGGACGTGCTGCTGGACATCGACGTGCAGGGGGCGCGCCAGATCAAGCAGCATTTTCAAGGCGCCGTGGCCATCTTCGTCCTGCCGCCGTCGCTGGACGAGTTGCGCCGCCGGCTGGCGGCGCGGGGCACGGACGAGCGCAGGACCATCCACCAGCGCTGGCAGCGGGCACGGCATGAAATTCAGGAAATAGAAGGGTATGATTATTTCATCGTGAACCGCGACGTCGAAGATGCGGTAGCGCGGCTGGCCGCCATCATCGCGGCCGAAGGGGTGAAGGTTTGCAGGTTCATTCCGAAACGGAAGCCGGGGTAAGGCCCCGCCGCCGTGCCCGTGGCACGGCCGGCCAGGGCCCTGCCGGCGAGCTGGTCGAAAGGGTGTTGCAGTACCAGCCCGCGGTGGACGTGGAGCCGTTGCGCGAGGCGTACCGCTTCACCGCGAAGGTGCACGAGGGCCAGAAGCGCCTGTCCGGGGAACCCTACGTGACGCATCCGGTTGCCGTGGCGGGAATACTGGCGGACCTGAAGCTGGATCTTCCCAGCATCATCGGCGGCATGCTGCATGATACCGTCGAGGATACCCTGGCCACCCTGCCGCAGATCGAGGAGCAGTTCGGCCCGGAGGTCGCGGTGCTGGTGGACGGCGTCACCAAGCTGAGCCGGGTCAACTTCAACAGCCGCGAGGAAAAACAGGCCGAGAACTTCCGCAAGATGATCCTGGCCATGGCCAAGGACATCCGCGTGGTCCTCATCAAGCTGGCCGACCGTACCCACAACATGCGCACGTTGCAGTACCTCCCCGACGAGAAGCAGCGGCGCATCGCCCAGGAAACGCTGGACATCTATGCGCCCATCGCGCACCGCCTGGGGATTTACTGGATCAAGAGCGAGCTGGAGGACCTGGCGCTCAAGTACCTGCGCCCGGAGGTCTACGCCGAGTTGAAGCACAACGTGGCGCAGAAGAAAAAAAATCGGGAAAAATACACCAACGACGTCATATCGCGGATGAGCAAGGCCCTTGCCGAAGAGGGCATCGACGGCGAGGTGAGCGGACGGCCCAAGCACTTTTTCAGCATCTTCCGCAAAATGGAGAACCAGAGCCTGGACTTCAGCCAGGTGTACGACCTCGTGGGGTTCCGGGTGCTGGTCGACACCCAGCGCGAATGTTACGAGGCCCTGGGCGTCGTCCACTCCAAGTGGCGTCCGGTACCGGGCCGGTTCAAGGACTACATCGCGCTTCCCAAGGCCAACATGTACCAGTCGCTGCACACCACGGTCATCGGCCCCAACGCGCAGCGGATCGAGATTCAGATCCGTACCCAGGACATGCACCGCGTGGCCGAGGAGGGCATCGCTTCCCACTGGGGCTACAAGAAGGGCCAGGACCTGCAGGTGACCGACATACAGCGGTTCACGTGGCTGCGGCAGCTCCTCGAATGGCAGCAGCACCTTTCCGACCCCCAGGAGTTCCTGCACAGCATCAAGGAGGACCTTTTCCCCGACGAAGTGTACGTCTTCACGCCCGGGGGCGACCTCCACAGCTTCCCCAAGGGCGCCACGATCATCGACTTCGCCTACCGCATCCATTCCGACATCGGACAGCACTGCTCCGGCGCGCGGGTGAACGGGCGCCTCGTCCCCTTCAAGTACATCCTGCGGAACGGCGACACCGTGGAGATCATCACCACCCAGGAACAGACCCCGAGCCGGGACTGGCTCAAGGTGGCGAAGACGCCCCGCGCCAAGTCCCGGATCCGCGCCTGGATGGCCGCGCAGCAGCGCGAACGCAGCGTCGCCCTGGGTCGCGAGATCCTCGAAGGGGACCTCGCCCGCCACGGCCTCGAATACGAGACGCTCCAGGACCAGGGGACGATCGAGACGCTGGGACGGGAACTGGGAGTTCGGAACGAGGAGGGTCTCCTGGCGGGCATCGGCTACGGCAAGGTGATGTCGCACCAGGTGCTGGCCAAGCTGCTCCCGCCGGAAGAGATCCAGAAGGACAACGAGCAGATCGAGGGCGGCCTGGAGCGTCTCTTCCGGCTGGTGGGCTCACGCGACCGCGGCGTGCGCGTCAAGGGCATCGATGACGTGCTGGTGCGGTTCGCGCGGTGTTGCCATCCGCTGCCGGGCGAGGACATCGCCGGCATCATCACGCGCGGGCGGGGTGTGACGGTTCACGTGGCGGGGTGCCAGACGGCACTGGAGGTCGACCCGGCCCGAAAGGTGGAGGTGAGCTGGGCGGAGGACGTGCAGATGCCGCGGGCGGTGAAGATCGAGGTGACCTGCGCGGACAAGCCCGGCCTTCTCGCGGCCATCAGCTCGGCCATCTCGGAGGCGGGCGTCAACATCGCGCGTGCTCACATACGAACGTTCGATGACAGGGCCGTGAACACCTTCGAGATCATGATCGGGGACTTCGATCAGTTGGGACGGGTGCTACAGGATATCTCGCGGGTGAAGGGAGTGTACAGGGCGAGCCGCGTTCAGGGGTAGTGCCCGTCAAGCGACCTTTTCGACCTTGCCGGAACGCAGGCAGCGGGTGCACACGCGGATGCGCTTCACCGCTCCGTTCAGCCGCGCTCGGACCTGCTGCAGATTGGGGAGCCAGCGGCGCCGGGTCTTGTTGTTGGCATGGCTGACGTTGTTGCCCACGGAGGGGCCTTTGCCGCAAATGGTGCATCTTCTGGCCATGGCTACTGTTCCCGTATCCTTTCGATCAGTCCCGTCGAGGAGTAACGCGGCAAGCGCGGCACGATGACGACTTCGCCGCCGTTGGCTTCCACCACTTCCCTCCCCACGACATCCTCGCGGCGCCAGTCGTCGCCCTTGACAAGCACGTCCGGGGCCAAGTCATGAATCATACCACATAGCTCCGCGTTTGCGAAGCAGGTGACGTAGTCGACCATTTCCAGAGCGGCCAGCATCTCGACACGGTCGGTCAGCGTGTGAACGGGACGGGTGTCACCCTTGAGCCGCCGTACCGACGCGTCGTCATCCACCGCCACGATCAGCACGTCGCCCAGCTCGCGGGCGCGCCGCAAGAGCGTCAGGTGACCGCGGTGCAGGACATCGAAACAGCCGTTGGTGAAGACGATGCGCAGACCCCGCGAGCGGGCCTTGCGGAGGAGGGGTCGGAGTTCGTGTACGGTCTTGATCTTGGCCGCGGCCACGGCGTTCACATGCAACGATGACGAGGGGATCAAATTGATACAGGATAGCACGTTTTCCCGGTGACTTGCGCGTTGTGTTTTGCTCCGGGCCATGTTAAGGCGTAGGAAACAATACAGTCACGGGGGAGTCAAATGGCGTTGGACTTGCGAGACAGCGTTCGGAAGCAGATCGACCTACTGAAGAAGGAACTGGCCTCGGCCACCGAGCGCGTGAACAGCTTGAACGATGAGATCAAGCGGCATGAGGTTATCTACGACATGCTGGCCGGCGACGCCAAGCCGACGGCGCGTCGAGGCCGTCCCCGCGGACCGCAAAAGCGTGGTCCGAGCGGTTCCATGATCGACTGGAACGCCATTTTCGCAACGCTGCCCAACGATTTTACCCTCGACACCATCGGCGCCAACGAGACCGCCCGGGAGAAGCCGCGCGCCTACCTCAGGCAGGTGGTCGTGCGCTGGTCCAAGGAAGGCCGTATCAGCCGTACGGGCAGAGGGCAGTACCGGAAGGCCTGATCCGGCTTTTTCAAGCGCGTCATGCGCACGCCGGCCCGAGGCCTTTCCCGTTCACGCCTCGCGCCCGGGCCGCCGGCCGGATCCCACTCCCGGCCGCATGCTTTCCGGCGAACGGCAACAACCAACGTAATCTACCGTCAGGGATTGGAGGTCCTATGCAGTTCAATGATTGTCGTGAATGGATCGAGAAGGCGGACGCCATGGGCGAGCTCAAGACCCTCAAGGGGTGCAACTGGGACCTTGAGATCGGCGCCATCACCGAAATGGTCATGCGCAGGGAAGACGGCCCGGCCGTATTATTCGACGAGATCAAGGACTATCCCGCGGGCTATCGGGTCCTGTCCAACACCTTGACCTCGCGCAAGCGCATCGGCCTTACGCTGAATCTGCCGCCGGGCGACAGCAAGATGGAGTTCGTCAATACCTGGCGCAATCACTACAAGAGCATCAAGCCCGTCCCCGCCAAGGTGCTCAAGGACAGTCCCTTGTTCGAGAACGTCTTCGAGGAGGGCAACATCGACCTGCTCAAGTTCCCCACGCCCCGTTGGCATGAACGGGACGGCGGCCGCTACATCGGCACCGGCAGCATCGACATCACCTCCGACCGTGACGAGGGCTGGACCAACTGGGGTACGTACCGGGTGATGGTGCACGACTCGGATACGGTGGGTTTCTACATTTCACCGGGCAAGCACGGGCGCATTCACCGGGACAAGTATCAACAGACGGGCGAATCCTTCAAGATGGCCATGTCCTTCGGGCACGATCCGCTGGTCTTTCTGGGCGGCAGCATCGAGGTCCCTTACGGGGTGCCCGAGTACGACTTTCTGGGCGGAATCCGGGGCGAGCCGCTGGAGGTGGTGAAGGCGCCGTACTCCGGCCTGATGGTCCCGGCCAACGCCGAGATCGTGGTGGAAGGCGACGTGGTCTTCGGCGAAGACCGCGTGGAAGGTCCCTTCGGCGAGTGGACCGGCTACTACGCCAGCGCCGAGCGGAACGAGCCCATCGTCAAGATCAAGCGGCTCTACCACCGCAATGATCCCATCATCCTGGGGTCGCCTCCGGGCAGGCCTCCGGCCGAGCTGGGCTGGTACCGGTCGTACCTGCGTTCCGCGCTGATCTGGGACGAGATGGAGAAGGCGGGCGTGCCGGATGTGAGGGGCGTGTGGCTGATGGTGGCCGGCGGCAGCCGCCTGGTCATGGTGGTTTCCATCAAGCAGCGCTACCCGGGACACGCGCGCCAGGCCGCGGTGGTGGCGTCGCAGTGCCATGCCGGCGCCTATCTCGGCCGTTATGTCATCGTCGTGGACGACGACATCGATCCGTCCAACACCGACGACGTCATCTGGGCCATGGCCACGCGCTCGGATCCCGATGCCGACATCGACATCATCCGCCGCTGTTGGAGCGGTCCCCTGGACCCGATCGTGCATCCCACCAAGAAGGGTTTCAACTCGCGCGCCATCATCGACGCGTGCCGTCCCTACGAATGGATGGACGAGTTCCCGCCGGTGGCGGAATCGCCCCGGGAAGTGCTCGATGCCACCGAGAAGAAGTGGGGCAAGGTCCTGTTCAGCACCAACGGCACGGGCGCATAGCCCGATATTGAAGTTCCGCGTTCATCGAGACGGCGGGTTCGTCACAATCGTGACGAACTTGCCGTCTCTTTGTATGTTCAAGACGCGGAACCGGTTCGTCGCCGGGGCGCGTAGCTTGTCCAGCAGATCGCGGGAGTTCTTGACGGGCGTGCCGTCCACCTGGATGACCACATCGCCACGCCGGAGCCCAAGCTCGGCGGCGGGGCTGCCAGGCTCCACGTGAGCCACCAGGGCGCCGGCGTCGACGGTCGCTGCAAACAACTTCGCCAAGTCCGCGGTGAGGTCCTGTACTTGCATGCCCAGGGTCCGCGAAACCCGGTTCCGCAGTTTCGATTGCCGCCCACCCAGGGGCATGCCCTGTTCCAGAACCTCGGGCGTCGCATAAATCGGAGCGCCCGTCCGTAGAGCCACGGCGATGGCGTCGCTCGGGCGCGCGTCGAGGCGAACGCGCCGCCTGTTCCGTTTTAGGGTGACCTCCGCGAAGAAGGTGTGTTCGCGCAACTCCGTGATGGTCACCTGTTCCAACTCGGCCTTGAGGCCCCGCAACACTTTTTGAATCAGGTCGTGCGTATCGGGTCTGGAGAGTCTTTCTCCGGCCAGCGCACGGGCGATGGAGTTGGCCTCGGCTTCGCCTATCCAGATGGGCAGCAGCCGTCCGCCGCCGGCCAGCAGCACCACCGGCGTCCCCCGCATCGGGTCCACGATGACTTGCCGGACCTCCATGCGGACGGGTTCCGCACGCGCGCTCCCGTCCTCGAGCACCGGTCCCAGGAGCGCCCCGAACAGCAGGGTGCGCGTCAGCACCCTCGTGATACGGCGGCTCCGGAACCCGCGCCGCTCGGCTGGCCAAACGCCCCGCATGCCGCGGAGCTTAGTCACCGGCGTCGCGCGGTGTCAACAACGTTCTTGAGAAGTTGGAACGGCCTGCACCGGCAGACATCCACTAGCGGTCCACCAGGAACCGAGGGTTGCCTTTCATGGCGGTGTCGATGTCTTCGCGAGGGATCCCCTCGGCGAGCAGCCCCGCGCCAAGCCGCGCCAGTCCCTCCGCCGGGGCCGCCCGGTCCACTTGGCCTACGTCCGTGGACAGGATCGTCCGCTCCGCGCCCACCCGCGTCAGGATCGACGCGGTTTCCTTGAACGACACCAACCCTATGTCCATCAGGATGAAGCTCAGCTCGACGTAGGCCCCGGCGCCGGCAAGCTCGACCAGTTCGGGGACGCCGATGGCCGGAGGATCGTAGCAGGGGTGCGTGACAATGACCTTCCGGACGCCCAGAGTGCGAGCCCGTTCCAGCACGTGGAACACCTCGTCCCGGCCCACGTGGCCGGTGGCGAGCACCAGGTCATGATCGGCGACGATGCGCAGGATCTCGTCCAGCGGCGGCCGGAGGTGGGCGGCGAGCATGTTGATGGGTTCCACCTCGCCGAGCCGCCGGGCCAAGGGGGAGACGGTGCCGCCGCACCACTCGGGCGGGATATCGTACTGCTCTCCTTCGTGGTGCCGCGCGGTGAGATGCGCGGCCGCATGGACGGTGGGCAACCACACGACCTTGAGATAGGGCTCGCCGTTCGCCGACGGTCCCAGCGCGCCCCGCACCGCCGCGGGATTGATGCCGCCGACGTAGTGGTTCAGCACCACCGAGCCGTGGAGCCGGACGCCGGTGACATCGTGGGCCATCTGCGCCCAACTCCCGGTGGCCGCCATGTGCGACTTGAGCACAACGCCTCCGAGCCCGGTCTCCTCCACATGCCGGGCCAGCGAGACCGCATCGAACCGCCGCGGGATTCCTTCCGGCCCGCAGTGCACGTGCAGGTCCACGGCCCCGGTGATGTCGAAGTCGGGTTTTCCTGCCGCGGTATTCATCGGCTTTCCGTTCGTCCTCGTAGCGGAGCGAAGTCGAAGGGCGCGCTCATGCCGTACCGCAGACGTCCATGGCCGTGTGCGCCAGCACCTCGGCGCATGTCACCATCTCGCTGATGAAGATGTAGCCGCCATCCGGGCCGGGGTCCAGGAAGCCGCCCCCGGGGCCGTAGTGGAGGCAGGGGATGCCGTGCTTCCACAGCCAGCAACTGTCACCGGCCGAGTAGGACATGGGCAGGTGGGCGCCGATCAGCCTTGGCGGCGCGCCCGTGACCTTCTCGTGGTTCCGCGCCACCGCCCGGACGATGGCCGCATCCGCGGGCACGTCCAACGGGTCCATCACCAGGCGCCGGCAGCCCTTGAAGAAGGGCGGCGGCGGGATCTCGATCGCATACTCGAACTCCGGGTCACCGTCCTTCAGAGGGTCCAGCGTACGCCTCACGTCGGCGATGACCGAGTCCGCCGTCTGCCCAGGCACGAAGTGCACGTCCACGATCACGGTGCAGAGGTCGGGCACGTAGGGCGGCTCCGTCAGCACGTAGCCCTCGCCGCGCCCGCCGATGATGCTGCCGACGTTCAGGCGGGGAAGGGCGGGCAGATCGGCTCGAGGGGTAAACGTAAACTCGACCTGACCCAGAGCTTCGACGACCCGCGTCATCTGTTGCACCGCGTTTACCGTCTCCTCGACCTTGCTCACGTGGCCGGTGACGCCGTAGGTGTGAACGGCGAAGTGCACGATGCCGCCGTGCACGGTCACGAGATTCCCCAGGCCGAAGGGCTCGGGCAGCACCGCCATGTCGGTGCGGAAGCCGCTCTCCATGAGGAAATGGGTGCCCTCGCCACCCTGGGTTTCGCCCACCACGCAGGCCAGCACCAAGTCTCCGCGCAGCTTCACTCCCGCCCGCCGCACCGCCTCGGCCGCGGCGATCATGGCGGCCACGCCGCCCTTCATGTTCTGCACCCCGTGGCCGTACAACCGGTCCCCCTCCACCAGCGGCGTCCACGGATCGCGCTTGCCGCCCCGGGTGAGGGAGTTGATGTCGATGTGGCCGTTGAACATCAGGCTCGGGCCGGCGCCGGCGCCCTTGAGGATGGCGATGGTCTGGTATCGGCCGGGCGCAACCTCCTGCAGCTCCACCCGGTAGCCGCGCTCCGAGAAGTAGTCCCGCAGGAAGAGCGCCACCGGGGTCTCGTCGGGGCAGAAGCTCGGGATCTTGATCAGCTCGCCGGCGAGATCCACGAGTTCCGTTGCGTCAACATCTATCTCACGCTCCGTCATGGACTTGTCCGTTCATGGCGGGTGATTGTCATTGAAAGGGGCCTGTGCCGACGCCGCGAATCCGTCATTCCGGCGAAAGCATGCCCTCGACCCCGATCGGGGGCGGGAATCCAGGGGTGGCGGATCATCATCCGCCCGCGCCGGGCTCCGTCAGGCGCAGTACCAGCCCGGCCATGAGCATGGCGCCGTGGGCCAGGGCGCGCTCGTCCACGTCGAAGGTGGACGTGTGGTGACCCGTCGGGGTGCTGCCGCCGAGCAGGAAGTAGAGAGACTTGCCGCCGCGTTCCTGGACCCGGCGCATGAAGTAGGTGGCGTCCTCGCCACCGCCCAGGGGCCGGGCGTCGTGGACGCGGAAGTCCACGGGCGAAGACCCGGCGACTTGAGCAAGGTGGTCCTTCATCTCGCCGTCGGACTTGGCGCCGATGGTGCGGCCGGTGATCTCGCTCGCAACCCGGACCCCCTGGAGCAGGGCCGCTCCCTCGATGCAGCGGCGCGCGCCATCCTCCATGAGCTCGCAGATCTCGTCGGTGCCGCCGCGCACCTCGTACTTCATGTGCGCCTCGGACGGTACCACGTTGGTGCCGGTGCCGGCGTTGAGCACGCCGACGTTGACGAAGGTGGCGCCCTGGCCGTTGCGCGGCAGGGCGTGCAGCGCCAGGGTGGCCTGGCAGGCCGCCAGCAGGGCGTTGCGGCCCC
>JAJDXX010000250.1 GCA_022823055.1 Candidatus Binatia bacterium | reverse complement strand
TTTTCTTGTCGAGCCCCTGCTCGACGATCTCCGCCGTCACCTGGGCCTGCTCCACCAGCGGCGTGCCGATCCTGGCCTCCTGCTCGTCGCCGCCGCCGCTGACCAGCAACACCTCGTCCAGGGTGACCGTGGCGCCCACGTCACCGCCCAGACGCTCCACGTCCACCAACTCGCCCTCGGCGACCCGGTACTGCTTCCCACCCGTTTTTACAACTGCATAACGTCCCATGGTTGCATGACTTTTTAATGGAGAAGGGTGCCAATGTCAAATGGGTGCTAGTGTCGAATGCCGGCCCCCAGTAACCGTCATTCCCGCGCAGCAGGAAGGTGGCTTCCCTCTTTCCACGCCGTGCAAAAGCCGGCCTAACCAGGAAATGGCACAACCCCCCATTCGTCATTCCCGCGGAAGCGGGAATCCAGGGGTGGAGAGGGGCAAAACGGCATGTTCCCCGCCTCACTCCACCTGGATTCCCGCTTCCGCGGGAATGACGGAACGGGGCGTGGTGCCATGTTCGTGTCCGAGCGAAGTCTTGGCACGCCCTTGCCTCGCTACGCCTTTACGTCCAGCAGCCGGAGTTCCATGGCGTAGGTTCCTTGCCACTCGTTCTCCCGCAGCCGGTAGGCGATGTCAACGCGGTCGTTGACACGGGTCGGGAGGTCCTCGGGAGGGCCGAAGGTCACCGCCGTCACCGTGTGCTCGTTGTGCCTCAGCCGGAAACGCGAAACCCTGTTGAAGTTCCGGCGCTCGCAAACCTCCACACCCCGGGTTTGGAAGACCGGTTCGGGATTCCCTACTCCGAAGGGGCCCAGAAGCCGCATCTGCCGCACCAAGCCGAGGCTCAGCTGCGCGAAGTCCACTTCCGCGTCCACGTCGAGATACGGCAGCAGGTCTTCCTCGTCGAGAGCCTCCCGCGCCACCTCCTCGAAACGCTCGGCAAAGGGCGCGAGGCTCTCCTCCCGGATGCTCAGGCCGCCGGCGTACTCGTGGCCGCCGAAACGCACCAGCAGTTCCGCGCACCGCCGCATGGCCTGCACCATGTGGAACCCGCGGATGCTCCTGCCGGAGCCTTTCCCTTCGTCACTCTCGAACCCGATGACGATGGTCGGCCGGTGGAATCGCTCCACGATGCGCGAGGCCACGATGCCGAGCACTCCGGGGTGCCAGCCCCGGCTGCCCACCACGATGGACCATCGGTCCTGGAGGCGTTGCTCCTCGATCTGCGCCAGCGCCTCGTCCAGCACCTGCGCTTCGGTCTCCCGCCGTTCCCGGTTGTGCGTGTCGAGCTCCCTGGCGATGGCGTCCGCGGTCTCGCGCGAATCCGTGGTGAGCATCTCCACCACCTTGACCGCCGCGTCCATGCGCCCGGCGGCATTGATGCGCGGGCCGAGCTGGAAGGCCACGGTGCCCGCGTCCACGGTTCCCGGCGCCACCCCCACCACTTCCTTCAGGGCGGCGATGCCGGGGCGTTCCGAGCTGCCCAACTCCACCAGCCCTCGACGCGTCAGCACCCGGTTGGTGCCGCGCAGCGGCACCATGTCGGCGATGGTGCCGAGGGTGACGATGTCCAGGTGCCGGCGGATGTCGGGCACGCTGTCGGGCTCGAACCAGCCCGCGTCCCGCAGGTTGGCGCGCAGGCCGATGACCAGGTAGAAGGCCAAGCCAGCAGCGCACAGGCCCTTGTCCGGGAAGGCACAGTCGGCGCGCTGGGGATTGATGACGGCCGCCGCGGCGTCCGGCAGCCGCTCGGGCAACTGGTGGTGGTCGACGATGACCACGTCCATGCCGAGGTCCCGGGCGAAGGCCACTTCGTCGGCGTTGGAGATGCCGCAGTCCACCGTGATGATGAGGGAGACGTCCCGGGAGCGCAGGTGCTCGATCCCTTGCCGGCTCATGCCGTAACCCTCGTCGATGCGGTGCGGGATGTAGAACAGCGGAGCGCCGCCGATCTCGCGCAGGAACGACACCAGCACCGCGGCGCCGGTGGTGCCGTCGACGTCGTAGTCCCCCCACACGCAGACGCGCTCGCCGTCGCGCAATGCCCGGGCGATGCGGCGGACGGCGTCGTCCATCCCCGCCAGCAGGTGCGGCGACGGCAGGTCCGCGCTCAGGCTGGACGAGAGGAAACGACGCGCGGTGTCCGCGTCGGCGAATCCGCGCTGCGCCAGGATACGGGCGAGAAGGGGCGGGAGCCTGAGTTCTCGGGATAGTGCCGCGGCCGAGGCTTCATCGGCTTCCTTGAGGATCCAGCGCTTGAGGGCGTCCTTCAACGGTTAGCGCCTGCGGCCTCGTTCCAGCAGCAGGATGATCGGGGTGGCCACGAAGACGGTGGAGTACAGCCCCGCCAGGAAGCCAACGAAAAGGGTGTAGGCGAAGGGACGGATGACTCCGCCGCCCAGCATCAGAAGGGCGGTCAACACCAGCAGCGACGTGATGGTGGTGAGGATCGTGCGCCCCAGGGTCTCGTTGATGCTGGTGTTGATGATGTTCTCCATGGAGTCGCGGCGCTTCTTGCGCATGTTCTCGCGGATACGGTCGCAGATCACGACGGTGTCGTTCACGGAGTAGCCGGCGATGGTAAGGAGCGCGGCGACGATGGGAAGGTCGAACTCGAAACCGGCGACCACCAGCGCCCCCACCGTGATCAGGACGTCGTGGATCAGGGCGACGATGGCGCCCAGCCCGAAGCGCAGCTCGAAGCGTATCCAGATGTACGCCCCCATCATGATGGTGGCGAAGATCACCGAGAGGATGCCTCGGCGCCGCAGATCGTCGCCCACCTTGGGTCCCACCGACTCCACCCGCAGCACTTCATACTTCCCGGCGCCGAACGACTGGTCCAGGACCGCGCGGATGTCCCTGCCCACGGTGCCGATCTCCGTCTCCGACTTCTCCATGCGGATCAGATACTCGTTGGTGCCGCCTCCGCCGAAGTCCTGCACCACTCCCCCCAGGGGCGACTGCTGCAGCGCGTCGCGGAGCTCGCCGATGGTGACCGATTCGGGCAGCTTCACGTGCACCATGGTGCCGCCTTCGAAGTCGACCCCGAGGTTCGGTCCCTTGGTGAACAGCAACAGCGCCACGCCGATGATCAGCAGCGACGACAGCATGAAACCCCAGCGGCGATAGCTCAGGAAGGGGATCCGGGTTCCCGGCTTGATGATTTCCATGTGGTCTTCTCAGTCCAATCCGTCGTGTCCCGCGCCGGGGCTACACCGACAGCCGCACCAGGTTCCGCCGGGTGAGGCGGTAGTCGTAGTAGATGCGCGTTCCGTACACCGCGGAGATCACGGTGGTCAGGATGCCCACGCACAGAGTCACGGCGAAGCCGCGCACGGGGCCGGTGCCGAACTGGAACAGGATGACCCCGGCCAGGAAGGTGGTCAGGTTCGAGTCGAGGATAGCCGGAATGGCGCGTTCGTAACCCGTGTCGATGGCCGTGCGCGGCGGTTTTCCGTTGCGCACTTCCTCGCGGATGCGCTCGTTGATGAGCACGTTGGCGTCCACCGCCATGCCCATGGTCAGGATGATGCCGGCGATGCCGGGCAGGGTCAGGACCGCTTCGAAGCCCGCGAGGATTGCCATCATGAAGAAGATGTTCAGCACCAGCGCCACGTCCGCCAAAACACCCGCGCCGCGGTAGTACGCCACCATGAAGATGAGCACCAGGATGCTGCCGAGGATGAAGGAGACGATGCCCTGCCGGACCGAGTCCCGTCCCAGGGACGGCCCCACCGTGCGCTCCTCGAGAATCCGCACCGGGGCCGGCAGCGCGCCCGCGCGCAGCACGATGGCCAGGTCCCGCGCCTCCTGGAAATCGAAGCTGCCGGTGATGGAAGCCACCCCGCCGGAAATGCGCTCCCGGATCTGGGGCGCGGAGTAGACCCGGCCGTCCAGGACGATGGCGAGCAGGCGGCCGACGTTCTCCGCGGTCAAGCGGTCGAAGGCGGTGCTGCCCACGGAGTTCAGCGCCAACTCCACGTAGAGCCCCTCGAGCTGGTCGCCCCGGCGCACGTTGGCGTCCGCGATGGCCTCGCCGGTCATCAGGGTGCGCGCCTCCAGCAGGTAGGGGATCCTCTCGCGCCGCACCGACGAATCCGTGCCCTCATAGCCGTAGAGCACTTCCCGGCCCGGCGGCGGCCCGGAGCGCACCGCCTGCTCCACGTCCCCGCGCTCGTCCACCAGCTTGAACTCCAGGAGCGCGGTCTTGCCGATGAGCGCCTTGGCCCGTTCCGGGTCCTGGATTCCGGGCAATTGCACGAGGACGTCCCGCTGCCCCTGGCGCTGGATGGTGGGCTCGGTCACGCCGAACTGGTCGATGCGGTTGCGGATGGTCTCCAGGGTCTGATCCACCGCGAAGTCCCGGATGCTGGCGAGTTCCCGGTCGGTGAACACCACCCGCAGCTCGGCTCCCTCCGGGCCGGTGCCGGACTCGGACACCTCCAGAACCGGATACTCGGTGGACAGCAGATCCCGGATGCGATCCATGTTGGCGGGGGAGGCCGTGACCGCGAGTTCCCCGGCGCCGCCGACTTCGAGGGAGGTGAAGGCGATGTTGCGCTCGCGCAACTCGTCCCGGAGACTGCTGCGCACCCGGCGCATGCGGTTCTCCACGGCCTTCTCCACCTCTACCTCCAGCACCAGGTGCGACCCGCCCTGAAGGTCCAACCCGAGGCGGATGCCGTTCTGGGGCAGGAACCACAGGCCCTGCACGAAGCTGGGAGCGAGATACACTCCGGCCGCCACCATGCAGACCGCCAGCAGGACCAGACGAATGGCTAGACTTTGACGCATGCTTGTTTCCCCAACCGGAGTTCACCGCAACCGCCGGCCGGCGGCCCAAAGACCGACGGACCGTGTCCCTATTTGCCCTTGGCCTCCTTGGCTCCGGCCGCCTTCTCTGTTCTGAAAAGCTGGGCGATGTAGCTCCGGCCCACCTTGATCTTGACGTTGGGGGCCACTTCGAGCGTGACCTCGGTCTCGGTCAGTCCGAGGATCTTGCCGAATACGCCGCCCGTGGTCATGACCTCGTCGTTGCGCTTGAGCTGTGCCAGCATGTTGCGGTGATCCCTGGCCTTGCGCTGCTGCGGCCGGATCAGGAGGAAGTAGAAGACCGCGAAGATCAGCACGAGGGGCAACATGCTGATGAATGTGCTGGGGCCGCCTCCGGCCTGCGCATAGGCTACGTCCCACATGTTCTCCTCCAAAGCTTCAATATGCGATGCGATTGCCGGCCGTCACCCGGGCCGGCCATGCCCTTACGCCACGGGCTCGGGCAAGTCCCATATCCCGCCCGCGACGTTCTCCAGACTCGACCGGTCCCGAACGGCCCCGCGCAGTTCCGTCATCAGCCTCTGGTAGTAGCAGACGTTGTGCAGCGTGTTCAGATAGGCCGCAAGGATTTCGCCGGCCACGTAGAGGTGGCGAAGATAGGCACGCGAAAAATGCCGGCAACCGTAGCACGGGCAGCCTTCGTCCACGGGACGCGGGTCCCGCGCGAAGGCCGCGTTCTTGATGCTGAGCTTTCCGGTGGCGGTGTATAACGTGCCGTTCCTGGCATTCCTCGTCGGTAGAACGCAATCGAACAGATCATAGCCGGAGCGGACCCCGTGAATCAAGTCTTCGGGCTTGCCGAGGCCCATGAGGTAGCGCGGACGGTCCTCCGGCATGCGCGCGGCGGTGAAAGCGCCCATCTCCGCCAGGAGCGCCGGCCCTTCGCCGATGCCCAGGCCGCCGGCGGCGTAGCCGTCGAACGGGAGGTCGGCGAGCCGCGCCGCACAATCCTCGCGCAGGTCCTTGAGCACCCCGCCTTGGACGATCCCGAAGAGCGCACAGTCCGGATTGCGCGACGCCTCCAGCGACCGTCGCGCCCAGCGCACCGTCCGATCCGTGGACGCCTTCACGTACTCCCGGCTTGCCGGGTACGGGATGCACTCGTCCAGCACCATGGCCACGTCCACCCCCAGCGCCTGCTGGATGCCTACCACCTTCTCCGGCGTCAGGAAGTGCGACGAGCCGTCCAGGTGGGAGCGGAACGACACCCCCTCCTCCGTGATCTTGCGCATGGCCGCCAGGCTCAGCACCTGGTAGCCGCCGCTGTCGGTCAGGATCGGCCCGTCCCAGCCCATGAACGCGTGCAGCCCGCCCAGATCCCGGATCAGCTCCTCCCCCGGGCGCATGTACAGGTGGTAGGTGTTGCAGAGGATGATCTGGCTCGACACCTCCCGGAGATCGCGAGGGGAGAGGGCCTTGACGGCGCCGCGGGTGCCGACGGGCATGAAGGCGGGAGTCTCCACCACGCCGTGGGCGGTGTCGAGCATGCCGGTGCGCGCGCGGCTGCCGGGGTCATTGTCGGTGATGGTGAATTTCATGGTCCTGGACGACGGGAGACTGGCCCCACCCCACCCCTGGATTCCCGCTTCCGCGGGAATGACGTTGCATAAGGCGAGGGCGGAATCATAAGGTACTACAGAATCAGCATGGCGTCGCCGTAGCTGTAAAACCGGTAACCCTCGGCGACGGCCTCGGCGTAGGCGCGGCGCACCAGATCCAGTCCCGCCAGCGCCGCCACCATGGCCAGGGGCGTGGAGCGCGGCAGGTGGAAGTTGGTGACAAGAGCGTCGATGGCACGGAAGCGATAGCCCGCGGTGATGAACAGGCGCGTGATGCCGGCGTCCGCCGCGGCCCTGCCCTTGCACGCAACGACACTCTCCAGCGTGCGCGTGCTCGTGGAGCCCACGGCGACGATGCGTTTCCCTTCCGCCTTGGCCCGGCGGATGCGCCGGGCCGCGCTCTCGCTCAAAGTGTACCACTCTCCGTCCATGCGATGGTTCTCCACCACGGCCTCGCGCACCGGACGGAACGTGCCCAGGCCCACGTGCAGGGTCACGGTCACGTTGTCGATGCCGCCGGCGGCCAGCTCGTCCAGGAGCGCACGGGTGAAATGCAGTCCGGCGGTGGGCGCCGCCACCGAACCCGGCGCCGTGGCATAGACCGTCTGGTAGCTCATCCGGTCGCTCTCCTCCACGCGCCGCAGCCGTTCGATATAGTGCGGCAGCGGCGGCGCGCCGATCTCTTCGAGCATGTCGGCGAATCTGCCGGAATGCTCGAAGCGGAGCCCGTAGCGGCCCGCGCCGAGATCGCCGAGCACGGTCGCCTCGACCTTGTCGGAGAACGCGATGTGGCTCCCCAGGCGCGGCTTCTTGGAGGCGTCCACGAGGGCGAGCCAGAGTCCCTGCTCCGCGTCGAACGGCTCCACCAGGAGCACCGTCGCGCGCCCGCCGCTGTCCTTGCGCCCCTCCAGGCGCGCCGGGATCACCTTGGAATCGTTGAGCACCAGCAGGTCGCCCGGAGAAAGGAAGTCGCCGAGGGACGCGAAACGGGAATGGGTGATGGCACCCGACCGGCGATCCACCACCATGAGGCGGGCGGACACGCGGTCCTCGGCCGGGTAGGCGGAGATCAGCGACTCGGGAAGATCATAGGCCAGCTCTTCCAGCAGCATGGCTCAGCGACGGAAGCCCGAACCGGAGGCCGAGGCCGTCAAGGCGGCCCCCGGTCCGTTCCCGTGGATCAGGTATCCTCCTCGGCCATCTTCTTCAGGAACGGCGTCAGCAGGTCGATGGGCACCGGGAAGATGGTGGTGGAGTTCTTGTCGCTGGCCACCTCCTGGAGACTCTGCAGGAAGCGGAGCTGCATGGCCATGGGCTCCCTGGCGATCACCGCGGCGGCTTCCTGCAGTTTCTGGGAGGCCTGGTACTCGCCGTCGGCCAGGATGATCTTGGCGCGCCGCTCGCGCTCGGCCTCGGCCTGCCGGGCCATGGCGCGCTGCATCTCCTCCGGGAGATCGATGTGCTTCATCTCGGTCAGGACGACCTTGATCCCCCAAGGGTCCGTCTGCTCGTCGAGGATCCTCTGGAGGTCGGAGTTGATGCGCTCCCGCTCCGACAGGAGCTGGTCGAGCTCCGCCTGGCCGCAGATGCTCCGGAGCGTCACCTGGGCGAGTTGCGAGGTGGCGAACAGGAAGTTGGCCACCTCCCGGATGGCGCGGTTGGGGTCGAGCACCCGAAAATAGAGCACCGCGTTGACCTTCACCGACACGTTGTCGCGGGTGATAACGTCCTGCGAGGGGATGTCCATGGTCACGGTCCGGAGCTCCACCCGGTCCATCTTTTCGATGAAGGGGATCACGTAGATGAGCCCAGGGCCGCGGGCGTTCACCATCCGGCCCAGCCGGAAGATCACCCCGCGTTCGTATTCCTTGAGGACCTTGATGCCGCTGACGGCCAACCCGAGCACGATGATCAGCACGATCGCAATGGGTCCGATATCCAGCATGTGTTTCTCCTGCGTGTCTCCTGCGCGGCCGCGGCCGACTCGTCGGGCGCACGGCCCCGGTCAGCTCTCCACGGCGCGTTTGACCTTGAGTACCATCCCGTCGTGACCGATGACCTCGATCCTGTCGCCGGGCTCCAGCCGCTCCGCCCCTTCCGCGTTCCACACCTCCCCGTGCACGAAGACCCTGCCCTTCAGGTCCAGCCGTTCGCGCACCTCGCCGACCTCGCCGACGAGGCCCTCGTAGCCCAGGGTGGCCCTGCGCCGCTGGGACTTGACCACCAGGAAGGTGACCACCAGCACCGCCGCGCTCAGGGTGCCCACCGCTGCCAGCACGATGCCCGGGTCCACCGTGAGGTCGGAGCCCTCGACGTCGAACAGCAGCAGCGAGCCCAGCCCCAGGGACACTACCCCACTGATGCCCAATAGCCCGAAGCTCGGCAGGAACGCCTCCGCCACCAGGAGACACATGCCGAGGCCGATGAGCAGCAGCCCGGCGTAGTTGATGGGCAGGACCTGCAACGACGCCAGCGCCAGCAGCAGCGCGATGCCGCCGGCGATGCCCGGGAAGAGAGCGCCCGGGTTGGAGAACTCCATGTACAGGCCCAGGATGCCGGCCATCATCAGCAGGTAGGCGATGTTGGGGTCCGCCAGGACGTTGAGGACCTTGAGCTTGAGCCCCATTTCGAAGCGCAGCACCGAGACGCCGTCGAAGTCCAGCGTGCGCTTGGTGCCGGCCACGTCCACCTCGCGCCCGTGGGCCTGCTTGAGGAGGTCGCTCACGTCCACCGCGATAATGTCGATGACGCGCTTCTCCAGCGCCTCCTTGTCGGTGATGGAGATGCTCCGGCGCACCGCCTGGATGGCGAACTCGGTGTCGCGGCCGCGTCGCTGGGCGATGGTTTCGCTGAAGGAGGCGGTGAAGTTCTCGATCTTCTCGCCCATGACGCCCTTGACTTCCTGGCCTCCGCCGGCCACGGGGTGGGCCGCGCCGATGTTGGTGCCGGGCGCCATGGCGGCGACGTTGGCGGCCAGGGTGATGAAGACCCCGGCCGAGCCCGCGCCCGCGCCGCTGGGCGCTACGTAGACGATCACCGGCAGCGGCGCGCTGAGCATTTCCTTCACGATGGAGCGGGTAGAGGACAGCAGTCCGCCGGGGGTGTCGAGCTGGATGATCAGGGCGCGGGCGTTGCCCGCGTGCGCCCGCTGGATGCTGTCGCGGATGTAGTCGTTGACGGCCGGGTTGATGCCGCCGTTGATGACGATGAGGTTCACGTGGGAACCCGTAGCGCCTTGGCTCGTGGCTTCACGCGCGGCTCCCCCGGCGCTCAGGGCGCCCAGGCCAAGCGCCACCAGCAGCAGCGCGCACCAGAACCGGATCCCCGGCATCGGACGAAAGCTCGCCATGTCAGACAGCCGCCGTTCCGAGCTCGCGCAGGACGCTCTTGATGTCTTCCCAGACAAGCCTCTTGTCCCCCGGATTGCGCAACAGGTACGCCGGATGAAACGTCGGCATCAGCCGGATGCCGTGGTAGTCGTGCCAGCGCCCGCGCAGGCGCGAGATGGCCTCGTTGGAGCGCAGCAGCGTCTGCGCCGCGGCCCTTCCCAGGGCAATGATCACCCGCGGCCGCACCAGCTCGATCTGCCGAATCAGGAACGGCTCGCACGCAGCGACCTCGTCCGGCTCGGGGTCGCGATTGCGCGGCGGACGGCACTTGACCACGTTGGCGATGTACACGTCCTCGCGCCGGAGCTTCATGCCCTTGGTGATGATGTCGGTGAGCAACTGCCCCGCGCGCCCCACGAACGGCTCGCCCTCGCGGTCTTCGTCCTCGCCCGGCCCCTCGCCGATGAACATGATGTCCGCGTCCGCCCGGCCGACTCCATAGACGATGCGGCCGCGCCCCTGCGACAGCTTGCAGCGCCGGCAGTCGCCCAGGACGGCGCGAAGCTCTTGGAGATTCGCGGCCGTCGCAACCTCACCGCCTTGGGCCGCGGTCGCCGGGCCGCCGGGATCGTCCGCTTCGGCGCCCGTCCCCACCGGCAAGAACGCGATCCCCGCCGCCTGTTGCTGTTCCAGGCAACTCCGCAGCGAACTCGCCGCAACCGCCAAACGCTGCCGTAGCTCTAGCGTTTCCATGTGCGTGGCACCAACCACCGTCTGATTTCTGTTTACGACAATACCGTGGGCATAGCAATGCTGCCGAACGTGCCTGCCGAGAACCTGGAATGTCATTCCCGCGGAACGGACTGGTGTCGGAACTCCGCTTGGCTACAAAGTGGCACCGCCACTCTATATCGTCATTCCCGCGCAACAGGCTGTGTCAATACTCTGCTTCGTGGCGACCAAACCCCAATCCGTCATTCCCGCGAAAGCTTGCCCTCGACCCCGATCGGGGGCGGGAATCCAGGGGTGGTGGCAGGGCGCTACAGCGGCGTTTCCCCGCTCTACCCCTCCTGGATTCCCGCTTCCGCGGGAATGACGACTCGGGGGTGTGGGCAGACGCCGGCGAAATACTTGACAACCGATGGCTTGCGCGTTTCCATTGAGCGCACATCCACTTGGGAGGCATCGTGGGTACCGACAATGATGGGAACGGCACGTGGGTCGACCTCGACCGGGGCATCGTCAGTCGGAAGATCTTCGTCGACGAGGACATCTATCGTACCGAGCTGGAGCGGATCTTCGCGCGCGCGTGGCTCTTCGTGGGGCACGAGAGCCAGATCCCGGAGCTCGGCGACTTCTTTCTCTCCCGTATGGGGGACGAATCGGTCATCCTGACGCGCGATCCGCAGAGCCGGACCCACGTGCTACTCAACACCTGCCGGCACCGGGGCATGAAGGTGTGCCGCTACGACCAGGGCAACACGTCGGTGTTCACCTGCCCGTATCACGGTTGGAGCTACTCCACCGACGGCGGCCTGGTGAAGACGCCGGGCGACCTCTACGGCGTGCCCCAGTACCGCGTGGGCTACCGCGAGCAGCTCGACAAGGCCGAGTGGGGGCTGATCCACGCGGCGCGGATGGAGGTCTACAAGGGCACCGTCTGGGCCAATTGGGACGCGTCCGCGCCGTCCTTCGAAGAGTACCTGGGGGGCATGCGCCTGTACCTGGACGCGCTTCTGGATGCGCGGGACGGCGGCGAGGGCGGCTCCGAGGTGCTCGGCGGGGTGGTCAAGTGGCGCATGCCGTGCAACTGGAAGTTCGCCGCTGAGAACTTCGCCTGGGACACCTATCACAGCCCCACGACCCACAAGTCGGCGGAGATCGCCGGGGTCGGGCCGGGGGGCGAGGGCCAGGAGCGGCACGGCTCGACGCACCGGAACCAGGCCAGGCGGTTTACCAGCGGACTGATGGCATTTCCCGCCCTCGGCCACGCCACCATCACCGGGCCCCCGGAGGTGGGCGCCGAGGCGTGGTTTCCCGAGTTCCCCAACGACCCGGTGGTGGCGGAGTACTTCAAGGAGGTGGAGGCCAGGCGGCGGGAGCGGCAGAAGGGCAAGGTCACCGTGACCCCCGGCAACGGCAGCATCTTCCCCAACACCTCGTTCCATCCCTGGTTCCCGCGCACCATGGTGGTGTGGCATCCGCTGGGCGCGGGACGGACCGAGGCGTGGCGCTGGTACCTGGTGGACCGGGACGCCCCTTGGGAGGTCAAGGACCTGCTGCGCCGCTACTACATGCGCTTTTCCGGCCCAGCGGGCATGGTGGAGTCCGACGACATGGACAATTGGGTCTACGCCACCGAGGCCAGCCGGGGCACCATCGCGCGCCGCTACCCTTACCACTACGGCATGGGGCTGGGGTTCGCGCAGCCCGTGGAGAACCTGCCGGACGCGGTGACCGTCAAGGCGTCGTTCTCCGAGGAAGGCGCCCGGGCGTTCTACCGGCGCTGGTCGGAGTTGATGAATGACCGGCGGTAGGCGGAAACCGGCGGAGGCGGCCGCGCCGGGCGACGTGTCTCCGGCCTCGCCGGTCGGCGGATATCCGGCCGCGGACGGCGCCGGGAAACCGCTCACCTACCTGCTGCTGGCGCAGGAGGTGCACGAGTTCCTGTGCGCGGAGGCGGACCTGCTGGACGAGCGCCGCTACGACGAGTGGCTGGACCTCCTGACCGAGGACATCTCCTACTGGGTGCCGATGCGCCGGAACGTCCAGTTCGGCCATTGGGACACGGAGAACACCCGTCAGGGCCGGGACATGAACTGGTTCGACGAGGGCAAGAGCACCCTGCGGCTGCGCATCAAGCAGATCACTTCCGGAGTGCACTGGGTGGAGGAGCCCGCGCCGCGGGTCTCCCGGCTGATCACCAACGTCCACGGCATCCGGGCCACGCCGAGCCTGGAAGAACCCGAGGAAGTCAGCGTCAAGTACCGCGTCCTGATCTACCGCAACAAGCTCGAGGACAGCACCGACGTCTTCGCCGGCAAGCGCGAGGACGTGCTGCGCAAGGTGGACGGCCGGTGGAAGATCCGCAAGCGCGTCATGCTGCTGGACCAGAGCGTGCTGCTTTCCGCCACCATGCCGTTCGTGCTGTAGGGCGCCATCGTTGCCCGTTCTCGGGCGCATTCGATTCGAAGAGAGACGCTCCGACCTGCAGGCTCTGTCAGACGTCGATGAAGAGTTCGCGAAGGTCGGGCCTGCGCGAGATGAGTCCTTGGGCCAAGGAGTAATCCAGGAACTTCTCCAGGCCCTTGCGGTTGGCCTCCAGGCCGTGAGGCCAGGGGTCGGGACCGAGGACTTCCGCGGTGCCGTCCACGTATTCGGAGAACCACGGCAGCACCCCGGCCGTGCTCACCCGCTCCAGCCGTTTGAAGAAGGCTTCCTTCTCCTTCCTGAGCACCCGCTCCACCTTGCGGGCGATCCCGATCCCCTTCTCCAGGTACTTCTCCCTGATGGCCATCAGGTGCATGAGCGGAATGACGCCGTGCTTGCGGAAGTATTCCTTCTCCTGTTCCACGGCGTCGGGGAACAGGCAGCGCACGGCGCCGTCGGGCACCGGCGGCCTGGTCAGGTGCGCGTAGATCACCGCGTCGAGTTTCTTCTCCAGGAGCCAGTCGAAGAGCCGCGCTTCCCCGCCCGCGTTCTCCACCTTGCCGGCAAGCTCACGGGGCAGCCTGACGCGCTCCACCCGTCCGGTGACCCAGCGGATGTCCTCCGGCTTGACGCCGTAGTCGTCCTCAAGGATGCCGCGAATCCACACCGCCGCGGTCATGTGGTAGTCCGGCACTCCCACACGCTTGCCCTTGAGCTGCTCCCCGCTCACCAGCCGGCTGCCCTTCCGCACGAACAGCGCCGAATGGCGGAAGCGCCGGGACGTGAAGATCGGCAACGCCTTGTAGGCGCGCCAACCCTGCTCCCGCATGATCGTGTAGCTCGACAGCGACAACTCCGTGACATCGTACCGCGGCGACTTCAGCACCCGCCGGAACAGCTTGTTTGGCGGGTCCACGTAGTGCCAGCGAATGTCCAGCCCGTACGCCTGGTGGCGTCCGCTCGTGAGCGCGCCGAAGAACGGGTAGTCGTTGCTGGCGACGGTGAGAGGGATACGACTAGATCTGCCTACTCCTCCTCGATCAGCCACTCTTTCGTCTCCCAATAGACCTTCCCGGTACCTTTCCGGAATGTAACCATTGCAGCAACCGTCTGGCTCAGGACTAAATCGACGTCGCTGCCCATCGGAACCCTGTTACTGTACCAGTACGATATCCTCTCTCGCATTCGGCCATACTACCGTCAAGCCAGCCCAACGTGCAAAATTCTCGTCGGAAGACTCTTTCCCTTCGGCGCCGCCTCGGTCGCTGACGATAGAAACTGGTGAATGGAGGCCATCGTCCGTGTCTAGTTGATCGGGCCAGTGTCCGTCTTGAATTACTGTCGTCGCGTATAAGCTGGATAGTGACACCACAGCGATGTTCAAGTTGAACTCGCGAACTCGCTGGACTTGGCTCAATTCTACCCCGTTCGAGTTGCGAAGAGGGAATACTCCGAAAGGTCCAACTACTGCCGTGAAACCTGGATCGAGATGGTGCCTGCCGACCCGAATCCGCAGTTCCCCTGGGATATGTCCTGGCCGTGTGGTGTCCTCCAATCCTTCGAGGGCTTCCGAGTGCCCCAGCTCCATCATGACGCTGGTCAAATCGCTGTCAAGGAGGATTTTCTCTAGTATCCGATAGTCGTCCGCAGGCAGTTTGCCATCGTCGTGCTCCCAAGCCAGAAGAGTTGGCTCGCGGTGGTTGTCTTCGGTGCCCCAACGCGATGCGATCGCCCAGCGTTTCGCCGGTAGCTTCCGCTGGCCACAACGGATTGCTGTCCTGTTTGCTTGCTCGATAGCCGTTTGCAGGATCTGGGGCCGAGCATCCGGACCGTGCCAAGTTCTGCAGCCTTCGTCGAAAGTGCCTTTAGCTTCTGCGATCACCAGCCGGTCGCCATCCAAACCGATCCAGTCCGCCTCAAGGCCTCGACCTGGAGGGTCTTTCTCTATCACATAGGCCGTCCCTTGGAACCGCCGCTTCGCCACGTCCAGAGGGACGAGGACGCGAACACCTTCTTGAGCGGCCAAGTATGCGCGAGCCATATAACGTCCGAGCAGGCTTGAGTAGGCAATTCGCGCATCGCGCCCAAAACCCGGGCCGTCACCATGCCATCGCAATCTAGAACCTGGAGCGATTATGCTCTCGAACAGATCAGTCCATATTGCTGCCATGTGAGATGTTGCCGTTAACAAGGTCTCCCGGGCTGCAGCATTGCCGATGGCGGACAACATCAGATCACGCCACACGCCGGGAGCATGTACACAGGGTTTGCCCCGATTGCCTCGGCGGAGCCATACCTGACGGCGCAGTGCAGCGGTGTTTGTGACGGGAGTCGCCATTGGAAACTGGTTGGCCGCGCCAAATCAATCGGAAGAGGCTTGCCCGGTGTTCAATTGAACCACTACTGGCCGGCGACGCATGCGGCCGGAGGACCGATGTAGTCTCTATCTTGACGGCTCGGCCCACTGTCCGACTCCGACCACTATAGAGTATTCCTCGTGTTGCCGATAGGACAGTCATTGGGTATCGACGAAGCCGCCCTCTGCAAAGACTTTGCATGCAGTTTTGGGCTCCGTTACACAGAACCGATGACAAGACCCCGGGCACGCACCAAACTCGCGAGACTGACGGTCAATCTTGATCCAGCAACCCATGCTAGGCTCGTGCAAATCGCGGAACGGTAAGATGTCTAGGTTTCTTGAGGTAGTCAGACAAGCCATCAAGACGTTGCTCGCTCGGGATGGAGCAGCCAATATTCGGCTGGTGTTGACCTCGGTGGCGAAGGAAGAGAACCATCCCTTCGAACCGAACCGCGAGGGTCACTAATGAGTATCGAGCGGCGTTTCAATGTTCCGCTGGTCGCGGAGATGGCGCTCAGGGAAAAGCAAATCCAGCAGAACTATCGCCCGATCATCGGAGTGCACAAGTGGTTTGCCCGCCGTCCGGGGACCTTGTTCCGCGGCCTGATCCTCTCGGAGTTCGCCGAGGATCGCCTGGAAGACAGCTTCTTCCGGTCGAATGACCTGTCGGACTTCCGCATCGCAGACCCGTTTATGGGCGGTGGGACGCCTCTGATCGAGGCGAACCGACTCGGCTGCGCAGTACAGGGTTTCGATATCAACCCAATGTCGGCGTGGATCGTCCGCGAAGAAATCGAGCACTTGGACGTTGCGGCCTATGAGCAAACCGCGCGTTCTCTCATCGACGTCCTGCGTACCGAAGTCGGCCAATATTACCGGACATCGTGCCCCCTCTATGGCGACGCCGATGTACCCGTGAAATCCTTCCTTTGGGTCAAGGTGCTGGATTGCGAAGCCTGTGGGAAGCCTTTGGATCTTTTCCCGGGCTATCTTCTCGCCGAGAACCGACGCCATCCAAAGAACGTCCTGGTGTGTTCGGCATGCGGCGATCTTAACGAGGTGGACGATCGCGCAAACCCCGGGGATTGCACGGTATGTGAAACCGCCTTGACCCAAACTGGGCCTGCCCGCCGGGGGCGTTGCGCCTGCCCGAGTTGCGGGCATTCCAATGTCTATCCGGGAGAAGCCCGGCATCCCCTCGGTCACCGCCTTTTCGCCATCGAGTACCACAACCCGAAGCGGAAGGCGGGTCACAAGGGCCGTTTCTTCAAGAAACCCGACACCGAGGACTTGGCGCGCATGGCGGAAGCTGAGGAACGGTGGAAACAGACGATGCCCGGCTTTGTACCGGACCAGGAGATCCTGCCCGGAGACGAAACCGACCGCCTTCATCGATGGGGTTATACGCGGTACAGGGACATGTTCAATCCACGCCAACTCCTCGGGCTTGAACTGAGTTGCCGGTTGATTTCCGAAACCGGAAATCGCCGTATTCGCCACGCCTTGGCGACCAACCTTTCCGACTTGCTGCGATACCAGAACATGCTGTGCCGCTACGACACCATGGCCCTGAAATCGCTGGATATTTTTTCGGTGCACGGGTTTCCGGTGGGTCTGGTGCAGTGCGAATCCAATTTTCTCGGTATTGTCAACGGAGGCGGCTCGAATGTCGGGTCTGGCGGCTGGTCCAACATTGTGGACAAGTACATGAAGGCGAAGCTGTATTGTAACGCTCCTTTCGAGGTTCGACGCCACGGCTCCCGTAAAGTTCGAGTCCCTATCGATGGCGAGTGGATCGGCGAGAAGCTCCACGGCAGCCGTAGGGAGGTTGCCATTCGTTGCGTGGACGCCGCGGATATCGAGTTGGCGCCGCGCAGCCTTGATGGCGTGTTCACGGACCCGCCCTATTTCGGTAACGTCCAGTACGGCGAGTTGATGGACTTCTGCTATGTCTGGCTGCGTCGCTTGGTCGGCAACAAGGCCGAGGGATTCGACCGTTCATCGACTCGTTCGCCGGACGAGTTGACGGGCAACGTCACCGAGGAGCGTGGCCTGGAGCATTTCACGGACGGGTTGTCCACGGTCTACTCGCGCATGGCCACCGGCCTCAAGTCGGGTGCGCCCCTGGTTTTCACCTACCACCACAACAAGCTGGAAGCCTACTACGCGGTTGGCGTGGCAATCCTGGACGCTGGCCTTGTCTGTTCCGCATCGCTACCGTGCCCGGCGGAAATGGGCGGTTCGATCCATATCCACGGAACCGCGTCGTCCATCATAGACACCGTCTTCGTGTGCCGGGCGTCGGGTGCGACTTCGCGGCGCTGGTTGTTCGAGACACCTGAACAACTCGCCGCCGTGGTTGCGGACGATTTGGAGCGGCTGGAAGGCGCCGGCAGGAAACCCACTTACGGTGACCGGCGCTGTATTGTCTTTGGTCATCTTACCCGCATGGCGGTCTGGAAACTCCGTAAACGCTGGGACCCTGGGCTTCCTACGAAGAAAAAGCTGGCGGCTTTCGCCCAGGCAGTGTTGCCCTTCGGGACGGCTGAGCAACTAGTGGAGCGCGTCGCGACTGGCCGCCGAGGGGTACCACTACAAGGGTCGTTGTACGTGGCGGATGCGCCCCAAGAGGAGCCTTACATTGCCGTTCCCTTTTGAAGTCGGTTTCGACGAACTGCGGACTGACCTGGATGCCTATGTCGACGAGGTGTTCGGGTGCCTTGAATCCGAGTTTCTGGTCATGCCAAAAGGCCAGGGTTTCGTCGAGTTCCCGACATTTGAAGCCGGCTATGAAGCGTTGAAGCGGGCCACGGGCGGTTTTCGGAACGTTACGCCGGAGAAAGTCGGTACGGCCATATTCGAGGTGCCGATCTCGTTGGTTGTCCTTCGTTGCATGCTGGGTTTCACGCCACCGGAGTGGGCCTACTATGCGACCCGGCATACCGGCGTCGCTGTGCCCCAAAGTGCAGCGCGAACCATCGACCGGAAGATTCGTATGACCCCCGACGCGGCTTTGCCGCGAAATGGAGGGGTTACGGAACAGCGCATTGATGCGCTGATTATCGCGGCCTGCCATATTTTCCAATTGGGCGCCCCGAAAAGTTCCCCTGGTGAACTTCACAGGTTCGACAAAGCCGATACGAAGGCGGGGTTGGCTAGCCTCCGATCAATGGCGGAGTTGGGTGTTCCCTATTCGATTCTGCTTTACGAGCGCCTTCTTGGACGGCCTTTCGCTGGCCATAGGGACTCCATCAGCGAACTGGTCGGTGACATTGTCGAGAACGCGATCGAGGATGTGCTGTCCCGCGCTGGAATAAGCGCTCGCAAGACCAAGCGAGCGGAACGCGTCAGCGGTTTTGATCAGGCTCCTGATTTCATCGTCCCCAATGAGTTCAATCCACAGGTCGTCATCGAGGCCAAGCTTACCGAGGACGACGGCACAGCCCGCGACAAGGTCACACGAGTTCAGCATCTCGCCACACTGAGCATGGAGGGGCAACCGTCAGGCCAGCCCAAGTTTGAGGTTGTGGCGTGCATCGCTGGCCGAGGTTTCGGCGTCCGTCGCGAAGATATGAAGAAGCTGCTTCTTTCAACCCGGGGCAAGGTGTTTACGCTGCAAAACATGCAGCAACTGATCGATCACACGCGTCTTGCGATGTTCCGCTCACGCTAGGGCCACGGATCTGCGGGCGCTCATGGGCAAGCACGCAAAGGCGACAAAACAGTGGGCGAAGACCTTATTTCGCCCGTCGAAGGTCCGGCCCCCTCGGGCCTGGACCGAAGCCTATCCCGACAGCACGTTCCGGGTCATCCATCGGGAGGACTATCTTGATTTCATTGCGGGAGGATAGGGTAGGGCCAATGTTCATGCCGGCGCAGTGAACGAGCTGCACCGCACGTCCTCGCCGATGTCGAACCGCATCAGGTCTTCGCCCAGCACCAGGGGGCCGTCGTAGGTGGCGCGGGTGGCCGGGACCAAGTCGGCGTCGGTGGCGTCTCCGAAGAGGAGGATGTGGTTGTAGACGGCGAGCCGGGGACGCGTGCGCGTGAACACCTTGCCGGCGTCCTCGGGCGTGGTGTGGTTGCGGCGGATGCGTTCCAGGTTGGCGCGCTCCAGGCCCTCGCCCATGCCGTGGGTGACCTCGTGGACCAGGAGATCGACATCCTGGGAATGGGCCATGAGGTTCTCGTTGAACGTGGTGTCGCCGGACAGCACCGTGGAGCGGCCGTTGAAGTCGATGCGGTAGCCGAAGGCGTCGAGCTGCTCGCCGCCGTGATCGACCTCGAAGGCGGTGACGCGAATGCCGCCCGAGTCGAAGACCACGCCCTCCTCGATCTCGGTGGATTCGAGCTTCACGCCCTCGGCGTTGTAGCTGTGGCTGCGCACGCGGATGTCCGTGGCGAAGGCCAGAGGCAGGTGTTCGGCCATCTGGTTCGTGCCCTCGGGTCCCCAGACCTTGAGCGGCACGGTGCGCCGGCCCCAGGGCCGGCCGATCCAGCCGGTGAGCCAGAGATCGGCGAAACCCACCACGTGGTCCGAGTGGTGGTGGGTGAGGAACATGCCGGTGATGTCGCCGAAGGGAATCCCGAGTTGGTGCAGGCGTTGCAGCGCGCCGCGGCCGGCGTCGAACAGGAGCTTCTCGCCTCCCGCCTCCACGAGCGTGCTCGGCCCGAAGCGGTCGAGAACGGGCGGCGGCGCACCCGTGCCGAGAAGGGTCACGCGAAAGAGATCGGTGCACGTCTTTGTCATCATGCCTCCTCGGCTTCCCACTTCGCATCCACTGACTCGATGATCTCGCCGAGTATCTCGAGCCTTCCCCTGTCAATGCCAAACAGGCTCTTCGTCTTCTCCCAGTCGGCGATCCACAGGCGCATGACGTTAGCATCGCACTCGATCCATCGTGGAGCAAGACGGGTCGGGAACCTCCGTATCGTGATGCGGGACACTCGCCGGCCGGGAAGCGCGTTGGTCGTATGTCCGTATGGTCCGGGACGGTGGTTTCGTGGTAGCCTGATCGGTAGGGCGAACGGGATTTGATGGCGGTCGTTCGCCGAATCAGCTCCTTGCGATGAGTACGTCGGTGTCCATGGAAACGCCGTCCGGCAAGGCCGCGACGGATGAGAATTTCCCGGTGGGTTCGTGGCTCTTGCCGGCGCGCCTGCGTCCGCATATCGCCACCTTCTATGCCTTTGCCCGGGCCATCGACGACATCGCCGACAATCCGGACCTGCCGCCCGACGACAAGGTCGCGCGGCTCGACGGTTTCGCCAAGGCCGTCACCGGCGCAGGTGCCCCGGAGCCGGCTTTCGGCAAGGCGCACGCCATCCGCCGCAGCCTGGCCGAGACCGGCGTGACGCCCCGGCACTGTGTGGACCTGACCCGGGCGTTCAAGCAGGACGCGGTCAAGCTGCGCTACGAGGACTGGGACGATCTCATGGGTTACTGCGACCTGTCGGCGTCGCCGGTGGGCCGCTACCTGGTGGACCTGCACGGCGAGTCGCCGGCGGCCTACCCTGCCTCCGATGCCCTGTGCAACGCCTTGCAGGTACTCAACCATCTCCAGGACTGCCGCGACGACTACAAGGCGCTGAACCGGGTCTACCTGCCGCGGGAGTGGATGTCGGCCGCGGGCGCCGGCGTCGAAGCGCTCGCCCAAGGGGAGGCCAGCGCCCCGTTGCGACGGGTGCTGGACCGCTGCCTCCATCAAACCGATCGCCTTCTGGAAACCGCGGACGCGTTGCCGGGGCACCTGCGCAACCTGCGTTTCGCCATGGAAGCCGCGGTCATCGTCGCCATCGCCTGGAGGCTCAGCGCGGAACTGCGCCGGCGCGATCCGCTGGCCGAACGGGTGGTGTTGACCAAGGCCCAGTACGCGGCGTGTTGCGCGCGCGGCATCGGCCGGGTGCTGTTCGAGCGGGCCTTGCGATGGAACCGCGGGCCGGGACCGCCTCGTTCCGGCACGCGCGGCGGCGAGGATGTGTCGAATGGCGGAGGGTAGACGCACGGCGGGCTCGGCAGCCCCGGGGGAACGTGCCACGGAGCCGTGGACCCATGTCCACAGGGTTGTGGCGCGCTCGGGCACGTCGTTCCTGTGGGGCATGCGGGTACTGCCGGCGGAGCGGCGCCGCGCCATGTACGCCATCTACGCGTTCTGCCGCGAGGTGGACGACGTGGCCGACGAGCCTGGGGACAGCGCGGAGAAGAAGCGCGGATTGGCGGCGTGGCGTGAAGAGATCGCTCGGCTCTACGCGGGCGAGCCGCGGTGGCTTACGACAAGGGCGCTGTTGCAGCCCGTGCAGCGCTACGATTTGCCGCGGGAGGAGTTCCTCGCCGTTATCGACGGCGTCGAGACCGACACGGTGCCGGCGGTAAGGATGGGGACCCTGGATGACCTGCTGCGCTATTGCCGCAGGGTGGCGGGTGCCGTGGGGATGCTGTCCATACACGCGTTCGGCGTGCCTCGGGACCCCGGATACCAGATTGCCGAGACCCTCGGGAACGCCGTGCAACTCACCAACATCCTGCGTGACGTGAAGGAAGACGCGGCCAACGGACGTCTCTACGTCCCCCTGGACCTGATGCGGCGGCACGGCGTGCCGGAGAGTCCCTTGAGCGAGGTGTGCGACCAGCCGGGGTTCGCCGCGGCGTGCGCGGAGCTGGCGGGGATGGCGCGCGACCACTACGCCGGCACCGAACGGCTGCTGGCCCGGCTCGGGCGCCGCCAGATCCGCCCCATCGTACTCATGATGGCGGTCTATCGAGAGACGCTCCGGCTCCTGGAAGACCGTGGCTGGACGCGTATGGACCGGCCGGTGCGGCTTGGCCGGGCGCGCAAACTGTGGGTCGCGTTGCGCTACGGCCTTCTCTGACGCGGGCATTCTTCGTGGCCCGGACTTACGTCATCGGCGCCGGTCTGGCCGGCCTTTCCGCCGCGGTTTCGCTGGCGCGAGCGGGGCGCGTAGTGACCCTGTGCGAAGCCAGCGGGCAGGCCGGCGGGCGCTGCCGGTCCTACTTCGATGACAGGCTCGGGTGCGCCATCGACAACGGCAACCATCTGCTGCTCACCGGCAACCGCTCCGCCATGCGTTACCTGGAGGCCATCGGCGCCGCCGAGGAGCTGGTGGGGCCTGCTTCGGCCTGCTTCCCGTTCCTGGACCTCCGCACGGGCGAGCGCTGGCGCCTGCGCCCCAACGCCGGCCCGTTGCCCTGGTGGATTCTCGACCCGCGCCGGCGCGTGCCCGGCACGCGCGCATTGGAGTACCTCTCCGGCCTCCGTATCGCGCGGGCAGGCGCGGACCGCACCGTGGCCGATTGCGTGGGCGATCATGGTTCCCTGTTCGAGAGGTTCTGGGAACCGCTGGCGGTGGCCGCGCTGAACAGCCCGGTGCGGACCGGCGCCGCGTGTCTGCTGTGGCCGGTGTTGCGCGAGACCTTCGGCAAGGGAGAGGCCGCCTGCCGGCCGCGCATCGCCCTGACCGGGCTCTCCGGGACGTTCGTGGACCCGGCGCTGGAGCTGTTGCGCCGGCGTGGCGCCGCCGTCCGGTTCGGCACCCGGTTGCGCGCCATCGCCGGCGAGGGCGGCGCGGCGCGGGGTTTGGATTTCGGCACCGAAGCGGTGGCCTTGAAGGACGGCGACAGCGTCGTCCTGGCGCTGCCGCCGCAGGTCGCGGCGAGCCTGGTGCCGGACCTCGCCGTCCCCGAGGAGAGCCACGCCATCGTCAACGCCCATTTCCGCTTGTCGGAACGCGGCGGCCTGCCGGAAGACTTGCCGTTCCTGGGGCTCATCGGCGGGACGGCCCAATGGCTGTTCGTCCGCGGCGACGTCGCGTCCATCACCATCAGCGCGGCCGACGGCATGGTCGACGAGGATGCCGACGTCATCGCCCGCAAGACGTGGCGCGACGTCGCCGCCGCCCTGGGGTGCCCGCCGCGGCCGCTGCCGCCGTACCGGGTCGTCAAGGAGAAGCGGGCGACGTTCGCGCAGACGCCCGCGCAGGTGAAGCGCCGTCCGGGCACGCGCGGCCGTTTCGCCAACGTGTACCTGGCGGGGGACTGGATCGACACCGGGCTGCCCGCCACCATCGAGAGCGCCGTCCGCTCCGGCCACATGGCGGCGCGCGCCATCGATGGGGGTGTTCCGTAGCGGCCGGAAACGTTGACCCTTGGGTGCCGCTGTTGCATAGTGAGTCAGAGAGGAAGGAACTCCAGTGGCGAAACGACCCTTGCGCGTTGTACTGGCACGACCGCGTGGTTTCTGCGCCGGCGTGGTCCGGGCGGTGGACATCGTCGAGCGCGCGCTCGAGATCTACGGCGCTCCGGTCTACGTGCGGCACGAGATCGTCCACAACAAGCACGTGGTGGACGGTTTGCGCGAGAAGGGCGCGGTCTTCGTCGAGAAGGTCTCCGACATCCCGGAGGGCGCGGTCACCGTGTTCAGCGCCCACGGCGTCGCCCGCAAGGTGGAGGATGCCGCCGACGCCCGCGCCCTGCAGGTGATCGATGCCACCTGCCCGCTGGTGAGCAAGGTCCACGTGGAGGCGCAGCGCTACGCGCGGCAGGACTATGAGGTGGTGCTCATCGGCCACGCCGGCCACCCGGAAGTCGAGGGCACCATGGGGCAGGTGCCCGGCACGGTTCACTTGGTGTCCAATCTGGCGGACGTGGCGGAGCTCAAGCCCGCCGACCCGGCGAAGCTTTCCTACGTGACACAGACGACCCTCAGCGTGGATGATACCCGCGAGATCATCGCGGCGCTGAAGTCCCGTTTCCCGGAGATCCTCGGCCCGGACGTCAAGGACATCTGCTACGCGACCCAGAACCGGCAGACGGCGGTGCGGCTTCTGGCGGCCGAGTCCGACGTGATCCTGGTCATCGGCGCGGACTACAGCTCCAACTCGAACCGGCTGCGGGAGATCGGCGAGGAAGTCGGAACCGTCAGCTACCTCATCCCGGACGCTGCCGGCCTCGACCCGGCTTGGCTGGAAGGCGCCGAGACCGTGGGGCTCACCGCCGGCGCCTCGGCCCCCGAGGACTTGGTGCAGGGCCTGGTGGACCGGCTCCGCGAAGGGTTCGACGTCACCCTGACGAGCCTCGACGGCATCGACGAGAACGTCACCTTCAAGCTGCCGC
The DNA here is from genome assembly GCA_022823055.1 of Candidatus Binatia bacterium. Lineage (GTDB taxonomy): Bacteria > Desulfobacterota > Binatia > UBA9968 > JAJDTQ01 > JAJDTQ01. The sequence continues at coordinate 11,515 of JAJDXX010000250.1, read as the reverse complement.
GGGAACTGACCGTCGAGTCGCCCTCTCCGGCGTGATCATTTCCTCCCCGCCCCGCCTGGATTCCCGCTTCCGCGGGAATGACGATTCGAGGGGCGTCGGAGGGTCCGTTGCCCGTCAGAAATGGTACGTCACGCCCATCTCGACAAAGCTGTCGCGCCGGGTGTCGTAGAAGTTCACATCGTCCCTGTCGACGGCGACGAAAAAGGTTCCCGCGACATCCAGTGACCACCGGTCGGTAAGCCGCCGGGTGAGTTCGACGCCGAGGGAGCGGGTGGCGTGGTCGAGGTCCCACAGTACGCTCACGGTTATCTGGGTGCCCTCCACGTCGTTCAGACCCAGCCGGACGCCGGCGAAGGCTTCGTTGTTGAAGACGTTGGGGGCGTCGTCACCGCGGCCGTCGTAGGTCCATTCCGCGAGCAGCCCCAGGTCCGCGTTCGAGTCGAAGACCGCATTGAACGTGTATTCGCCGCCTGCCACGAAGGCCGCGTAGTCCTGTCTCTGTCCCAGCCGGTTTGATGCGCCGGTGCGGTGGATGACCTCGAGCTTCAGCAGCCACGACTCGATGGTGAGTTGGGCGTCCACGCCGAACTGCCGGATCTGCTCGTAGTGCGGAAACAGCGATGGTTCACCGTTTGCCAGCAATGGCAGGCCATTCCGGTCCACCAGCACGCGCAGGCTGGGCTCCCGGCTGGTGCCGTCGAAGACGCTCAATCCGAGGTCGAGGGGGCCGGCGCTCCGGCTGTACCGGGCCGCGAGGTCCACGTGCCAGTCCTCGGCCGCGCTCTCGTAGGTGACATGCTTGTCGTCAACCACGAACCGGGAGCGCAGCCGGCCCGACCGGCCCGGGAAGGTGCGCTGACGGTGATACGGCAGCGCGAACAGCTCCAGCGCGCCCCACTCGCCGGCCCAGGTGACATGCGCCATGAGCTGGCCGAGCTTGCTCTCTTCGTTGGGGTGCTCGACCAGGTCGGTCTGGTTGACGATGTCCACCAGATGGCGCGACTCGGCCACTCCCCAGAACACGCGGTCGACGCCGAGGCGCAGCTCCCATTCCCCTTCACCGGCCTCGCCGAAGATCAGGAAATAGCCCTCGCGCAGGTCGGCGTGGGTACGGCCCGGGTCCCCGGCGTCGTAGCGAAAGAACGGCTTTAGCGTGAGGCTGCGGCCCCCGTCGTCCTCGATGTAGAGCTTCGGCTCGACGACGAACCCGGAGTTATGGGAATCCTGACCGAGGTGGGCGTTGTCCTGGTAGAACCACCGGCCTTCCGCGGCAATGCGTCCGGACAGTTCGCTGTGCGCGATCTCGACGGCGGCGGCCACTCCAGCGCCAAGGACCGTCACGGCAAACCAGACCATGATCAGGGCCGCCCCGAGCCGGCATCGGCCGGTGGTGTGGCGCGGCGCCATTGCAAACCCGGCCGGGTCTTGACCACGCGTGGGCGAGGGGTTTGCCGGCGATGGAGCGAGCATCAACGGATCCGTTTCAGCCCCGTCCGGGAGAAGTCGCGGTCATCGAGATCGGTGCCGAACTTGAAGTCGGTCCAGGCGAGCACCGTGCTCTTGCCGGTGAGGTGATTGACCATGGTCATCAGGCCGGCCTGCCAGTAACGGCCGAGATACTGCTCGTACTTCTCCAGCGTGAGGGTCTTCAGGTGCGCGTTCTTGCGGTCGAAGTACTCCACCTTCCACACCCGCAGCTCGTTCTTGTCCTGCCACACGAGCTGGCGCTTGTAGCCGGACCGCTTCTCGGTCGGGAACCGCTCGGAGACCGTGCACGTCAGCTTGCCGCAGGGCTCGTCGCGCAGGTACTTGTAGGTGAACCGCTCTACCTCCTGGATGCTCATGTCCTCGTAGGCGAACTCGCTGCCCATGAAGGAGCCGGAACGGTTGGAAGAGCTGATGCGCTTCACGCGCTTGAGCGCCGGCAGGTAGAGCCACTGGTCGTCCGCCTTGGTGAGGTGGCCGTGGATCAGGAACGCGGTGCCCTTCACGTCCCTCGGCTCGTCGAACACGAACAGGCTCTTGTCGCCGTCGCCGGCCACCTCCAGGACCTTGATGCGGACCTGGCGCACGCTTTGCTGTCCCTGCTTGTTGCGCAGCGTCATGGTCTGGCGCGCGGTGAAGTTGCCGAAGCCCTTCCCGCGCGCCCGGGCTTCCTTGGCGATGCGCAGTCCCTTCTCCTCCGGGGTCTCCGAATGCGCCGCCGGCGGTCCGGCGAGACCCGCGAGCAAGGCGAGGCAGGGCAGGAACGACACCCATCGAAGAGGCGGAACGTGAATCATGCTTCCCTCCGGTCAAGGGCCATCAACAGAGTCGGTAAAAGCAGAAAGTCGCCCGCCAGTGCAAACAGAATCGTGCTGGTCACCATGAGCCCGAGGGCCCAGCTCACCTCGAATCCCGATGACGCGAACACCAGGAAACCGGCGGCCAGCACCGCGGTGGTGACCCACAGCGCGTGCCCCACGGAGCGGAAGACGTAGCGCACCGCCTCGGGGGCCGCGAGGCCTTCCCGGCGGGCCTTGAGATACTTGCTGAGGAAGTGGATCGTGTCGTCCACCACGATGCCGAAGGAGATGGCGACCATCACCGAGGCCGCCAGTCCCACCTCGCCCACCAGCCAGCCCCACAGGCCGAAGGTCATGATGGCGGGAATGAAGTTGGGCACGAGGCTGATGAGACCCAGCCGCACGCTCCTGAAGACACCGATGAGAATGAGCGAGATGAGGGCCATGGCGACGATGGTGCCGCGCAGCATGCTCTCGATGTTGCGTCTCGACAGGTGGGCGAAGACCACGGTGAGGCCGGTGGCCTCGGTGGCGAGTTGCGGGGCGTTGGCGCGGAGCCAGGCGTGCCCGCGTGCATCGAGCTCGCGGTGTTCGCTCGACGACGAGCTGGTGACCACCACGGTCATGCGCGTGGCGGACTTCCCCACGTCGATGCGGTCGTTCAGGTCGCTCCCGAAGGGCAGCGAGAGCTCGTAGAGCAGCAGGTATTGCGCGGCGAGCTCGGGATCGTCCGGCAACCGGTAGAACGCCGGGTCGTCGTTGTGCATGTTCTTGTTCAGGCGCTTCATGATGTCCGGGAACGCCTGCACGTGGCTCACCTCGGGTTGGCTGCGGAACCACTCGGCGAAGGCATCCACCGCCCGCAGGTAGGCCGGATCGGTGATGCCGCCCTCCCGTTCCGCCTTGAGCGAGTATTCCAGCGTGTTCAAGCTGGTGAGGTTCTCGACCACGAAGTCCGTGTGACGCCGGAACTCGTAGCGGTCGTCGAAGTACCGGGTCCAGTTGTCGGTGAGGTGGATACGGGGGACGCCGGTGGCCAGCGCCGCCGCCGCGAGAACGACGGTCCACAGCAGCGCCCGCCGGCGCGCCACCACGAAGGCGCCGAGCCGGTCGAAGAACGGCAGGCTCTCGGCGCGGGCGCGCGGCGCGCGCAGGGGCAGCAGGGAAAGCGCCGCCGGCAGCAGCGTCACGGCGTAGAGGAAGGCGCACCCCACGCCGAACGCCACGAAGTTGCCGAGCACGTGGAAAGGCGGCGAATCCGAGGAGTTCAGGCTGAGGAAGCCGATGGCCGTGGTGGCGGCGGTGATGAAGACGGGATAGACGTCGGCCCTGAGCGCCTCGGCGATGGCTTCGTCCTTGCCGAGCCCGCGGCTCATGCCCAACAGGGTGGCGGCGACGATGTGCACCGAGTTCGCCACGGATATGGCCATGACGATGATCGGCACGCCGGCGTTGGCGGGGCTGAACACCGCGCCCATCCAGCCCGCGAACCCCATGGTGGTGTTGACCGAGAACACGAGCACCAGGACCAGGGACACGGTGCCCCAGACTGAGCGCAGCAGCAGCGCCGCGCCGGTGATGATGATCAGGAACACCAGCGGAGCCAGGGTTCCCAGGTCGTCTTCGGTGGCTTGGGCGAAGGCGCGGTTCATGACCACGAGGCCGGTGAGGTAGTAGTCGACGTCCGGATGGTCGGCGCGGGCTTTTTCCAGCAGGTTCCGGAGGTAATCGGTAATCTCGATCACCGCCGGGTCCGAGTCCTCCGGCAGCACGAACGTGATGACCAGCCCCGCCACCCGGCCGTCGCGGGACACCAGGCGCCCGGCGGCCTCGGGAGAACTCAGGGCGATCTTCTCGACCCGCGCCACGTCCGCGTCGCTCAGGGATGGGGCGTCCTCCACCAGCGGCCCGACGATCAGGTCGTCTCCGTCGGCCTCGCTGTGGGTGAAGTTGGTGAGGGAATCGACACGGGTGGAATGGGGCGCCTCCCACGCGGCGGCGGTGAGGTCTTCGATGGCGCCGAGGACCTCGCGGGTGAACACCGTGCCCGCTCGCGGCGCCACGGCGATGAGCGCGGAGTTGGCGGCGGAGTAGGTGTTCTCCAGGGCGTCGAAGGCCTCGAGCTGCGGATTGCCCTCGCCGAAGAGAACGCGATGCTCGTTCTTGACCACGACATGTGGCACGCCGGCGCTCAGCGCCAGCATGACCAGCGTGGCGAGCCCGGCCACCAGCCACCGGTGCCGCAGGACGGCGGCGATGTACGCGTCGAGCGAGAGATGCTTCATGAGTTGGAGCGTTTATCGGACGGACGCCACTGGTACAAGCGTCGTCACCACTCGTTCGACTTCGATGAGTGGACGTGGTCGGGCATCTTGTAGCTCAGTCCGCCCTCGTCGTACACGGAGATCTGGATCATCTGGGAGAAGTTTCCCGACCTTATGAGCTGGTCGCTCTTCAGCATGCGCTGAAGGCGCTGCTTCATCCGGAACATGAACAGCGTCCCGAAGGTAGTGGTCTTGGGGTACTGGTAATGGTTGGCGAGTTCGTTGCCGATGAGCGCGCGGGAAAGGCGCCGGGCCAGGGCGGTCACTCGTTGCTGCTCCGCCGGGTCCTGGATGTCGGCGACCTTTGGAATGGAATCGATCAGCATGTTCGCCACCGCCGCCGCATCCGAGTCCGGTTCCGGCTCGCAGAGCTTGCCGATCTTGTACATCCTCTCGGCCGAAGGACCGTCGGTATACAGGATGGCTTCCGGTATCCCCATGAGGTAGCCGGCATAGCGCCACACGGCGAGGACGCTGTCATACTCTTCCTTGCTGAACTTCGCGCCCAACAGGATCGCGTATTCCAGCAGGAGTCTGGAGAACACGGAGATGGCGAAACCCAAGTGTGCGGCGCTCAGCGGCGTACCCCAGGCCTCGTGGTTCCAGTCGTCGGACTTGGCCAGCAGACTCCGGATCCGCGCGTGCACGAAGCGGACCCGCGTGGAAAGCTTCCATCCGTCCCCGTCCCGGTTGAGGCCGCCGGGGAAGAAGATGTCCAGGAGCTGGCGGTTGTTCTGCTGGAGCCGTCTCTTGGTCGAGCCCACCCGACCCGTGATGTAGAAGGATTTCGAGATGAGCGTGGCGAACCCCTCCACCAGCACGCCGGTGACGAACGCGATGAGCATGAGATCCACGTTGGCGTGGAAGGCGCGGACCCCGGGACGAAAGGCCTGGTGGTCGAGCCAGGGGGGGTCTTCGAGGTTCTCGAAGAAATCCCGCAAGGACTTCGGGGCCTCGCGCAACACCTCGTCGTGCTGCTCGATGCCGGCCCCGACGAACCGGTGCAGGTGGCCGGGATTCATGGAGGAGAGCTCCTCCAAGACCGGGTCCAGGGAGGGGTCGCCGATGGTGGTGTGGCGGATGTAGTTGTCCGCCAGCGCTTCATCGTGCAGGCGACCCTTGGCATACCCTTCGATGTAGGCAGTGGGCGGCTGCAACACGAGTTGAGCTCCGCGCTATTTCAGGCTACCTCCGCCCGACCGGCGACCTGGGCGAGAAGTTCCTTCGCCTGTCGATGGATTCCGTCGGCGGTCAAGGTGTACTTCTCGCGAAGCAGATCCTGGGGACCCTGCTCGATGTACCGGTCGGGCAACCCCAGGCATTTGGTTCGGATGTTCATGATACCTTTTTCCGAAAGAAGTTCCAAAACCGCGGAGCCGAATCCGCCCATGGCGCTGGACTCCTCCACCGTGAGGAGGCATTTCACCTCCCGTGCCACCGCGCCGATCAGGTCTCCGTCCAGCGGCTTGACGAAGCGCGCGTTGATCACGGCGGCGGATATCCCTTCCTTCCGGAGCCGTTCCGCCGCCTCCGCCGCCTGATGGACGGTCACGCCGATGGCCACGAGCGCGATGTCCGTCCCCTCCCGAAGGAGCTCCCCCTTGCCCAGCGGCAGCGCCTGCGGCATCGGATCCATTTCCACGCCGAGGCTCGAGCCCCTGGGATAGCGCACCGCCACGGGCCGGTCGTAGCTGACGCACGACTTGACCATGTGCTGCAGCTCGTTCTCGTCCTTCGGGGCCATCACCACCATGTTGGGCACGTGCCGCAGGTAGGCCAGGTCGAAGGCGCCGTGGTGGGTGGTGCCGTCCTCGGCCACGAGGCCGCCGCGGTCGATGCAGAGCGTCACCGGAAGGTTCTGGGTGGCCACGTCGTGGACCACCTGGTCGTACGCGCGCTGCAGGAAGGTCGAGTAGATGGGGATCACCGGCCGCATGCCCTGGGCGGCGAGTCCCGCGGCGAAGGTCACGGCGTGTTGCTCGGCGATGCCGACGTCGTAGAGACGCTCGGGGAAGACGTTCTCGAACGCCGCCAGTCCCGTCCCCTCGGACATGGCCGCGGTGACGGCGACGATGCGCGGATCGTCCCTGGCCAGTTGGATGAGCGTGTTGACGGCGATGCTGCTGTAGGAGGGCGTCGTGGACTTCTTCTTGGGCCTTCCCGTGTCGCGGTCGAAGGGGGAGCTGGCGTGGAACCACACCGGGTTGTCCATGGCCGGTCCGTAGCCCAGGCCCTTCTTGGTGACCACGTGCAGCAGCGTCGGCCCGTCGAGCTTCAGCACGTTCTCCAGCGTCGGCAGCAGGTGTTCGAACTGGTGGCCGTCGATGGGGCCGACGTAACGGAATCCCAGCTCCTCGAACCACAGTCCGGGGAGCAGCAGCCCCTTGACCAGCTCCTGGGCGCGGCCGGCCAGCCGCTGCACCTGCTCGCCGATGTGCGGCATCTTGCCCAGCACCCGCTTGGTCTCCTCGGTGATGCGGTCGAAGAACTCTCCGGTGATGGTGCGGTTCAGATACGCGGAGATGGCGCCCACGTTCTTGGAGATGGACATCTGGTTGTCGTTCAGGATCACCAGCAGGTCGCGCTTCAGGCCGCCCGCCTGCTGAAGCCCCTCCATGGTGAGTCCCGAGGTGAGTGCCCCGTCGCCTACTACGCACACGACCTTGTGCGTCTGCTTCCGCTGCTCGCGCGCCTCCACGAAACCCACGGCCGCCGACACGCCGGTGCCCGCGTGGCCCGCGTTGAAGGTATCGTACTCGCTCTCCTCGCGCTTGCAGAAGCCGCTCAACCCGTCGTACTGGCGGATGGTGTGGAACTGCTCCTGGCGCCCGGTCAGCAGCTTGTGGGCGTACGCCTGGTTGCTGGTGTCCCAGACGATGAGGTCTCTGGGCGTGTCCAGCAGGTAGTGGAGGGCCACGGTCAGCTCCACCACCCCAAGGTTGGAGGCAAGGTGCCCGCCGACGTTGGAGATGACGGAGATGATCTCTTCCCGGATCTCCTCGCAGAGCTCCGGAAACCGCTCAGGAGCGAGCTTCCTGAGATCGGCGGGACACTCGATCATCTTGAGGACGGGCATGAGACTCCCTCCCACTGAACACAAAAGCAATCTGACAGTGCACGAACGGCAATCTTCTCAGGAACAACGGTCCCTGTCAAACTCGAAATTTTATCCTAACCCCTTGTCGCATCAAGAAAATCGTTTGCAAATCGTAGCAAGAGCCTGGCGGGCCGGAGCGTCCCTCGCCGGTCTCGCGGCGCTCCGGGAAAGACCCGTGCCGCGGTCTTGACCCCCGGTGCGGCGGGACGCTATATACATCTGTGTCTTATCGGGCCGGGCAGGCGCCGGCCCGTTTTTGTTCCCCGGACCTGATCCCCGGACAAGACAAGCACGTTTCGCCAAATCCAATTCAAGGAGCGGTACCATGGGAGAAGATATCAGCGATGCCGTAGCAGAGAAGACCAAGTTCACCTACGACCACTGGATGGAGGGCCTGGGACTTCCGATCCACACGGGGTATTTCATCGGGGACCTGCGCACCTGCGACCTCGAATGGTGGGAGGACCGCAAGTGCAAGGCGGCCTTCATGCAGCTCATGGGTCAGGAAGGCGTCACCGGAGCCTGGATCCAGGAGATCGCTCCCGGGGAGTCCAGCCCGCCGGTGCGGTTCGCCCTCGACGAGGTGTGCTACGTGGTCGAGGGCCGCGGCACCACCACGGTGTGGCGTGACGACAACGGCACCAAGAAGACCTTCGAGTGGCAGAACAACAGCATGTTCATCGTCCCCCGCAACTACCACTACACCATCAACAACATGCAGGGCGACAAGGTGGTCCGCCTGCTGCACTACAACTACCTGCCGCTGGCCATGTCCTCCGTCGGAGACCCGGAGTTCTTCTTCGACAACCCCTTCTCCGGCCAGGACGTCATCGCTTCCGAGGAAGGCGAGTTCTACTCCGAGGCCAAGATGGTCACGGACTCGGGCAAGTGGAACGTGTGGAACCGGCGCGTCTACTGGTACGGCAACTTCTTCCCGGACATGAGGGCCTGGGACAAGCTGGACGAGAACAAGAAGCGCGGCGCCGGGGGCCACAGCGTGTTCATCGAGTTCCCCAACTCGGAGCTTTCCTGCCACATGTCGGTGTTCGCGGCGCGCACCTATAAGAAGGCGCACCGCCACGGCCCCGGTCGGGTCATCGTGATTCCCGCGGGCGAGGGCTACTCGATCCTGTGGGAAGAGGGCAAGGACAAAATCGTGGTTCCCTGGCACGAGGCCAGCGTCTTCGTGCCGCCCAACAAGTGGTTCCACCAGCACTTCAACGCCGGCGCCACGCCCGCGCGCTACCTCGCCTTCCATCCGCCCATGCAGTTCCACGGCTACGCGGAGAAGGTGGAGGACCGGGCCAAGGACCAGATCGAGTATCCGGACGAGGATCCGTTCATCCGGGCCAAGTTCGAGGAAGAGCTGGCCAAGCGCGGCACCACGAGCCTGATGCACGAGGAGGCCTACACCAACCCTGACTACGAGTGGTCCAAGGGGATGGGAAAACAGTAGGTCCGAGGGAACCAGAGACAGCAAGCCATGCACGACGACGCCGACAATCCCGAACACTTTCACCCCGGCCCCGATGCCATCGTGGAGGACATCGAAGGTGTCGAGATGTTCTCGCTCACCAGCGTGGGCATCGACATCGGCTCCTCCACCTCGCACCTGGTGTTCTCCCATCTGACCCTCAGGCGGGAGGGGGCCGGGCTCTCGGCCCGGTTCAGGGTCACCGACCGGGAGGTGCTGTACCGTTCGCCCATCATGCTGACGCCGTACAGCTCCGGCACGCTCATCGACACGGCCAAGGTGGAGGACTTCATCCACGAGTCCTACCGCGTGGCCGGCTACACCCATGACGACATCGACACCGGCGCGGTGGTGATCACCGGAGAGGCCCTCAACAAGGAGAACTCCCGCCCCATCCTCGAGTATTTCGCCAAGGACTCGGGCAAGTTCATCTGCGCCTCCGCCGGACCCAACCACGAGGCGCTGCTGGCGGCCTACGGCTGCGGCGCGGTGGACCTGTCGAAATCGGCCGGCGCCACGGTGCTCAACATCGACATGGGCGGCGGCACCACCAAGCTGTCCGTCATCCGGGACGGTACGGTAACCCAGACCGCGGCCATCAGCGTGGGCGCCCGTCTCATCGCGTTCGATGAAGACGACGTGGTGACGCGGGTGGAGCTCCCGGCCAGGTTCATCACCAAGGAGCTGGGCACGCCGGTGGAGGTGGGTCAGACCATTACCGAGGACGTCAAGAGAGCGTTCGCCGCGTACATGGGAAACTACCTCTTCAACGTGATCCAGGCGAAGCCGCTGTCCGACCTGGAGGCGCACCTGCTGGTGACCGATCAGCTACCGGACTACGAGGGCCTCGGCAGCATCGACCACATCGTCTTCTCCGGCGGCGTGTCCGAGCACGTCTACGACCACGACACCCCATCCTACGGCGACGTCGGACCTTTCCTGGGCAAGGAGATCCGTGATCACATCGCGGAGCTTAACCGGGCGGACCTGGTCAAGGAGCCCACGGAGGGCATCCGAGCCACCGTCATCGGCGCGGGCGAGTACACCATCCAGGCCAGCGGCAACACCAGCTACATCTCCAGCGAGACGCCGCTGCCGGTCTACGGCCTGCAGGTGGTGAAGGCGCTCATCGACGAGGAGTGCGACGTCCAGGGCACGATCCGGACGGCGCTGGCCAAGTTCGACCTGGAGAAGTTCAAACCGGGTCTCGCCCTGGCCCTGGGACTGGAGGGCGTGCCCAACTACAAGTACATCCGGCGCGTGGCCGAAGGCATCGCCGCGGTGGTCAACGGCGCGGAGAATCCGTCGGATCCCGAACTCAACGTCTTCCTGATCCTGGACATGGACGTGGCCAAGTCCCTCGGCGGCATCCTCAAGGAAGAGCTGAAGGTCGCGCCCGAGGTCATCGCCGTCGACGGCATCGACGTGGGCGACCTGGACTTCATCGACGTCGGCAACGCCATGGGCGTCACCGAGGTCATCCCGGTCACCATCCGCTCCTTCATGTTCCCGGAGAGCCGGCTGGTCTAGCTGGCTGGCTGCGCGAAAAGCGGCCAGACAGCGTGGGCCCGTCCCGGAAATCCGGAGACGGTGCTGCGGCCCACGCCGCCCGGCCGGGCCGGTGGCGTTCGAAGGTTACCGGTGAACGGTTTCCAGCGCACCGGAACCCCTTCACCGCGTTCCGCCAGTGGGGGCGATACTGGTGGGTGCAGTCACACTCGCTCATGGGTCCGCACAGGGCCTTGAACGAGTCTCCTTCCGTTCCCACTTCGGTAGAGGTCCATTCCCAGACGTCGCCGTGCTTGTTCAGGTTGCCGCCGTTGCACGCCGCAAGCCATTCGGCCACGGTGGGCAGCCGCTTTCCACCCGCCCATTGGCAATAGGCCACCGCGTCGTGCCAAGTCACCAGCACCACGGGATAGGACGCCGAGCCTTCGGGGTGCGTGCCTTCCGTCCAGTGCTCCGGCGCCGGGCGGCCGGTGGCGTGAATGAACCGGCGGTATTCCTGGTTGGTGACCTCTGCCGGGTCGAGGAGGTCGGATTGGGCTTCATGCGCGCCCGTCAAGGCGGCGAAGGCCAACGCGAAGCTGAGCCCGAGAACCCGTGCGGCGGCGAATGAGCGAGTTCGGGAATGCATGGTGCGCCCTCCTGTTGCAAAGGACCTGTTTGACGCTTCTCATATCTCGCCCTCCCCGGCAAGACGCACCGCCCCCCGAAACGTCATTCCCGCGGAAGCGGGAATCCAGGGGTGGTGGGGCGGCGCGCGACGGTACACATCCACCCGAGCGTGTGTAATGCAAGACGAAAGTTTTTCGGGCTTATCGCACTTCAATTC
>JAJDXX010000164.1 GCA_022823055.1 Candidatus Binatia bacterium | reverse complement strand
CTGACCGATACACGAGCGGAGTCGAAGGACGGGCTTGAAACCAGAACAGGAGCATCCATGGCCCAGGCCGCGAAGAGAGCGCGCGACGCGCGGGCGCCGAGGAAACGGCGCGGACGGAAGAACATCGCCGAGGGGGTGGCGCACATCCACTCCACCTTCAACAACACGATCATCACCATCACGGACCCCCAGGGCAACGTGGTGGCATGGTCGAGCGCCGGCGCCATCGGCTTCAAGGGATCGCGCAAGGGAACGCCCTTCGCGGCGCAGCAGGCCGCGGACAACGTGGCGCGCAAGGCCATGGATCACGGCATGCATTCCATACAGGTCTACGTGCGCGGCCCGGGCTCGGCGCGGGAGTCGGCGTTGCGGTCGCTTCAGTCGGCGGGATTGAACGTCAGCCTGATCAAGGACGTGACCCCCATCCCCCATAACGGCTGCCGGCCGCCCAAGCGCAGGCGCGTTTGAGAGGAGATCGTCAGTGGCAAGGTATCATGGCCCGGTATGCCGGCTGTGCCGGCGAGAGAACCTGAAGCTGTTTCTCAAGGGAGAGCGGTGCTACACGGACAAGTGCGCCATCGAACGGCGCAACTACCCTCCAGGCCAGCATGGACAGAGGCGGCTCAAGTTTTCCGAGTACAGCCTCCAGCTCCGGGAGAAGCAGAAGGTCAAGCGGATGTACGGGCTGCTCGAAAAGCAGTTCAGGGGAAGCTTCGAGAGCGCGGAAAAATCCCGCGGCATCACCGGCGAGAACCTGCTGGTGATCCTCGAAAGACGGCTCGACAACGTCGTCTACCGTCTCGGCTTCGCGTGTTCCCGGGGAGATGCTCGCCTTCTTGTCCGGCACGGCCACGTGCGGGTCAACGGCCGCCGGGTGACCATCCCTTCCTATCGCGTGGGTGTCGGCGACGTCGTGGCGGTGGCGGAGAAGAGCCGCAAGTCCGAGCGCGTGCTCACCGCCATGGAAGGAGCCCAGCGGCGCGGCGTGCCTGACTGGATCGAGGTGGACCGGGAGAACTTCTCCGGCACGGTCAGGATGCTCCCGAGCCGCGGCGACATCACGACGCCCATCAACGAGAAGCTCATCGTTGAGTTGTATTCCAAGTAACCGGCGATGAACCGTGTTGGAGATCCCATGTCCAAGCACTGGAGCGAACTGATCAAGCCGGAAGGCATCGAGGTTGACGAGAAGAGCCTGAGCTCGACCTATGGGAAGTTTGCCGGCGAACCCTTCGAACGAGGCTTCGGCCAGACCATCGGCAACAGTCTGCGCCGCATCCTGCTTTCGTCGCTGAGGGGCGCCGCCATCACTTCCGTTCAGATCGAGAATGCGCTGCATGAGTTTTCCACCATCCCAGGGGCCACGGAGGACGTGTCCGAGATCATCCTGAACCTGAAGGAGGTGCGGCTCAAGCTGCACGACACGGATCGGGAGGTCATTCGTATCGATGCAACGGGGCCCAGCGAGGTGCTGGCCGGAGACATCGTCCGGAGCGCGCAGGTGGAGGTGCTCAACCCGGAGCACCGCATCGCGTTCCTTTCCAAGGAGGGCCGCCTGAACGCCAACATGGTCGTGCGCGCGGGGCAGGGATACGTGCCCGCCGAGCGTAACCGCGAAGAGGAACTGCCGGTCGACACGATCTTCATGGATGCCGTGTTCTCACCCATTCGCAAGGTCAATTTCACGGTCACCAATGCACGGGTCGGCCAGCGCACGGACTACGACAAGCTGGTCCTGGAGGTGTGGACGGACGGCAGCGAAAAGCCTGAGGACGCGCTCGCGTACGCCGCGCGGATTCTGCAGGACCAGGTTTCCATCTTCGCCGAGTTCGCCGAGGGACCGCAGATGGCGGAGGTCGAGGCGGTGGCGGAGGCCGGTACGCTCAACGAGAACCTCTTCCGCGCGGTGGAGGACCTGGAGTTCTCCGTGCGGGCGCAGAACTGCCTGCAGAACGCCAACTTGAAGTACATCGGCGAGTTGGTGCAGAAAACCGAGCAGGAGATGCTCAAGACGAAGAACTTCGGGCGGAAGTCGCTCAACGAGATCAAGGAGTTGCTTGGCGAGCTGGGGCTGGAACTGGGAATGAGGCTGGACCACTTCCCGAGCCGCGAGGAGCTGGAAGCCCGCAAGCAGGCCGAGCAGAAGGAGACAGCGTAGGCCATGCGGCACTTGAAGACCGGCAGAAAGCTGAACCGTAGCGCGAGCCACCGGCACGCCTTGTTGCGCAACATGGCCACGTCGCTGCTGCGGCACGACCGCATCACGACCACGGACGCCAAGGCCAAGGAGCTCAGGCGGTGGGCCGATTGGTTGATCACGCTCGGCAAGGACGGAAGCCTCCACGCCCGTCGCCAGGCGCTGGCCTTCGTTCAGGACAAGGCCGTCGTGGCGCGTTTGTTCAACGAGCTGGGGCCGCGCTATCAGGAGCGTCACGGAGGCTACACCCGCGTCGTCAAGGTGGGCCGCCGTCGGGGCGACGCCGCACCGCTGTCCATCATCGAGTTGATGCCGGCCTCGGGCGAGGCCGCCGTCGAGCCGGCGGACGGGGGCGACGCGGCCGGCGAATCGTCCACCACGCGCGGGACCTGAGGGCGGTCCCGGGCCGGCGCGCGCCGCGGCCACATCCTTCGGACAACCGCTGGCGCGCGGGTCATTGGTGTCTATGGCCAACCATCGAAAGGCGAGGAACCGCGGCAGCGTCTACTTCAGTCGCGGGCAACTCTTCGGCGTTGCATCGCTTTTTGTCGTCACGGCGGCCGTCATCTTCTTCTTCGGCATCCTCATCGGACAGAGCATCGAGGAGCGCAAGCTCGTGAGCAAGGGCGACGACGGCGTGAGGTTGCCGGTCAAGCCGGGCGCGTCCGGCGACGACCTGGAACTGACCTTCCCTGAAACGTTGACGAAACCGGAGCCGCCCGAGGCCGGCGCTCCCGTCCAGAGCCCGCCCGCCGGCGACGACCAGACTCCGTGGACCGTTCAGGTGGCGGCCGCCAAGACGCGGGCGCTGGCGGACAACATGGCGGCGGAGTTGAAGAAGCGCGGCTACGAGGCCTATGTCACGTCCGGCCGGCTCAACCAGACGACGTTCTACCGGGTGCGCGTCGGGCGGTACGGAAGCCGGCAGGAAGCCATGACCGACCTGCAGCGACTCAAGAAGGACAAGTACGACGTGATGCTCACGAGGACCCAATGAACATCCAGCAAGCCATTGCCCGCCTGGTGGACGGCGCCAACCTCACCGAGCCGGAAATGGTGGACGTCATGAACCAGGTCATGACGGGAGAGGCGACGCCGATTCAGGTGGCGGGGTTCCTGACGGCGCTGCGGATCCAGGGCGAGACCGTCGAGGAGGTCACGGGCGCCGCCCGGGTGATGCGCGAGAAGGCGTTGCACGTCGAGGCAGGCCCGGACTGTGTGCTGGACACCTGCGGCACCGGCGGCGACGGCAAGAACACCTTCAACATTTCCACCACGGTGGCGTTCGTGGTGGCGGCCGCGGGCATCACCGTGGCCAAGCATGGCAACCGGGCGGTTTCCAGCGGTTCCGGCAGCGCGGACGTCCTGGCCGAGCTCGGGGTGAAGATCGACGTTCCCAAGGAAACGGTGGAACGCTGCATGCGCGAGGTCGGGCTGGGTTTCCTGTTCGCGCCGATGATGCACGAGGCCATGAAGTACGCCGTGGCGCCGCGCCGCGAGCTCGGCATCCGCACCATCTTCAACCTCCTGGGTCCTCTGACCAACCCCGCCAGGGCCAGCCATCAGCTCCTCGGCATCTATGACGGCGCGCTCATCGAAACCGTGGCGCAAGTCCTCGGCAACCTCGGCAGCGAGCGCGCCATGGTGGTGCACGGCGACGAAGGCCTCGACGAAATCTCGCTCGGTGGTCCCACGTCGGTGGCGGAATGGAGGGATGGGGAGGTTGCCCGCTACACGCTTCACCCCGAGGAGTTCGGCTTCGAGACGTGTCCGGCCGGGCGGCTCACCGCCGCCGACCCGGCGGAATGCGCCGCCATCGTCACGGCGGTCCTGAAGGGGGAACCGGGTCCGGCGAGGGACGTGGTGCTGCTCAACAGCGGCGCGGCGCTGTGCGTGAGCGAGCGCGCGGACACCATCGCACAAGGTGTCGACGTGGCACGGGAACGCATCGATTCGGGAGCCGCGATGGGAAAGCTCGAACACCTGATCCGGCTGACCAATGAAGCATAACGGCGCCCAGACCCCGAGCAACGACATTCTCGAACGGATTGCGGCGCACGTCCGCGGGTCGCTCGAATCGCGCCGCCGGCAACTCCCGGTCAAGGCGCTGATGGAACGCGTGCTTTACCACGAACCGCGCCGGGGCTTCCGGGAGGCGCTGTCCCGCCCCGCCCGGCACGTCATCGCCGAGGTGAAGCGGGCGTCGCCCTCCCAAGGAGTGATCCGCGAGGACTTCGACCCCGTCGGCATCGCCACCCGCTACCAGGCCGGCGGCGCCACGGCTCTCTCGGTGGTCACCGAGGAGCGCTTCTTTGACGGCTCCCTGCTGTACCTCTCGGAAATCCGGGAGAAAGTCGCCCTGCCCCTCCTCAGAAAGGACTTCGTGCTGGACCCCTACCATCTCGTGGAGGCGCGCGGCTTCGGCGCGGACGCCGTCCTCCTGATCGCCGCCATGCTCGACGACGGCGCCATGGAATCCCTGCACGCGGAAGCGCGTTCTTTGGCTCTGGACGTTCTGGTGGAGGTGCACTCGGAGCGAGAGCTGGATACCGCCCTGAGGATCGGCGCCTCCATCATCGGCATCAACAACCGCGACCTGCGCACCTTCAAGGTGGATCTCGCGGTCGCCGAATCGCTCCTGCCCCGGATACCGCCGGACGTGCTGGCGGTATGCGAGAGCGGCATCAAGGATGTGGCCCATGTCGAGCGCATCGAGGCCGCCGGCGGCCGGGTGTTCCTCGTGGGTGAAACGCTGATGCGTGCTCCCGATCCGGGAGTCAAGCTCGCGGAGCTTCTCGGAACGGCTAGTGTCCCTGGTCAAGGTTAAGATCTGCGGCGTCACCAACGCGGAGGATGCGTTCAAGGCGGTGGAGTACGGCGCCGATGCGTTGGGCTTCAACTTCTATCCGCCCAGTCCCCGCTACATCGAGCCGGAAGACGCCGCCGCGATCCTCCGGGATCTGCCCGCCGGGATCTGTACCGCCGGGCTGTTCGTCAACGAGTCGCGGCAACACGTGAAGGCCGTGCTCGGATCATGCCGGTCAAGAGGGGGCGCCGGCCTCACCGCCGTGCAGTTCCACGGCGACGAGGCGCGTGACTACTGCGCCCGCTGGCCTCTCAAGGTGATCAAGGCGTTCCGCGTGCGTGACCCGGAGACCCTGGCACGGATCGGCGAGTATCCGGCGGACTTCTACCTGCTCGACTCCTGGAGCGAGGGCTTCGGGGGCTCGGGCGCCGCGTTCACCTGGAGCTGGCTGACGGTTTCCCTGGCGCGGCCGGTCATTCTCGCCGGAGGGCTCGGCGTTGACAACGTGAGCACGGCGGTGCGCGAGCTCAAACCTTTCGGCGTGGACGTGTGCACCGGAGTCGAAGCCGCTCCGGGCCGCAAGGACCACCCGCGCATGAAGGAGTTCATCGCGGCAGCCAAGGCGGGGTGAGCCCGTCGTGAACGCGTACCGGAAGAGTCTCGACCTCATTTACGGTCTCAGCGGCCGCGAGACCGGCCTGCGGTTCGACCTGCGGCTCGAACGCGTGTCCGCGGCCCTGGCGCTCTTCGAAGATCCCCAGCACCGCTTCCGCGTCTGTCACGTCGCCGGGACCAACGGCAAGGGCTCCACCGCGGCGATGATCCACGCCGTCCTGTCCGCCCAGGGCCACCGCGTGGGCCTCTACACCTCGCCTCACCTGGAGTCGTTCACCGAAAGGATCCGTGTCGGCAAGCGGCCCATCACCCAGGCCGCGGTGACCTCCCTGGTGCGGGAGGTCGCCGGCAGGACCCGGCAAGCCTCCATCGCGCTCACGTTCTTCGAGTTCGTCACGGTCATGGCTTTCCTGCACTTCGCGCGGCGGGAGGTGGACGCGGCGGTGGTGGAGGTGGGGCTGGGCGGCAGGCTGGACGCCACCAACGTCGTGCGGCCGAGCGTTTGCGTTGTGACCACGATCTCCCGCGACCACGAACACTTCCTCGGTACGCGCATCGGAGACATCGCGCGGGAGAAGGGCGGCATCATCAAGACCGGAGTCCCGGTGGTGTGCGGCGCCTTGCCGCCGGCCGCCAAGCGCATGCTGCACCGCATCGCGCGCGAACGGGAAGCGCCCATGCGCGAGTGGGGCAAGGATTTCTCGGTCGTCCCGCGTCCACCGGACCGGTTCGACTATCACGGCCGGGAGTGGCGCCTGGAAGGTTTGCGCCCGGGCCTGCGCGGCGGGTATCAACGGCACAATGCCGGTGTCGCGCTGGCGGCGCTGGAAACCCTGAACGCGGTCCTCCCCGCGGACGCGAAGGCGGTCCGCTCGGGCCTTGCGTCGGTGCGCTGGCCGGGGCGCTTCGAGTTTCTGCCGGGAAGACCCCCGGTGCTGCTGGACGGAGCCCACAACCCGGCCGGGGTCGAGGCGCTGGTGAGCGAGGTCCGCGGTCTCCTCGGCAACGGCAAGGTGCGCCTCTTGTTCGCCAGCATGGGGGACAAGGGTTGGCCGTCCATGCTGGGGGCGCTCTGCGCCGTGTCCCGGGAGGTGGTGTTGACCCGCAACCCGTCGCCGCGGGGGGCGGGGCTGGAGGCCCTCCGCGCGGCCGTGCGGCCGGGGTTGCCGGCGACGGTGGTGGAAGACCCCGTCGACGCCGTCTCCATGTTGATGACGGACCGCGCGCGGCGCGATGATCCGATTCTCGTGGCCGGGTCGTTGTACCTCGTGGGCGCCGTGCGTGCCGCGGTGTTGCGCGGTCGGCGTGGGACCGTGAGGAACCAGGACACGAGCGCGTCCGAGACGGGTTCGCGCCGCTAGTGTCACGCGGCGGCCCGGTGCGAGTCGGCGGCATCGATCATGCTTCTGTGGCGTCCATATCTGGCGGCGTGGGCGGCGGCGTGCTGGTGCACCCTCCTCCCCGTCGCTCTCGCTCACGCCCAGTCCCCGGGAACCGGAGAACGCATCGAGGTCTCGGCGGAAGACTCCATCGAGACGACCCGCGACACGGTCCGGGCGAGCGGCAGCGTGGAGATCCGGCGGGGTGCGACGGTCTTCGGCGCCGACACGGTGGATCTCGACCATGCTCGGCGCACGCTGCGGGCGGAGGGATCCGTGCGCCTCGAGGATCCCCGTTACCGGCTTCGGGCCGCCGAGCTGGAGATGAACCTCGATGACGAGACGGCCACGATACGCGACGCCGAGATGTTCATCCAGGAGGGGGGCATCCGTCTCGGCGGAAGCCGGGTAGAGAAATTCACGGGGCAGACCTACGAGATCCGCGACGGACGCTTCACCACGTGCCTGTGCGAAGAGGGCGCTTCGCCGTGGCGCATCAGCGCCGGCAGGCTCCGGTTGGAGGAGGGGGCGAAGGCGGTGGTGGATGACGCCACCTTCTACGTCTACGACGTCCCGGTACTGTACCTGCCCTATCTGTCGTTCCCCTATCTCACGGAGCGCACCACCGGGTTCCTGATACCTTCCTTCGGCTGGTCCCGCCGCGACGGGTTCCTCTACCGGCAACCGTTCTTCTGGGCGCTGGACAAGAGCAACGACGCCACCTTCGAGTTCGCCGTCGAGTCGAGGACGCGCGTCGGCATGAGCGCGCAGTATCGCACCATCCTGGACCGGAACGCCGCCGGCAGGTTGGAGCTCTCATACTTCAGCGAGCGCATGCGCGGATCGACCCCCGCTCACGACACCGGCATCGCGGACCCGGCGATTCCTCTCGACCGCTGGAGCGCGCGCTGGACCCACCGTCATCGGCTTCCGGCCGGGTGGGCGACGTTCAGCGACATCGCCTTGTACAGCGACAGCGTCGCGCCGCGGGAGCTGGCGGAGTTCTTCGTCTCCGGGGCGGAAGAGGAAGACGTCCTGCGTTCGAGCCGGTACAGCGCGTCACGACTCGGCTTTCGGTGGCATGGGACGGACATGGTGCTGACCGGGGGGGTGGACTACGTCCAGGACCTCGTCCAGCCGCAGGAGCACGCGCTGCACCGGGTCCCCCACCTTTCCCTCACCGGCGGCCGTGGGCTCGGGTACGGTCTCGACCTCGAGTGGGACGTGGGGTTGACCCACTACCGGCGCGAGCAGGGGTCGGACGGCTTGCGGGTGGACGTGCGGCCCGAGCTCACCTGGCGCGCGGCTCCGGTGCGTCACTTCCGCATGGACACCCGCGTGGCGTTGCGCGAGACCCTCTACCGGCTCGATTCGATCGAAGGCGGGTTCACCGCCGCGCGCCACGGCGACACCGGCGGCTTGGCCCGCAACGGTTCGCGCGAGCTGGTGGAACTCGGCTGGCGACTGACCACGGCGCTGAGCCGGACCTACGACTGGAGTCTGGGTGGCTGGAACCGAGTCCGGCACGTGCTGGAGCCCGCGGTGGAGTACCTGTTCATTCCCGCGACCGATCAGGACGAGCTGCCGATCTGGGATCCGGTCGACCGCGTCCGGCGCCGCAACCTGCTGACGGTGGCATTGAACAACCGCTTCTGGGGCGCACTCGGGGGGAAGCGAGGGCCGGCTCCGGACGACGGCGGCTCCCGGGAACCCGACGGGGGCGCGTCCCCGCCGGCCGTCGCGCCCTTCGCCCGCGCCTCTGTCACGGCCAGTCTCGACGTCGACAAGGCGCGCGCGGGTGAGGACGGTCTCGCGGACGTGGGCTTCGGCGTGCGACTGGATCCCGTCGAACGCCTGTACGCGTCCCTGGAAATGGGCATGGAACCCGGTCCGTGGAACCTCCGGCGGGCCGCCCTGGAGGTCTCGCTTTCCGATGTCGCGCCCGTGGAAACGAGGGTGTCCGACCGGGATTTCCAGCGACCCAGCAGCGTGTCCCTCGGGTATCGGTTCATTCGGGCGAACGTCCTGTCGCCCCTCGCGCGCCACGCCGATCTTGATCTCCTGGCGGACTGCCCCTCGGACCCACGATGCATGCCGCGGGATGCCTTGAACGGCTTTCACGCCGGCGCCGTGCTGCGGGCGACGGACCGGATGCTGCTGCTTTACGACGGCAATTACGACGGCGCGGCGGGCCGGTGGGCGCAAAACGAGCTGGGGATCAAGTATCTCTCCGAGTGCCGGTGCTGGACCTTGACCCTGTCCGTGGAGCAACGCACCAACCCGGACCGGACGAGCGTCGGCTTCAAGTTCGACTTTCTTGGCCTGGGAACCTGAACGGCCCGTATTTTGCGTCTCCAACGGGCCATGACCTTCAAGACGCTGTGGATTGTCGCATGGCTCCTGACAGGGGTTTTCTTGCACGACTGGCCGGCGCGGAGCCAGCCGGCGGAGGTGGTGGTGGAAGCCTCCGGTGCGGTGGCGCGCGAGGCCGGAGGCGAGCGCGCCGATGACGCCGGCACGGTGACCCTGAACTTCGACGGCGCCGATCTGGTCGAGGTCATTCACGTCTTCGCGCGCCACCTGCGCTTCAATTTCACCATCGACCCGGACGTTCGGGGCGCCGTCACCATCTTCAGCGGCCGGCCCGTTGGGCGTGCCGACCTGCTGCCGATCTTCCACGAACTGCTGCGCATCCACGACGCCGTTGCCATCAAGCGCGGCGACCTTTACCGGATCACCACCGTTGCCAAAGGGCTCGGGGCCGCTTCGCCCTCCGGCGGTCGGGATGCGGGATTCGCCATGCGCATCGCGCCGGTCCGGTTCTTCCCGGCGGCGGCCATGAAGGGGCTTCTCGCGCCGTTCCTCGGCGAGGGCGGGACGATACTCGAGCACGCGCGCGGCAACTATCTGGTTATTGTCGACCTGCCGTCAAACATTCGCCGTTTGGTTGAGATCATGGAGTTGATCGACGTCGAGGTGTTCGCGGGCACGCGCATGGACCTGTACGAGCCCAGGGCGGCCGCGGCACAAGATCTCGCGCGCGAGTTGTCCGCGGCCATGCGCCTTTTCGCCGCCGCCGAGATGCAGGGCGATGCGTTCGCCGCCCGGTTTCTGCCCTTGCCCAGGATCAACCGGCTCCTGGTGGTCGCCTACAGCGAAGCGGCGTGGCGCTACGTTCGACGCTGGCTCGAACGCCTCGACGTCGCGAGCCGGACCGGAGGGCGGAAGGTGTTCATCCGGCCCGTGGAGAACGGCGACGCGGTGGCGCTCGCGCAAGTGCTCAACCGGTTGTACGATGCCGGGAAGCGCCCCGCCGGGAAGACGAAGTCCCTGTCGGCGCGGCGCCGGCTCAACGACCTGCCTGACTTGTCCGGCGGCGGGGAACCGGACGACGCGACGGGAACCACGGGTTTCGGGCGAGACCCCGGCCCCGGGGGATCTCTTGTCCCGGAAAGCGCCTCACCCGTCGGCGGAGACCCGGCCGGAGCGTTCCGTCTCTGGTCCGGTTCGGCAGGGGTGAGTACGGAGTCCTCGATGGATACCCCGCCGGCGACGGACGAAGACGTCGAAAGCGTACGCGTGGTGGCGGAGCCCGCCACCAACTCACTCGTGATCCTGGCCACGCGCCGGCAATACCTTCAACTTGCCGAGGTCCTGGCGGAGTTGGACGCCGTTCCCCGCCAGGTGCTCATGGAGGTGCTGGTGGCCGAGGTGACGCTCGCCGACGAGTTCGCGCTGGGGGTGGAGCATGCCCTGTCGAAAGGGGGCTTTCCCCCGCCCTCCGAGGCGGAGGGGAACACCGCCGGCGCGCCCTTGGGCGCCGGTTTTCAGGCCCTCGAATCCGGGTTCACGTCCATCGTCGACGCGGGCCGCGAATTCCGGATGTTCGTCAACGCGCTCATGCAGGACGCGCGGGTCAAGGTGCTGTCGTCCCCGCATCTGCTGGCGCTGGACAACCGCCCGGCTCGGATCCGCGTGGGTAGCGAGCAGCCCGTGGCCACCGGGACCGTGGTGTCGCAAGAGGCGCAAGCCGTCACCACCACCATCCAGTTCAGGAACGTCGGGCGGATACTGACCATCGTCCCGCGGGTCAGCGACGCCGGCATGGTGAACCTCCAGGTGCGGGTCGAGGTCAGCGACGTCGGCGAACGGGTCGCGGTAGGGAACCAGACTTTCGATGCCTTCAACATACGGGACGCGGAGACCACCGCCGTGCTTCAGGACGGACAGACCCTGGTCATCGGCGGCATCATCACCGACAACCGGCGCAAGACGCGGGTCGGCATTCCCCTGCTCATGGACGTCCCCGTGCTAGGACAACTCTTCCGCACCGACCTGGAACGCTCGGATCGAACCGAGCTGGTCATCCTGATAACCCCCCGTGTCATTCGCAATTACGAGGAAGGCAAGGCAGTGACGGAACGATTTCTGGACAAGGTGCGTGCCGTCCGCCGTGAACTGGAGAGCCGCCAAGCACCCTGAAGCGTCATTTCCGCTTTCGCGGGAATGACGAAGAAGGACCTGGTGTGGTGCTCCGTTTCCTCAACGCGGTCCAGGCTTCGAGGCGCTCCCGGATGACCCGTTCATACCCCTGGTCGCCGGGCTTGTAGTAGCGGCGGCCCTCGAGCTCGGACGGCAGGTGCTCCTGTTCCGTGACGTGGCCGGGTTCGTCGTGTGGATAACGGTAGTCCGCGCCGTAGCCCAATGCTTTCATGAGCCCGGTGGGGGCGTTGCGCAGGTGGAGCGGGGTGGGCAGCGTGCCGTGCTCGCGCACGTCGCGGGTGGCCTCCAGCAGGGCGCGGTACGCGGAGTTGGACTTGGGCGCGGTGGCCAGGTAGGTGGCCGCTTGGCTCATGGGGATCCGCCCCTCCGGCAGGCCGACGAAGTGCACGGCGTCCTTGGCGGCCACGGCCACCTGGAGGGCGCGTGGATCGGCGTTGCCCACGTCCTCGGCGGCGAAGATGACCATGCGCCGGCAAATGAAGAGCGGGTCCTCGCCTGCCTCGATCATGCGCACCATCCAGTAGACGGCGGCGTCGGGGTCGCTGCCCCGCAGGCTCTTGATGAAGGCAGAGATCAGGTTGTAGTGTTCCTCGCCGGCCTTGTCGTACTGGAGCGGCGAAACCTGCAGGGCCTGTTCCGCGTGGCTCAACTCGATACGCTTCGCGTCGCCGCCGGCGCGGGCCAGCGTGACCGCCCCCTCCAACCCGTTGAGGGCCACCCGTGCGTCACCCTGCGCCCGCTGCACCAGCAAGGCGCGCGCCGCGGGGTCCATCTCCATGTCCCCGTCCCATAGCCCCCGCCCGCGCTCGGCCAGGGCGCGGGTGATGATCTGGTCGAGGGTGTCCTCGGTCAGGGGATGGAGTACACACACGCGGCAACGGGACAGCAGCGGCGAGATGAGCTCGAAGGACGGGTTCTCGGTGGTGGCGCCGACGAGGGTCAGAAGCCCCGCCTCGACGTGCGGCAGAAAGGTGTCCTGCTGCGACTTGTTGAAGTGATGGATCTCGTCCACCAAGAGCACCACCGGAACGGCGCCGCGCCGCAGGCGCCGGGCGTCCGGGAGGATCTTCTTGAGGTCGCGGGTGCCGGAACTGACGGCGGAGAAGTGGATGCAGTGCGCACCGCAGGCGTCCGCCAGGAGGCGGGCCAGGGTGGTCTTGCCGCAGCCCGGCGGCCCCCACAGGATAATGGACTGGAGGCGGCCGCTGTCCGCCATGCCGCGCAGCAGCTTGCCGGGGCCCAACAGGTGTTCCTGCCCCAGCACCTCGTCCAGCCGGGCCGGACGCATGCGCTCGGCCAGCGGCGTGTTGCCGTCGCCGGCTGAGCGGGGACTCACGGTGTCGAAAAGATCCACTCTTACGGTCCGCGCCGCGCGGGCGGCAGGAAGGGTGCGTTGGTGGAAGCGGGCGCGAAGTCGGCGGCCTGATCCCGGCGGCGAGTTCGTACGTCAACGGGCGGTGCGCCCGTGGGCGGTCAGCGCGACGCCCGCGGGCGGCGGTCTTCCTCCAGGCGGGCTCGTTTGCCCGAGAGGTTCCTCAGGTAGTACAGCTTGGCGCGGCGCACCCGGCCCTGGGTGACCACCTCGACCTTCTCGATGCGCGGCGAGTGGAGCGGGAAGATGCGTTCGACGCCGACCCCGTAGGAGGTCTTGCGCACGACGAAGGTTTCGCGGTTGCCGCTCCCGGAGATGGCGATGACAACGCCCTCGAAGACCTGGATGCGCTCTTTCTCGCCCTCGATGATGCGCACGTGCACGCGCACGCGTTGCCCGGGCTTGAGCGCCGGCATCTCCCGCGTGTGCTCCTGTTCGATCTGGTCAATGACGTTCATTGAACACTCCCTTCAACCGTCCCAGTATACGATCCAGCATGATGGCGGAGGCGGCTCGTACGGAAAGATGATTGTAGTCGTCCCGGCCCGCGACGGGCTCGAGTATCAGGTCCGAACGGGCAAAGACGGCATCCGCCAGCCCCCAGCCCGTTCCCAGCAGGATCATGCAAGGGACATCGTCCATTATTAGCATTTCCTGCATTTTTCCAAAAGTTGTGCGTTCCCTGCCGGCGACGGGCCGCGCCGAGGTCGCCACCAGCCGGGGGGCGGTGCCGCATTCCGCCCGCACTTGCGCCACCGCATCGTCCAGGGTGTCGCACACCCGTGCCAGGGAGAGCGCTTCCCTGCGCGTGCTGTTGTAGGCGCCGCCGTAGCCGCGCTCCCAGTGGTCGATGATCCTGGCCGCCAGCAACTGCAGCGTCTTCACCGGGTTCACGACGTAGAAGGCCTTCACCCCGTAGGTGCGGCAGGTGCGGGCGATGTCGTGGATGTCCAGGTTGGTGATGGACGAGGTCACCGTGTCGCCGCGGCGGTCGGACACGGGGTGGTGCAGCAGCGCCACGTAAACGTCCGCCAGGGGCATCCCGGCCGCGGTCGGGGCCTTCGCCAGCAGGTCCGGCCGCGTCCGCGCGGTGGTCTCCACGCTCATGCGGCGGCGCCAGCGCCGGATCATTTCGTGGTCGCCCGAGAGCAGCACCTCCGGCACCTTCATGCCCCGGTACTCCGCGGGGCGGGTGTACTGCGGATACTCCAGAAGCCCCTCGACAAAGGACTCGTCGCGCGCGGACTCCTCGTTCCCCAGCACCCCCGGAACCAGCCGCGTGACCGCGTCGATGACGGCCAGGGCGGGGATCTCGCCGCCGCTCAAGGTGTAGTCGCCGATGGACACCATGTCGTCGGCATAGGCCGTCACTCTCTCGTCGAACCCCTCGTAGCGGCCGCAAACCAGGATCACTTCCCGGTCTTCCAGGAGTCGCGCGGCGGCGGCCTGGTCGAAGACGCGTCCGCGCGGGGAAAGCAGCACCACCCGGGGCTTCTTCAGCCGGCTTCGACAGTCCTCGATGGCCTCGATGACGGGCTCCGGCTTGAGCACCATGCCCTGGCCGCCGCCGTAGGGGTAGTCGTCGGTGACCCGGTGGCGGTCTCGTGCGTATTGGCGCAGGTCCACCAGGTCGATGGACACGAGGTTCTTTTCCCGGGCCCGCTTCAGGATGCTGTGCGCCAGGGGCGACTCGAAGATGTCCGGGAAGAGCGTGATGACGGAGAAATGCATGGGAACGGTTCCTCGCCCGCCCATTTCATGCGTGGACGGTCAGAGGTCCAGGAGCCCGTCGGGCGGGTCGATGGTGATGGTTCTTTCGACGACGTCGATTTGCCGGATCACCTCCCGGACCGCGGGGACGAGGTGTTCCCGCTCGGCGCCGTCCACCACCAGCAGGTCGCCGCCCTGCTTCGCCCATATCCGAGATACCGTGCCGACGCGTTCGCCGCAGGCGTCCCGCACCTCGAAACCCACCACTTCCGCGTAGTAATACTCGGACGAGCCGAGCGGGGCGAGCCGTTCGCCGGGCACCGACAGCCGGTACCCCACCAGTTCGCGGGCCGCGTCCATGTCGTCGATGCCTCGGAGCTTCAAGAGCGCGAACCCTCGGTGGGGCTTGGCCTGCTCCACGTCAACGGTGAGCCGGCCCTCCCCGCGCGTCAACTCCGCCTGCGCGCTCGAGTAGAGCGTACGGCCCTCGGGGTTGAACAGCCGCAGGCGCACCCAGCCGGCCACGCCGTGCGTGGCCACGATGTCGCCCAGGGCGATCTGCTGAATGGACAAAGGGAAAGGGGACGGCTACTGCTCGTCGACGATTTCGAGGACGACCTTCCGGTGCGTCCGCGCGGCCGCGGCGTTCAGTATCGTTCGGAGGGACTTGGCGGTGCGGCCCTGTTTGCCTATGACCCGCCCCAAGTCTTCCTTCGCGACCTTGAGCTCCAGCACGGAGGCATCGTCTTCCTGCGTCTCCGTGACTTCCACGGCCTCGGGGCGGTTCACGATGGACTCCGCCAGGTACTGTACCAGTTCCTTCAAGAAGCGTGTCTCCTGGAGCGCGGACGTTGGCGGGGCTGTGGGCAAGCGCTGCCCGGGACGGGCCTATTCCTTCGGCGCCTCCGCGGTTTCCGCTTCCGGGGGGCTTGCCGCTTCGGCCGGGCTGTCTGCAGGAGCGACGTCGTCCGCTTGGGTCGCGCTGTCCGCAGGGGCCACGGTCTCCGCTTCGGTCGGGCTGTCCGCCGGGGTCACGTCTGCCGCTTCGGCCGTGCTCTCCGCCGGGGCGACGCTCTCCGCCGCGGCCGGACTCTCCGTTTCGGTCGAGCTATCCGCCGCCACGCCCTCCGTCACGGCCGCGTCTTCCGTCACCGCTGGGATTTCCGCGACCGCCGCGCTTTCCGTCGCCTCCGCGTGCCCCGCCGCGGCCTCGGTACTCTCCGCGACCGCGCCGGTTTCCTTGGCCGCCCGCTTTATGAGGTTGCGCACCGTCTGGGTCGGCTGTGCCCCCTTCTCGATCCAACCGTTGACCTTGGCCTGATCCAGTTTCAGGGTCGCCGCCGGAGTCCTCGGGTCGTAGGTGCCCACCTGTTCGATGAATCTTCCGTCGCGCGGGTCGCGCGCGTCCGCCACCACGATGCGGTAATACGGCCGCTTCTTCGCGCCGTGCCGGCTCAGTCTGATCTTTACGCTCATACGGGTTTGTTCCTTGCTATCTTTTCTGCAAACCAACCTTTTTAGTTCATTGGAACGGCGTTGACAACCGGTTCAAGAGCCCGCGGCGCTTGCCGCCGGACTTCTTCATCCGCTGCATCATCTTCCTCATCTCCATGTACTGCTTCATCAGCCGGTTGACGTCCGTCACGCTGGTGCCGCTTCCGTCGGCGATGCGCCGCCGCCGGCTGCCGTTCAGCAGCGCGGGGTTGCGCCGTTCCTTGATGGTCATGGAGTTGATGATGGCCTCCACCCGCTTGATCTCCTTCTCCGCCTGGGACATGTCCACCTGCTGCGTCAGCTTGCGACCCCCGGGCACCATGTCCAACAGGCTTCCGATGGAGCCCATCTTCTTGATGGCCTGCATCTGGGTCTGGAAGTCTTCCAGGGTGAACTCCCCCTTGCGCATGCGCTGCTCGAGCTTGGGCGCGGCCTTCTTGTCGACCGCCTGTTCCGCCTTCTCGATCAGCGAGAGCACGTCTCCCATGCCGAGGATGCGCGATGCCATGCGGTCCGGGAAGAATGGCTCCAGTGCGTCCGCCTTCTCCCCGACACCGACGTAGAGCACCGGCTTGCCCACCACCGAGCGCACCGAGAGCGCGGCGCCGCCGCGGGCGTCGCCGTCCATCTTGGTGAGAATCGTTCCGGTGAGGTCGAGGGCGTCGTTGAAGCCCTGCGCCTGGTTGACCGCGTCCTGGCCGATCATGGCGTCGACGGTCAGGATGATGTTGCGCGGCTCCAGCGCGGCGCGGATGGCCACGAGCTCCTGCATCATCTCCTCGTCGATCTGCAGCCGCCCGGCGGTGTCCACGATCAGCACGTCGCACAGCCGCTGGTTCGCCTTGTCGACGGCGGCCCGACAAATTTCCAGGGGCGCGTCGCTGTCGCCCGAGTCGTACACCGGCAGCCCGTTGTCGTCGCACAGCGTCCGAAGTTGCTCCCGCGCTCCCGGCCGGTACACGTCCGCCGATACCAGGTAGGGCGTGCGCTTCTGCTGCTTTTTCAGGTGCAACGCCAGCTTCACCGCGGTGGTGGTCTTGCCCGACCCCTGGAGCCCCACCAGCATCAGCACCACCGGTTGCCGCCCCTTGAGGTCCACGCCCGCGGCCTCGCCGCCGAGAATCTTGATCAGCTCCTCCCGGACGATCTTGATGAGCTGCTGGTCCGGAGTCAGGCTCTGGAGCACGTCCTGCCCCATGGCCTGGGACCGCACCGAGTCCGTGAAGCTCTTCACCACCTGGAAGTTGACGTCCGCCTCCAGGAGCGCCGTGCGCACCTCGCGCAACGACTCAGCCACGTTGGCCTCGGTGATCCGCCCGTGCCCCCGCAGCCGCTTGAAGGTCTGTTCCAGCTTGTCGGTGAGGTTCTCGAACATGGGATGGAAGTCGGTAACTGATGGGCAATCGTTGGGACTACGGAATTCCTGGTGAACGCCCTGCCACTATAGTCCCCTGATCCCAATAAAGCAAAAAAAGGCCTGGAGCCCTCTCCCGAGAGACTCCAGGCCCTTGAGCTGCCGCAATGGCAGGGTTACATCATGCCGCCCATTCCACCCATGCCGCCCATTCCACCCATGCCGCCGCCCGGAGGCATGGCGGGCATGGCCGGCTTGTCGTCGGGCTTCTCGGCGACCATGGCCTCGGTGGTGAGCAGGAGGCTGGCGATGGACGCGGCGTTCTGGAGCGCCGTCCGCACCACCTTGGTGGGGTCGATGATGCCGGCCTTCAGCAGGTCTTCGTAGGTCTCAGTGGCGGCGTTGAGGCCCATGCTGCCCTTGCTGGACTTGACCTCCTGCAGGGCGATGGAGCCGTCGATGCCGGCGTTGGTGGCGATCCGGCGGAGCGGCTCTTCGAGAGCACGCTTGACGATGCTGACACCCACCTGCTCCTCGTCGGTGGTCTCGATGCCGTCAAGGGACGGAATGGAGCGCAGCAGCGCCACGCCGCCGCCCGGCACGATGCCTTCCTCCACCGCGGCGCGGGTCGCATGCAGGGCGTCCTCCACGCGCGCCTTCTTCTCCTTCATCTCGACCTCGGTGGCCGCGCCCACGTTGATGACGGCGACGCCGCCCACGAGCTTGGCCAGCCGCTCCTGGAGCTTCTCACGATCGTAGTCAGAGGTGGTCTCTTCGATCTGCGCGCGGATCTGCTTGATGCGGCCCTCGATGTCCTCCTTGGAGCCGGCGCCGTCCACGATGGTGGAGTTTTCCTTGTCCACCACCATCCGCTTGGCCTGGCCGAGGTCCTGCAAGGTGACGTTCTCGAGCTTGATGCCCAGCTCCTCGGCGATGAGCTTGCCGCCGGTCAGGATCGCGATGTCCTCCAGCATGGCCTTGCGGCGGTCGCCGAAGCCTGGCGCTTTCACCGCCACGCAGTGCAGCGTGCCGCGGATCTTGTTGACCACCAGGGTGGCCAGGGCCTCGCCCTCAATGTCCTCGGCGAGGATCACGAAAGGCTTGCCGGTCTTGGCGATCTGCTCCAGCACCGGCAGCAGGTCCTTCATATTGGAGAGCTTCTTCTCGTGGATCAGCAGGTAGCAGTCGTCCAGCACGCACTCCATGCGCTCCGGATCGGTGACGAAGTAGGGGGAGAGATAGCCGCGGTCGAACTGCATGCCCTCCACCACCTCGAGGGACGTCTCCAGGCCCTTGGCCTCCTCCACGGTGATGACGCCTTCCTTGCCGACCTTGTTCATGGCCTCGGCGATGACCTCGCCGATGGTGGGGTCGTTGTTGGCCGCGATGGTGCCCACCTGGGCGATTTCCTTGGGGTCCTTGGTCTCCTTGGACAGGCCCTTCAAGGACTCGGTGACCTTTTCCACGGCCGTCTCGATACCACGTTTGATGGCCATGGGATCGTGTCCGGCCACGACCATCTTGAGCCCTTCGGCGAAGATCTGCCGCGCCAGCACGGTGGCGGTGGTGGTGCCGTCGCCGGCCACGTCGGACGTCTTGCTGGCGACTTCCTTCACCATCTGCGCGCCCATGTTCTCGAACTTGTCTTCCAGCTCCACTTCCTTGGCGACGGTGACGCCGTCCTTGGTCACGTTGGGCGCGCCGAACGACTTGTCGATGACGACGTTCCGGCCCTTGGGTCCGAGCGTCACGGTCACCGCGTCAGCCAGAATGTTGACGCCGCGGACGATGGCTTCCCGCGCATCCTGCTCGAACTTCACGATTTTCGCTGCCATTGGGTCCTCCTTGACAAAGCGTGGGGTTTATTGCTCGACGATGCCGAGGATGTCGTCCTCGCGCATGATGATGTGCTCTTCGCCGTCCAGGGTGATCTCGGTGCCGGCGTACTTGCCGAACAGCACCCGGTCGTTCACCTTCACGTCCAGCGGAGTCACCTTGCCGCCATCGTCGGCCTTGCCCTTGCCCACCGCGACAACCTGGCCCTCCTGGGGCTTCTCCTTCGCCGTGTCGGGGATGATGATGCCGCCCGCGGTCTTCTCCTCTTCTTCGATCCGCTTGACGATGACCCGGTCCTGTAAGGGCCTGATGCTCATGTTCGCTCCTCCTTTTTCAAGTATCGCCTGCGAGAGTTTCGATACGTCCGATACACTGATAGACGCGCACCACGAGGTGCGGCGGTAAATCTAAGCACGGTCCGGGGACTGTCAAGGGGGTGTGGATAACTTTTGTCGGGAAACGGACGTCGCCGCAGGTCCGGCGGCGCCTTTTCGCTGTTTGCCGTACCCACGGAAACTTGACAGAATGGCGTGCAACATCCCGTAAGACGTCATGAAACTCCTCAAACCGCCGCCCCTCAGGCCCGGCGACACCATCGGGGTCATCGCCCCGGCCGGAGCCGTGTACGGGGACCTCCTTGCCAAGGGCGTCCGCGCGTTGGAGGCGCGCGGATTCCGCGTGCTCCTCGCCGAGGGAATCCTCGCGCGCAAGGGCTACCTGGCCGGGAGCGAGCGGCAGCGCGCGGAAACGCTGGAGCGCTTCTTCCTGCGGGACGACATCGCGGCCATCTTCTGCGCCCGCGGGGGGTTCGGTTCGATCCAGCTTCTTCCAGCTCTCGACGCCGAGCTCATTCGCACCCATCCGAAGATATTCGTCGGGTTCAGCGACGTCACGGCCCTGCTCAACTGGATGTCCCAGAGCTGCGGGATCGTCGCCTTCCATGGGCCCATGGTCGCCGTCGAGTTCGCCGGGGAGCTTGAAGGCGGAGTCACCAGCGGATTCTGGGACGCGCTCACCGGGAAACGGCGGCTCTGGCAGATCAAGGGCACCGGCGTGCTCCGCGGCGGCAACGGTCCGGCGCGGGGACCGTTGGCCGGCGGGTGCCTCTCGGTGCTGGTGACCACCCTGGGGACGCCTTACGAGATCGATACCGCGGGGAAGATCGTTTTCCTGGAGGACGTGGGCGAGCGCCCCTACCGAATCGAACGCATGCTGACCCACCTGCGCATGGCCGGGAAGCTCGACGGCGTCGCGGGCGTGGTGACAGGCGCTTTCAACGACTGCGAGACCGGCGCCGACCGGGACGTCACCGAAGTTCTCACCGAAGTCTTCGCCGGAGCCCCCTACCCGGTAGTGACGGGTCTGCCCTGCGGCCACGCCACCCCGAACACCCTGCTTCCCATCGGGCTCGACGCCGAGCTGGACGGCCGCAACGGCGTGCTGATGCTGGTGGAGCCGGCGACCCAGGCGGCGTGTTGATGCGGGCGACGCACGACGTCGGGCACCGGGAAGGCGCGCGGGCGTGGCGCGCGCTCGACCAGACCTGCCGGCGAGGGGTCTCCGAAGGGGTTGCGGCCGGCGTCGTGGTCCTGGTGGGCAACAGCCGGGAAATCCTCTTTCACCGCGCCTACGGCAACAGGGCGCTGGTCCCCACGCGTCTCCCGATGCTGCCCGACACCGTGTTCGACGTAGCCTCCCTCACGAAACCCATCGCCACCACCACCGCCATGATGCTGCTGGCGCGGGACGGGCGCGTGGCTCTCGACCACCCGGTGAGCGCCGTCGTTCCCGAGTTCAGCGAAGGCCCCAAGTCCGCGGCGACGTTCCGCCAGCTCCTGAACCATACGTCCGGACTTCCGGCGTGGAAGCCGTACTACGAAGCTGTCCCTCTCCCTATCATACGAACCCCTCACTCCCTCAGCGCCGCCTCTCACTCCGTCATTCCCGCGAAAGCGGGAATCCAGGTGGAGCGGGGTGAGGTCGTCGAGTCGCGTGACCCCTCTCCACCCCTGGATTCCCGCTTTCGCGGGAATGACGGAGTGAGGGGCGGCACTGACGGAGAGATCCGCGGGAATGACGGAGAGAAGGGCGGGGCGGACCGAGAGGTGGTGTGCGGGAATGAGGATGCGGGGCGCGACCGCGTTTTTGCACAAATCCATGCGGAGCCGCCGGAAGCCTCACCGGGGGAAAAGGCCCTTTACAGCGACCTTGGGTTCATCCTCCTGGGAGAGGCCGTGGAGCGGTTGACCGGGAGACGGCTGGACCGGTTCTGCGATGGTGAGATCTTCGGGCCCCTAGGGCTTTCGTCGACGTTCTTCGTGGATCTGAACCCGTATTCACGCGGGTCGGGGGCAGGCTCCATCCACACCCTGGCTGCCACCGAGGACTGCCCCTGGCGTGGGAAGATACTCTGCGGCGAGGTCCACGACGACAATGCTTACGCCATGGGGGGTGTCGCGGGACACGCAGGCATATTCTCGTCGGCTCCGGACATACATCGTTTTCTGCGCTTTCTCGCGCGCTGCCGCGAAGACGCCGAGCCGGATTTTCTCCCCGGCGCCATCGTGCGCGAGTTCCTGGAAGCGGAACGGCCCTTGTCCGGGCAGACCCACGTGCTCGGCTGGGATACGCCTTCACCCGAGGGTTCATCCAGCGGCCGCCACTTTTCTCCCGAGACCGTTGGCCACTTGGGCTTCACCGGTACCTCCGTGTGGTGGGACCTGGAGCGCGACGTCCACGTCGTCCTTCTCACCAACCGGGTGCACCCGTCGCGCGACAACGAAGCCATCTGGGAGTTCCGTCCGCGCGTGCACGACGCGGCCATGGACGCGCTGTTTTCATGATTCCCCGCCTGAGCCCTGGAGCACACGTTCATTTCGTCGCGATCTGCGGGGTCGGCACCGGTTCCCTGGCCGGCCTGCTGCACGAGCGGGGCTTTCGCGTCACCGGCTCGGACGAGAACGTCTACCCGCCCATGAGCACGTTCCTCGCAGGCATCGGCATCGACATCCTGCCCGGTTTCAGCGAGGCCCATGTCGCCCAGCGTCCCGACCTGGTGGTCATCGGCAACGCGGTGTCCCGGGGCAATCCCGAGGCGGAGGCGGTGCTGCGCCAGGGTATTCCCTACGTGTCCCTGCCCCAGGCCCTGGGCCGGTTCCTCGTCGACGGCAAGCGCTCGGTGGTGGTGGCCGGCACCCACGGCAAGACCACCACCACTTCGTTGATGTCCTGGGTGCTGGTAGCCGCCGGGCTGGACCCGAGCTTCTTCATCGGCGGCATCCCGGTGAACTTCGCCAGCGGCTTCCGCTCCGGCGACGGGTCCTGGGTGGTGATGGAGGGCGACGAGTACGACAGCGCCTTCTTCGACAAGGGGCCCAAGTTCCTTCACTACCAGCCGGAACGAGTGATCCTCACGAGCCTCGAGTTCGACCACGCGGACATCTACCGGGACCTCGATCACGTGAAGGACGCCTTCCGACGCTTGGTGGCGATCATCCCCGCGGGCGGCAGCCTGCTCGTGTGCGACGACGCCGTCCATGCCCGGGAACTCGTCCGCGACGCCGCCTGTCCGGTTCTCTCCTATGGGTTGAGCGGTGCCGCGGACTGGCAGGCGCGCGACGTCCGGACGGAAGGGGGCCGCACGGTGTTCACGCCGTGCTACAAGGGCGATGCCGAAGGTCCGGTGGCGCTGCCCCTCATCGGGCGCCACAACGCCAAGAACGCGCTGGCGGTCTACGCCACGGCGCGGGAGATCGGCTTGAGCGCGTCCGGCATCCGCTCCGCCTTGGCGTCCTTCCGGGGGGTGAGGCGGCGGCAGGAGATCGCCGGCGAGGCCGCCGGGGTCCTGGTCATCGACGACTTCGCGCACCATCCCACCGCGGTGGCCGACACCATCGCGGCGGTACGCGAGGCATGGCCGGGACGCCGCCTCTGGGCGGTGTTCGAGCCCCGCAGCCAGACCAGCCGGCGCCGCGTTTTCCTGGAAGAGTTCGCGGAGGCGCTGGCCCGGGCCGACCGCGTCCTCCTGCCCGACCTCTACCATCCGGAGAAGATCCCGGAAGACCAGCGGCTCTCGCCCGCGGAACTCGTGGACGGCATCAACCACTGCCGCGGGGACGAAGCGGCTTCCTACTTGCCGGGCGTCGACGACATCGCGGCCGCGATGGTCCGCGATGCGGCCGCGGGCGACGTGGTGCTGGTAATGTCCAACGGCGGCTTCGGCGGCCTTCCCGCAAGGATCGTTGCGGGTTTGCGTGGGCGGGAATCCGGCTGACGGGGCGTGACTGCCGAGCCTTCGCGGAGGTCGCGCGGACGATATGCGCGCGAGAATCTTGACTTGGCCGGAGGCGTTGTTTAGATTCGGACTTGTGGACAGTCAAGGACAGGCTCTTCGTTTGACCGACGCCGCCGTCGCGCACGTAAAGAAGATTCGCGAGCGGGAACATCTGGACGGCCGGGGACTGCGGGTGTCCGTCACCCCCGGAGGCTGCTCCGGCTATTCCTACAAGCTGGACTTCGACGACGGCCCCAAGCCCGACGACATGGTGCTCGAACTGGACGGCCTGCAGGTCTTCGTGGAGAAGCCCATCCTGCAGCAGCTCGAAGGAACGGTCATCGACTACGTGAGCGAGCTTCAGGGCGCCAGCTTCCGTTTCTCCAACCCCAACGCCACCGGCACCTGCGGGTGCGGCACCTCCTTTTCGGCGTGAAGGCCCGGCGCACCTCTTCGGGGCCGGGCATTCTTCTTCCGAGGTCATCACCTTGAAAGCGGTACAGATTTACGAGCACGGCGGCGCCGACAAGCTGCGCTACGAGGACGCGCCGGATCCGCGGTTGCGCTCGCCGCGGGACGTGATCGTGGGTCTGCGGGCGGCGTCCCTGAACCACATCGACCTGTGGAACCGCAAGGGGTTGACCGGGATGAAGGTGGAGTTCCCGCACATCCTCGGTGCCGACGGGGCCGGAGTGGTGGAGGAGGTGGGCAACGAGGTGACACACTGCAAGAAGGGCGACGCCGTCTGCATCTATCCTCCGGTGGGGTGCGGCGCCTGCGACTTCTGTTACACGGACCGGGACTTCATGTGCGTGCGCTTGCGCGTTCTCGGCGAAGGCATGAAGGGATCGTACGCCGAATACGTGACGATTCCCGGCGACAACTGTTTTCCCATCCCCGAGGGCTACGGGTTCGAGGAGGCCGCGGCGTTCCCGCTGGTGTTCGTGACGGTGTGGCGCATGCTCGTGACCAACGCGCGCCTCGCACCCGGAGAAAAGGTGCTGATCCTGGGCATCGGCGGCGGCGTGGCCATTGCCGCGCTGCAGATCGCCAAGGCCATGAATGCATGGGTGGCGGTGACCTCGAGCAGCGACGAGAAGCTGGAGCGCGCGCGCTGCCTGGGCGCGGACTACGGCTTGAACTACACCCAGCGCGACTTCACCCGCGAGATCCGCGACGTCACCGGCAAGCGCGGCGTGGACGTGGTGGTGGACTGCGTGGGCGGCGATAGCTGGGCCAAGAGCCTCGCCTCACTCGTCAAGGGAGGGCGGCTCGTGACCTGCGGCGCCACCACCGGCGCCACCCCGCCTACGGACATCCGCCGGATCTTCTGGAACCATCTGAGCATCTTCGGGTCGACCCTGGGAAGCCGCGAAGAGTTCGAGCAGGTGCTGCGCTTCGTCGAAGCCGCGAAGGTCGAGCCGGTCATCGACCGGAGCTTCCCCCTGGCCGAGGCGGCCGCGGCACAGACCCGGCTGGAGACCGGAAAGCAGTTCGGCAAGATCATCCTGTTGCCGGGGTAGTGGCCTGTGCGCATCATCGCCGGCAGCGCGCGCGGCAGAAGAATAGCGGCGCCCAAGGGAAGCGCCATCCGCCCGACCGCCGACCGGGTGCGGGAGGCGCTGTTCAACATCCTGCCGCGGGATCTCGCCGGGATGCGGGTGCTGGATCTCTTCGCCGGCAGCGGCAGCCTGTCCCTGGAGGCCCTCAGCCGGGGGGCGGAGTCCGCGCTGCTGGTGGACGAATCGGAGGCGGCGGCGAAGCTGATCCGCCGCAACGTCGATGCGCTGGGTTTCGCGGACCGGGCGCGGATCTGGAAGCACCCGGTGGGGAAGGCGCTGAGCCGGCTGGCGGACGAGGGTGCGGCGTACGACGCGATCTTTCTCGACCCTCCCTATGACGGCGGTTGGGTGGGAAAGACTTTGGCCGCGGTCGCAAGGGCCGGAACCCTCCAGGCGGAGGGCGTCGCCGTGGCCGAGCACAGTCCGCGGGAGAGGGTCGAAGAGCAATACGGTCCACTGGCGTGCCGGGACCGCCGGCAATACGGCGATACGGTGCTGTCCTTCTTCGGGATCGACAGCCAAGGTTAGGTTCTTCACATGGCGGAAACCAGCATAGCGGTCTATCCCGGGTCCTTCGACCCCATCACCAACGGTCACATCGACCTGGTACGCCGGACGCTCCGGATCTTCGACCAGGTGATCATCGCCATCGCGTACAACCAGGACAAGGGGCGCACTCTGTTCACGGTGGAGGAACGCATGGCCACCGTGCGCAAGGTCTTCGAGTCCGAGGAGCGCGTGCGCGTGGACAGCTTCCAGGGCCTGCTCGTGGACTACGCCGAGGCGGTCTCCGCCAAGGTAGTCATCCGGGGGCTGCGCGCCGTCTCGGACTTCGAGTACGAGTTCCAGATGGCCACCATGAATCGCCGGCTCAAGCCGAACATCGAGACCTTCTTCATGATGACCAGCGAGTCGTCCTTCTACATCAGCTCCCGGCTGGTGAAGGAGGTGTGCGGGCTCGGCGGCGACGTCGCCGCCTTCGTCCCCGATGTCGTGCTCAAGCAGCTCCAGGAGAAGTTTCCGCAGGCCTGAGCCTGCCCAGCCCACGTCACACAGTTGACACTACCCTGCCCAAGGGCTACAAACTATCCTGCGGGGTGGAGCAGCCCGGTAGCTCGCAAGGCTCATAACCTTGAGGTCGGTGGTTCAAATCCACCCCCCGCATCCACGCCGCTTCGCGGGCCACACCACACACGCTCACGTCATGCACGTCATACCATGAAAGTACACGAACGCGTCCTTACGCCTGAAAGAGACGGCGTCTACGGCTATCTGGCCGCACCGGAGCGGGACACGCCGGGGCCGGCGCTGCTCATGACGCACCAGAACACCGGCGTCACCGACTACATCAAGATCGAGGCGCTGAAGTTCGCCCACTTGGGCTACACCGTGGTGATCCCGGATCTGTACTCGATGCTGGGCTACCCCGACGTGACCCACATCCACACGGGCCGGCAGATACAGGCGCGCACCAAGGACGGGGAATTCGTGCGGGTCATCCGGCAGGGCTGGGACTATCTCACCTCGCGGAGCGACGTGGACGCCGGCCGCGTGGCCGTGTCCGGGTACTGCATGGGCGGGCGCATCGCCATCCACTTCGTCGCCGCGACCCCCGAGGTGCGGGCCTTCGTCGGCTACTACCCGACGATCCGGGACGAACCCGCCACGGAGATCAGGCCGGTTCATCCCTGCGACAATGCGCGCAAGTTCAAGTGTCCGTCCATCATCCTCTACGGTGTCGACGACCGCATCTCCACCGTGCCCATCCAGCAGCGGGTTTGGGAGAGCTTCCTCGCCAACGGGCAGCCGCTGGAGTGGCATTTCTTCCCCTTCGGCGGCCACGGCTTCGTGGACCCCGGCACCGAGGGGTATCATCCCCACGCCGCCAAGCTTTCCTTCCCCCTGGTGGTGGACTTCATGGCCCGGGAACTCGACCACGAGGCCGACGGCCTGACGTTCTCGGAAAACTGAACCTCCCACGCCTGTTTCCGGAGCGGGTATGCGGCACCTTGTCACCGGACTCACGATCTTCGACGAGGTCCGCGCAACGCCGGGCTACACGATCTTCAGCCCCCTTGGCCGGAAGGCCACACACCTGATCGACTTGCACGGCCGGGTCGTTCATGAATGGCGCCTGCCGGGCTTTGCCGGGCTGTACGCCTACCTGTTGCCCAACGGTAACCTGCTGGCCGCGGTTCAGACCACCGACGGCCCGAGCGGCCTGCGCGGCAAGGCCGGACACATGCTGGAACTCGACTGGGACGGGAAGATCGTCTGGGAGCACGTGGACCCGTTCCACCACCACGACCAGCGGCGCCGCGCCAACGGCAACACCGTCTACGCCTCCTGGAAGCTGCTCACCGAGGAGCAGGCACGGCGGGTGCGGGGCGGGCGCGAGGGGACCGAGCACGCGGACGGCATCTATGGCGACGTGCTGCGCGAGATCGACCGTGACGGCAACGCGGTATGGGAATGGGAGGCCGCCTCATCCGAGGAGATGTACCGCTATCCCATCAATCCGATCTGCGCGCGGGTCGAGTTCAGCCATGCCAACTCCGTGTGGCCGCTGGACAACGGCGACCTGCTGGTGAACTTCCGCTACAACCACCTGATGGCGGTCATCGACCGGGAAACCAAGACGTTCAAATGGGAACACTGTGACTGGTCCTACGGCCAGCAGCACAACGTGCACATGCTGGACAACGGCAACCTGCTGTTCTTCGCCAACGGCGCCGACGTGCTCTACGGCGGGCCGGGCGCGGGGTCGCGCGTCATCGAGCTGGACCCCGCCACCAGAGAGATCGTCTGGCAGTACCAGGGCTCGCCGCCGGGGACCTTCTTCAGTTGGTTCATCAGCGGCGCGCAGCGGCTCGCTTCGGGCAACACGTTGATCTGCGAAGGTGTCTGGGGGCGGTTCTTCGAGGTCACCCCGGTGGGCGAGATCGTGTGGGAGTATGTCTCGCCGTACTTCTCCGAGGAGCATCCGAGCTACAGGGGTGGCAACTACGTCTTCCGCGCCTACCGCTACGCGGCGGATTCGCCGGAGATCGCCGGACGAGTCTAGCCGGAGCCCGGCGAAGCGTTGGGGGGTGACGAGCATGGAACAACTCAAGACGATCCCCAACGGGGAGAAGGTCAAGCCGACTTTCTCGGCTGGAGAGATGAATCGCCGACTGGCGGCCCTGCGCACCCACATGGCGGAGAGGCAGATCGACGTCTGCCTCTTCACCTCGCACCACAACATCCACTACTTCAGCGACTTCCTCTACTGCTCCTTCGGGCGCCCCTACGGCCTGGCGGTCACGCACGAGGGCCAGACCACGATCTCGGCCAACATCGACGCGGGTCAACCCTGGCGGCGCACCTTCGGCGACAACCTCGTCTATACCGACTGGCACAGGGACAACTACTTCGTCGCGGTGAAGCGACTCATCCCGGATGGCTGCCGGGTCGGCATCGAGTTCGACCACGTCACCGCGGAAAACCTGCGCAAGCTTCAGGGCGCGTTGCCCACGGCCGAGCTGGTGGACGTGGGCAAGCCGGCCATGCGCATGCGCATGGTCAAGTCCGACGAAGAGATCGCCTGGATTCGCGAGAGCGCGCGCATCGCCGACATCGGCGGCGGCGCCTGCGTCGAAGCCGTCGGGGTCGGCGTGCCGGAGTACGAGGTGGCGCTGCACGCGACCCAGGCCATGGTGCGCGAGATCGGCAGGAGTCAGCCCCACGTGGAGTTGATGGACACGTGGACCTGGTTCCAGTCGGGCATCAACACCGATGGCGCCCACAACCCGGTTACTTCCCGGAAGATCGAGCGCGGGGATATCCTGAGCCTGAACTGCTTTCCCATGCCCGCCGGCTATTATACGG
The DNA here is from genome assembly GCA_022823055.1 of Candidatus Binatia bacterium. Lineage (GTDB taxonomy): Bacteria > Desulfobacterota > Binatia > UBA9968 > JAJDTQ01 > JAJDTQ01. Next base: position 25,065 of record JAJDXX010000164.1, on the reverse strand, counting down.
CGCTCGAGCGTACGCTGTTCGCCGAGGAGTGTTCGGACGCGCACCTGCGGCTGTGGAAGATCAACGTCGAGGTGCACGAAGCGGGGATCAGTCTCATCCGGCCCGGGGTGCGTTGCTGCGACATCGCCGCCGAGCTCAACAAGATCTACGAGCGCTACGGCCTGCTCGAAAACCGCACCTTCGGCTACGGTCACAGCTTCGGCGTGTTGAGCCACTACTACGGCCGCGAGGCCGGCCTCGAGCTGCGCGAGGACGTGACCACGGTGCTCGAGCCCAACATGGTCGTGTCCATGGAGCCGATGATCATGATACCCGAGGGCCGGCCCGGCGCCGGCGGCTACCGGGAGCATGACATCCTGGTGGTGACGGAGTACGGCTCCGAGGACATCACCGGCTTTCCCTACGGGCCGGAGCACAACATCATCCGCCGGCGTTGAAGCGGGCCCCGGCTTCGTGGCCGCCGCGGGGACCGCAGGCACCCTTCGGTCGTTGATCGTCCTGTTCGGTACGAGGTTGTCGTTCAGCCACGCCTGTTATATGGTTTTTCCTTCATTGCAACGGACCGAGTTGGTGAAGTGTGACTCTCGGTCATGCCGCGCCCGAGTCCGTTTGGCCCGTGCGTTCCTCCGGGGCGCCGTATTCGTATGGTTGAGACCAAGCCCAGGATAGTCAGGTTCGACCGCGTTCAGAAGAGTTATGACGGCGAGACCTTGGTCATCAAGGATCTCAATCTGGACATAGAAGCGGGCGAGTTCCTGACCATGTTGGGGCCTTCGGGGTCGGGCAAGACCACCTGCCTGATGATGCTGGCCGGGTTCGAGCCGGCGACTTACGGCGAAATCTATCTCAACGATCAGCCCATCAACCATGTGGCACCGCACCGGCGCAGCATCGGCATGGTTTTCCAGAACTACGCGTTGTTCCCGCACATGACGGTAGCCGAGAACCTGGCGTTCCCCTTGCAGGTGCGCAAGGTTCCCAAGCCGGACATCCGCGTCAAGGTGGAGCGGATACTCGACATGGTCCGTTTGTCCGGCTTCGAGAGCCGCCAGCCCGCTCAGCTCTCCGGCGGCCAGCAGCAGCGCGTGGCGGTGGCGCGGGCGCTCGTATTCGAGCCGGCGCTGGTCTTGATGGATGAGCCCCTCGGTGCGCTGGACAAGAACCTGCGCGAGGAAATGCAGTACGAGATCAAGCGTATCCACGACAATCTCGGCATCACGGTCATCTACGTGACCCACGATCAATCCGAGGCGCTGACCATGTCCAGCCGTATCGCGGTCTTCAACGACGGCGTCATCCAGCAGTTGGCGACGCCCAGCGTTCTCTATGAGGAGCCGGAGAATGCTTTCGTGGCGCAATTCATCGGCGAGAACAACCGCCTGCGGGGCAAGGTGGCATCCGTTGACGGGGACTATTGCGAGGTGGTGCTCCGGGATGGGGCGACGGTTCGCGCACTGAAGGTCAACGTGAGCGGAAAAGGGGCGTCAACCTGTCTGTCCCTGCGCCCCGAGCGGGTTGCCATCGAACCCAATGGACAGGCCGAGGAGAATGTCTTGAACGGTCGCGTGGAGGAGTTGATCTATCTGGGGGACCACATCCGCGCCCGGCTGACCGTGGCCGGAGAAGACGAGTTCATCGTCAAGGTGCCCAACGCCCCTCGCCATGCCTCTCTTTCGGAAGGCACGTGGATTCAACTCGCCTGGGCCGCCGAGGATTGCAGGGCGCTGGACGCGTCCGGGAAGGAGGCCGCTCCCGCGTGAGCGGGGCTCCGCGGTTTCGTCCCGCGGTGGGGAGAGCGGCAGACAAGGGATGTCCCGCCGACAGAGGGCAGGGACAATGGAATGGAGGAAGACCTATGAAGCGAGTATGGAGTTCCCTGGCAATGGTGGCAGCGCTGGCACTGGCGGCCGGCAGCGCCCAGGCGCAGAATCTGAACGTCGTGTCGTGGGGCGGGGCGTATACCGCCAGCCAGCAGCAGGCCTACCACGACCCTTACATGGCGGCGAACCCGGGCGTGAAGATCGTCAATCACGATCTGGGGTCGGGGGCGTTGGCGAAGCTTAGGGCCGAGGTCGAATCCGGCAAGGTGACCTTGGACCTCATCGACATGACCGCCGCCGATGCCATCATCGCCTGTGACGAAGGGCTGGTGGAGCCCATCGAGCCCGACACCTGGCTGGCCGCGGCTCCCGACGGCACGCCGGCATCCAAGGACTTCTTTGCCGGGACCCTCACGGTCGGGGGAACCAACTGCTTCATTCCGCAGATCGTCTACTCGACGACCTTCGGTTACCGCACGGATGCCTTCAAGGGCAAGCAGCCCTCCAGTCTGCTCGATGTGTTTGACTTGAAGGCGTTTCCCGGCAAGAGGGCGCTGGAAAAGAGGCCGAACAACAACATGGAATGGGCCCTTATCGCCGACGGCGTTCCCGCCAAGGACGTTTACAAGATGCTGAGCACCGACGAGGGTGTGGCCCGCGCGTTCGCCAAGCTGGATACCATCAAGGACCAGGTCATCTGGTGGACCAAGGGGGCTCAGCCGCCGCAGTTGTTGGCGGACGGCGAGGTCGTGATCGCGTCGGCGTACAACGGCCGGCTGTTCTCCGCCATCGTCGAAAAGAAGCAGCCGATCGCCATCGTGTGGGACTGGCAAGCTTTCGATCTGGACGGATGGGTAGTGCCGAAGGGCGGCAAGAATCTCGCCGCGGTGAAGAAATACGTGCGTTTCGCCACGGACACGCAAAGGCTGGCCGACCAGGCGAAGTACATTTCCTATGGGCCCGCGCGCCACTCTTCCGCCGGTCTGGTGGGCAAGCACGCGAAGCTCGGCGTCGACATGAAGCCGCACATGCCCACGAGCCCCGAAAATTCCAAGACCGTCCTCATTTCCGACTATGTCTGGTGGGCGGATCACCAGGCCGAACTCAACGACAAGTTTAACGCCTGGCTCGCCAAGTAGGCATTGTCTTGCCGGGCGGGGGGCCAGGAGTGTTCCCGCCCGGCAAGCATCTCCTGCTAGGCCCAACCCACGGCCGATCCGCATGCCCACGCCAACCGACGATGTGATGCGTACCGCGGACGGCACGCCGCTGAAGATCAGCCTTCAGAGGGCATTGGTACGCAGCAGGCTGCGAGCGCTGCTGCTCGTGCTACCCCTGTTGGCCTTTGTGCTGGTCTTCTTCCTGTTCCCCATCGGCCACATGCTGTTTCGCAGCGTCGACAACCGGATCGTCGGGTCCGTGTTGCCGCGCACGGCCGTGGCCATACAGGACTGGGATCCCGATCGAGCGAAGTTGCCGGACGAGGCCGTCTTCGAAGCCTTGGTGCGCGACATTCAGGCGGCCTTCAAGGACAGGACACTGGGCCGTGTCGGCCGCCGGCTGAACTACGAGAAGCCCGGCATGTCGAGCCTGTTCAGGAAATCCGGCAGGGGCGCGGCGCGCATCACCGGGGCTCCCTACCGGGACCGGATGATCGCCATCGACAAGCGTTGGGGAGACTCGAGCACCTGGCGCCTGATCCACCGGGAGTCGGGCGCGTTGACGAGCGCCTACTTCCTCGCCGCCGCCGACTTGAAACTGAGTGAGCGCGGCGCCATCGTCAGGCAGCCCGAGCCGCGCCGGATCTACCTGACGCTGTTCTACCGGACTCTGTGGATGAGCGGGCTGATTACCGTGCTGTGCCTGCTGCTGGGCTACCCCGTCTCCTATCTGCTGGCCACGTTGCCGCTCCGCATCAGCAATCTGCTGATGATCCTTGTCCTGTTGCCGTTCTGGACGTCCCTGCTCGTGCGCACCACGGCCTGGATCGCGCTCTTGCAGACCGAGGGCGTGCTGAACGACATCATGGTGTTTGCCGGGCTCCTGTCCGAAGACGGCCGGCTGCAGATGATCCACAACAAGTTCGGCACGGTCGTGGCGATGGTTCACATCCTGCTGCCGTTCATGATCCTGCCGCTCTACTCCGTGATGAAGACGATTCCTCCGTCCTTGATGCGCGCCGCACGCTCGCTCGGCGCGACACCCTTCACCGCGTTTGTAAGGGTGTACATGCCCAATACGGTGGCGGGTGTCGGGGCCGGTTGCATCATGGTGTTCATACTTTCCATCGGGTACTACATCACGCCGGCGCTGGTGGGAGGCCGCACCGGCACCTTCATCTCCAATTTCATCGCCTTGCACGTCGGCGAAACGCTGAACTGGGGCCTGGCGGCCGCGCTCGGAGCCCTGTTGCTCGGTCTGGTCTTGGCACTCTACCTGATCTACGACCGGATCGTCGGCGTCGACAACATGAAGCTGGGTTGAGCCTTACCATGCCGCTGCCGATATATGCATCGCCGCTGGAGAGGGCATGGCACTACACGTACCGCGTGATCTGTGCCGTCATCTTCGTGTTTCTGATCGGCCCCATCTTCGTGATCATCCCGTTGAGCTTCAACGAGCTGCCCTACTTCACCTTCACCCCGGAAATGCTGTCCCTGGATCCCGCCGGCTACAGCACCAAGTGGTACCGCGAGTTCTTCACCGAGGCTTCCTGGCAGGACGCGGTGTGGAACAGCCTCGTCATAGCCGTCTTCGCGACGCTGATATCGACGGTTCTCGGAACATTGGCGGCCCTCGGGCTGAGCCGGTCCGAGATGCCGTTCAAGACGGCCTTCATGGCGCTCTTGATATCCCCGATGATCGTGCCGTTGATCATCTCGGCCACGGGCATGTACTTCTTCTATGCGCTCATCGGAATCTCGTCGACGCACCTGGGCGTCATACTCGCCCACGCGGCGCTGGGCACGCCGTTCGTGTTGATCACGGTGACCGCGACACTGGCCGGTTTCGATCATTCCCTGCCCCAGGTCGCGGCCACCCTCGGGGCGAACCCCGTCCAGACGTTCTTCAAGGTGACGATGCCGCTGATTCTTCCCGGCGTGGTATCCGGCGCCCTGTTCGCCTTCATCACGTCGTTCGACGAAGTGGTCGTGGTGCTTTTCGTCGGTTCCGTGGAGCAGCGAACCATCCCGTGGAAGATGTTCTCGGGCATCCGCGAAGAGATCCGCCCGACCATCCTCGCGGTAGCCACGCTTCTCGTCTGCGTCTCGATACTCCTCTTGACGACATTGGAGCTGTTGCGCCGGCGCGGCGAGCGGCTGCGCGGCGTCAGGGCGAGTTGAGATAGAGTTCGTCATTCCCGCGGAAGCGGAAATCCAGGGGCGGGGAGGGGGCGCCCTCGTCACAACTTGGCGAGGCGTTCCCGGCGCACCCGCTCGGCCTTGGAGAGCCGCCGCGGGTTGCCTTTCTTGCGCCCGTCCCGCCCCCGCGGAAACGGTTCCAAGTCGACGGCTTCGTCCTCGGGATCGGGCATGTCCGGATTCACCCTCATCTTCGCGAGGAACTCGCCCACGTAGACGGCCACGGCGCCGCTGCTCTCCACGCTGCGCCGCAGGTCCCGGTCGGAGGTAACCACGATGCAGGTGTCGCCGATTTCCCGGGCGAGGCGCTCGATGACCGCGTCGGCCTTCTCGCCGTAGCGGGAGAACACGACGGTCACGTTGCCCACCTGCTGGCGCGTCTCGTCGTCCCGGCCGTTGCGCCAACCGTCGAACACGGTGGTCAGGGAGTGGCCGGTGCGCGTCTGGTACGCCGCGACCTCATTGACGAGCGCGTTGCGCTTGTGCTCCAGGTCGCCGCGAAGACCTTGTTCGCTGCCGATGACGTTGTAGCCGTCTACGACGATGTGAAACGGCATGGTTAGGTTCTCCGTCAGAAAATTGAAGGTGGAACGTCAAAATATAACCGTTTCCACGCGTTGCCGCGAACGGGGTGGCGACGCGGGGTTTCACTAGAGGGCGGGAAATGTTGTAAGCTGGCGGGTTCAAGTTGGTCCCGGATACGGGTTCACGGGGAGAACCCCGAGGCCCGTCCATCAACCGAGAAAGCGAGTCGCCCGTAATGTTCAACAAGGCCAGACGCATCCAGGAGTTGCCCCCGTATCTGTTCGCCGAGATCGACCGGAAGAAGCGCGCCGCCCAAGCCAAGGGGGTCGACCTGATCGACCTGGGCATCGGAGACCCCGACATCCCGACGCCCGGAAGGATCATCCAGAGGCTCACGGAAACCGCCACCGAGCCCGCCAACCACCGCTATCCCAGCAGCTCGGGCATGATGGAGTTCCGACAGGCGGTGGCGGACTGGTACGCGCGGCGGTTCGGCGTGACCCTGGACCCCGCCACCGAGGTGGTGTCGCTTATCGGCTCCAAGGAAGGCGTGGCCAACATGGCGGTGGCCTACGTCGACCCCGGCGACGTGGTGCTGGTGCCCACGCCGGCTTATCCCGTGTACGCCATCGGCACGCGGTTCAACGGCGGCGACGTCCATTTTCTGCCCTTGACGCGCGAGAACGGCTTTCTGCCCGACCTGTCGAGCATCCCCGCCGACGTGCTCGAGCGGGCGAAGATGCTGTGGATCAACTACCCCAACAACCCCACCGGGGCGATCGCGGACGTGAGCTTCTTCAAGGAAGCGGTCGAGTTCGCCCACCGGCACAAGATCCTCCTGTGCCACGACGCCGCGTACACCGAGCTCGGCTTCGACGATTACTGGGCTCCGAGCATCCTGCAGGTGGACGGCGCCAAGGAAGTCGCCATCGAGTTCCATTCGCTATCCAAGACCTTCAACATGACCGGCTGGCGCATCGGCATGGCGGTGGGCAGCGCGGAGCTGGTGGGGACCTTGGGGCAGGTGAAGTCCAACGTGGACTCGGGGGTCTTCCAGCCGGTGCAAGAGGCGGCCATCCTCGCCCTGGAGCACGCCGAGGAATTCCTGGAGCCCATTCGCGAAGTGTACCAGGAGCGGCGGGACACCGTGGTCGACGGCCTCCACCGCGCCGGTTTCGAGCTTCCCGCGCCCCGGGCGACCTTCTACGTCTGGCTGCCGGTGCCCGGGGGATGGACCTCCACCGACTTCTGCGCCCGGCTGCTCGACGACGCAGGCATCGTCACCACCCCCGGCAACGGGTTCGGCGATCCCGGCGAGGGCTTCATCCGCATGACCTTGTGTTCCCCGGCCGAGCGTCTGAAGGAGGCCGTGGAGCGGCTCCAGCAGGTCAGCCTGTAGAACACCAACGTCCGTGACGAATCGCGCCTACATCGGGGTGGGCTCGAACCAGGGGGACAAGGAGCGGAACTGCCGCCGCGCCGTGAGCAGGATCGGGACGTTCCCGGAAACCCGGGTGCGCCAGGTCTCGTCCTGGTTCGCCACCGAGCCGTGGGGCGCTCCGAGCGGGGAATGGTACGTCAACGGGGTCGTGGCCGTCGACACGGGTCTGGAACCGGATATCCTGCTGCAGCACTGCCAGACCGTCGAAAGGGAGATGGGCCGGCCCGCCGCGCGCCCGCGCTGGGCGGACCGGGTCATCGATCTGGACATCCTGTTCTATGATGATAGGGTGTTGGAAGGACCCGACTTGATCATCCCGCATCCGGAGCTTCACCGGCGCCGGTTCGTGCTGGCCCCGCTATGCGAGATTGCACCGGAACTGAAGCACCCGCTTCTCGGAAGCAGCATCCGGGATCTGTTGGCCCGGGTGGAAGATGACAAGCGAGTGCGGGAAATCACGGCCCACGACGCGCGGGAGGCGCCGAGATCATCAACGGTGCCGGTGAGATGATCCTCAAATTTCTCATACTGGGCCTGCTCGTCTACCTGTTCATCGTGCTGCTCTACTCGAGCCTCAAACGCAAGGGGAGCAACACCGACCCGTCCCAAGGCGAATCCATGGTCCTGGACCCCCACTGCAAGAGCTACGTTCCCAAGAACGAAGCCTACCGCTCCGGCGGCCACTATTTCTGCAGCGAAGAGTGCGCCCGCGCCTACGCGGCCCAGCAGGTGTAGGCCGGGTTTTCAAATACGCCCTTGACCGGCCCGAAACCGGCTCACGCGTAGCACTCCAGAAAATCCTTCAGCAGCGTCTTCCCGCCCTCCGCCAGGATCGATTCGGGGTGGAACTGCACGCCCTCCACCGGGTGGCGCTGGTGCCGGACGCCCATGATGACGCCGTCGGCGGTACGGGCGCTGACGCTGAGTTCGTCGGGCAGGCTCTCGGGGTCGAGCACGAGGGAGTGGTAGCGCATGGCGGGGAAGGGGTTGGCCTGGGAGCGGTAGATGGTGCGGGAGTCGTGGGTGACGTCGGACATCTTGCCGTGCATGATCTCGGCGGCGCGCACGACGCGGGCGCCGTAGGCGGCGCCGATGCACTGGTGGCCCAGGCATACGCCGAGGATGGGGATGCGCGGGCCGAAGCTCCGGATGACTTCGCACGAAACGCCGGCTTCGTTGGGCGTGCACGGGCCGGGGGACACGACGATGGCGCTGGGGCGCATCTCCTCCACGGCGTCCGCGCTGATCCTGTCGTTGAGGGCCACCCGCACCTCGGCGCCCAGTTCGGCCAGGTAGTGGTAGAGGTTGTAGGTGAACGAGTCGTAGTTGTCGATGAGCAGGATCATGCCGTTTGTTGCCGCTCCTTGCGCCAGGACTCCGCCAGCTCGATGGCCTTGAGCATGCCGCGGGCCTTGTTGAGGGTCTCCTCGTACTCGGTGGCCGGGTCGGAGTCGGCGACGATGCCGGCGCCGGCCTGGATTACGGCGGTGCCGTTGTGAAGGGTGATCGTGCGGATGGCGATGCAGGTGTCGAGGTTGCCGTTGAAGCTTTGGTAGCCCACGGCGCCGGCGTAGAGCCCGCGCCGTTCCGGCTCCAGCTCGCTGATGATCTGCATGGCCCGGATCTTGGGCGCGCCCGACACCGTGCCCGCCGGGAAGCAGGAGCCGAACAGCTCGAGCGGCGTCTTTCCCCGTGCCAGCTCCGCCTTGATGTTGGATACGATGTGCATGACGTGGGAATAGCGCTCGACGACCATGAGCTGGTCCACCTCTACCGAGCCCACTTGGGCCACCCGCCCCACGTCGTTGCGCCCGAGGTCCACCAGCATGATGTGCTCGGCGCGCTCCTTCGGGTCCGCGAGTAGGTCTTCCTCCAGCTCCCGTTCCTCCCGCGCGTCCTTGCCCCGCGGCCGCGTGCCGGCGATGGGCCGGAGCTCGATCCGGCGTCCGGTCAGGCGCACCAGGATCTCGGGCGAGGAGCCGATGATCTTGAGGTCGTCCAGCTCCAGGTAGAACATGTAGGGCGACGGGTTGGTGAAGCGCAGCGCGCGGTAGATCTCCAGGGGCTCGGCCCGGGTCTTCGCCTCCAGCCGCTGGGAAAGCACCACCTGGATGACGTCACCGGCGGCGATGTACTCTTTCCCCTGGCGCACCATGGCACGGAACGTGTGCGGCGTGACGTTGGAGCGGTACCGGACGCCGCCGCCGGTCCCGGTAAGGCTTCTGGCCTCCAGGGCTTCGGGCGACTTCCGCAGGGAGGTTCGCACCCGCTCGATGCGGGCCACCGCTTCTCCGTAGAGGACGCGCAGGCTCTTGTTGGTGTCGATGTGGACGTTGTCGATGATCGTGATGGTGTGCTTGAGGTTGTCGAAGCTCACCAGCGTGCGCACCAGCAGGAAGTAGACGTCGGGATAGCGGTTGGCGCTCCGGTCCGGGTTGGCCACCCCGTGCAGCCGCTCCACCGCGTCGTAGGCCACGTATCCCAGGGCGCCGCCCGTGAACGGCAGATCCGGAATCGTGTTGGCGGGCTGGTACTCTTCGAGGAGTTCCGTGAGCGCCTTCAGCGGATCATCGCAGGTCCATTTTCTCTTCTTCCGCCCCTCGGTCACCTCCACCTCGCGCCCCCAGGCCTTGAACACCAGCTCCGGCTCGGTGCCGAGGAACGAATAGCGCGCCCAGCGCTCGCTCCCTTCCACGCTTTCCAGCAGGAACGAGTGCCGGCTCTTCTTCAGGCGGTTGTAGAACGACACCGGCGTTTCGAGGTCCATGAGGGTTTCCTCGTACACCGGAACGACGTTTCCGCGCTTGGCGAGTGCCGCGAACTCGCGGTACGAAGGTTGGATCATGACTGGATATAGAGGGTGTTGGGAGACTCCGAGGTGTTTCAACTCCAGCCGCCTAACTTAGCCGAAACCAGCGCACAGCGCTAATGTACCGACAACCAGGGCGGCCAAATTGGCAGGTCTGTCGTTGATGATCATGCAAATCAGCAACTCAGTTGTGGGTCATCATCAAAACACCGGTTACCGTTGCGTAGACGGCATCGACATCTTGCCGTGGCGTGAGCTTCTCTCCCGGCTGTGGGACGGCGCGTGGCTGATGTCGTGAAGGCATTCGGGATGAGTGTGCGGCTGTGGCCGGTCTGTGTGCTGCTGCTTTGTCTGCAAGCCGCGTGCGAGCGCGTCCCCTCGGTCAGTTTCGAAGGCGCCGACGGAGTCAAGGCAACCTTCAGCGTGGAGGTGGCCGATACTCCGGAGAAACGGCGCTGGGGCTTGATGTACCGGCAGGAGTTGGGGGACGACGAGGGCATGCTGTTCGTCTTCCCCGAGGAAAGGGACCATTCCTTCTGGATGAAGAATACGCCCCTGTCCCTGGACATGATCTTCATGGACGGGCGCCGGCGGGTGGTGGGGATCATCCACGACACCGTGCCGTTCTCCACCCGTTCCGTCAGCGTGGGGGTTGCCAGCCGTTACGTGCTGGAAGTTCGCGCCGGCGTGGCGCGCCGCAGCCAGATCGCTGTGGGCGACGTGGGCCGCTTCGAGCGGTTGCCGTAGCCAGGGTCCGTGGCAGGCGTTGCGGCGCTGGCCGGCCCGGGTCAGATTTCCCGGAAGAAGTACGGCCGGATGGGCTGGAGCCGCTCCTCGTACGTGTCCGGATTCAGCAGCCACAGCGTGGCGGCGATGCTGCTCAGGAGCGAGTTGCCGTCCTGGGACGTGAAGCACATGCCCACCACCTCGCGCTCCCCGCGCAGCGCGATGCTCTGGGTGACGATGGCCGTGTGGTTCAGGATGCGCCCGAACAGCCCGTGGTCGCGGCCAAAGGAGAACACCGACGCCGAGGACTTCTTGTTGGTGACCGCGATGCGGCGGTTGGAGCGGATGCGCTGCATGATCTGCTCCATGTCGATGGCCCGCTTCAGTATCAGGTTGAAGTGGATGGTGTGCATGTACTGGGTGTTGATCTTGAGCGCGGACGAGTAGATGTCGAGGTCGAAGCCCATCGACTTGAAGAGATAGTAGGCGTCGCGCCCCTGGTGGGTGCCGAACCGTTCGTCGTCGTGGCGCCCCACCTCCGGGGCGGGGATGAAGTCGCCCTCCTGGCTGATGTCGTTGGCCCGGCGCATGCAAACGAAGCGTCCCGCCTCGAGGTTGTCTTCCTTCTCCGGTCCCAGGGCCAGGGTGTCGATGAGCACCGCGAGGTTGTGGGTGTTGCAGCTCACCACCTGGACGAAGCGGTCCTCCTCCCGGTCGAGGGCGGCGTCGTTGATGCCGCGGGCATACATCTTCCCGAACCCGAACTCGCTGCCCTGGGCGATGAACCCCTTGCCGTTCTTGCCGGCGTAATGCTGGTAGTACTTGTCCTTGTTCTGGTTTCCCACGGGCGTGCAATCGATCACGACGGAGGCCCGCTCGATGGCGGCTTCGGAGTCGAACGACGGCTTCATCTCGAGCTTGGCGAACTCGTCCCAGTGGTCCTTGTCCACGCTCAGCCTGGCGCCCTTGCCCTGGAGCGCCGTGACCTTGGAACGGTCGGTGACCCGCGGGGTCTGCTTGTTGAACGTCACTTCGTCGATACCGAAGGCTTCCCTGAAGCTCGCCAGGATACCGATGAGCGGCTCGCCTATGGTCCCCGTGCCGACAACGTGAACGATTTTCTGGTCCATCGGATCGACTCCTCGCAACCGTGTCCGGCCGCTCCCCGCATCCTTTCATGTTGTGCGTGTTGCCGTTACACTGTTCTTGTGCCGGCCGCGGAGGGGAGCGACGGCACCGGATCTCATAGCATACAGGCAAGTCCGATATAAGGAAAGGGAACGGTCTTGGACAAGAGCCAAGGGAGTCCGCCCGCGTTCTCGCCGGCGGCGTTCTTCGACGAGCGGTTCGGGGTTACGGCGCGGGATCTGGACCGGGTGCTGGGACGGGCCATGGCCCGGCAGGCGGACTACGCCGACCTCTATTTCGAGTACCGCACTCACGACCAGGTCCACCTGGAAGAGGGACTGGTCAAGCATGCGTCGGTATCCACCGCCAACGGTGTCGGCGCGCGCGTGCTCGCCGAGGCCAGGACCGGATACGCGTTTACCGACGACGTGACCATCAAGAACCTGGACGCGGCGGTGCGGACGGCCAACGTCATCGCCAATGATCGGGGTTCCGACCGGCCGGCGCGGCTACCGACCCCGACGGTCCCACGTCATGACCTCTATCCCGTGCCTCGCTCCTTCGCGGACGTGCCCCTGGAACGCAAGATCGGCGTCCTGCAGGACCTGGACCGGTTCGCGCGCAAGGCCGATGCGCGCGTCAAGGGCGTCTTCGCCACCCTGTCGCTGGAGAACAAGGTGGTGCTTGTCGCCTCGTCGCAGGGCTGGGTGCTGGGGGACTTCCAGCCGCTGGTGCGCTGCAATGTCCGCTGCATTGTGGAGGACAAGGGCAACCGTCAGTCGGGCTACTTCGGTTGGGGCGGGCGCATGGCGCTGGACGACTCCGTCGACGCGGAGCGCTGCGAAGCCAGTGCCCGTGAGGCCGTGCGCCGTGCGCTGGTGAACCTTGACGCGGTCGCCGCGCCCGCGGGTCCCATGGATGTGGTGCTGGGTCCGGGCTGGCCCGGCATCCTGCTGCACGAGGCTATCGGGCACGGTCTCGAGGCGGACTTCAACCGGCGCAGGACCTCGGCCTTCTCCGGGCGCATCGGCGAGCGCGTGGCCACCGAGCTGTGCACGGTGGTGGACGACGGCACCATCCCCTGGCGGCGCGGCTCCCTCAACGTGGACGACGAGGGCACGCCTACCCAGCGCACGGTGCTGATCGAGAAGGGCATCCTGCGCGGGTACATGCACGACCGCCTGAACGCCGCCCTGCTGGGCATGGAGCTCACCGGCAACGGCCGGCGCGAGAGCTACGCCCACGTCCCCATGCCGCGCATGACCAATACCTTCATGCTGGCGGGGGAGGAGGATCCCGAGGACATCATTCGCTCGGTCAAGGACGGCATCTACGCGGTCTCCTTCGGCGGCGGGCAGGTGGACATCACCAGCGGCAAGTTCGTCTTCTCCGCCAACGAGGCGTACCGCATCGAAGGCGGCAAGGTGACCCATCCGGTGCGCGACGCGACGCTCATCGGCAACGGGCCGGACGTGCTCACGCGGGTCAGCCGGGTGGGCGCGGACCTGGCGCTGGACGACGGCATCGGCACCTGCGGCAAGGACGGCCAGGGCGTGCCCGTGGGCGTCGGCCTGCCCACCATCCGGGTGGACCAGCTCGTGGTGGGCGGCACGTCCGTGCGCGGACCGAGCGGCTTTCAAGGCTGAGGACGGACATGGAGCGTTTGCCGATGGACCGGGAGCTGGCGCTGGGGCTGCTGGCGCGGGCGAAGGAGAAGGGCGCCTCCCAGGGCGACGTGACGCTGATCGAGCGGGAGGGCGTGCAGGTGAAGGTGCGGCTCGGCGAGGTGGAGACCGTGAGCCAGGCGCATGAGATGCGTCTCGGGCTACGGCTCTTCTTCGGCCAGCGCGCCGCCGCCACCTCCACCTCCGACCTGTCGCGCACCTCGCTGGACCGCTTGGTTGACGAGACCTGCGCCATGGCCCAGGCCACTGCACGGGACGAATTCGGCGGCCTGCCGGAAGCCGGCGAGATGGCCGCCGAGGTGCCGGACCTGGACCTGCTGGACCAGGAGTCCCGGGGGCTGCCCATCGAGGACGGCATCGATGCCGCGCGCGCCGCGGAGGAGCACGCGCTGCAATACGACCCGCGGGTGACCAACTCCGAGGGCGCCGAGTTCGCGAGCTCGTTCAACCGCGTCATCCACGCCAATTCCCGGGGCTTTGCCGGCGAGTACGCCACGTCCGGCTTTCATCTCTCCCTGGCCCCGGTGGCGACGTCCAACGGCTCCATGGAGCGGGACCACTGGTACACGGCCGCGCGCCGCCGCGACGCGCTGGATTCTCCGGAGGAGGTGGGTCGGGAGGCCGGCCGCCGCGTGGTCCGGCGGCTGGGCGCCCGCAAGGTGCGCAGCCGCGAGGTGCCGGTGGTCTTCGACGCGTCCATCGCCGGCACCCTGGCGCGGCACGTGGCCCAGGCAATTTCCGGCTACGCCCTCTATCAGCGCGCTTCCTTTCTGTGCGACCGGCTCGGGGAGCGCGTGGCGTCCGACCTCGTCCACATCGTCGACGACGGCACGATTCCGCGGGCGCTCGGATCGCGACCGTTCGACGCCGAGGGCGTCGGCGTTCGGCGCAAGGAGGTGGTCGAGGCTGGAGTCCTGCGAAGCTACCTCCTGGACGCCTACAGCGCGCGCAAGCTCGGCGGCAAGTCTACCGGCAACGCCGCCCGAGGGGTGGGCCAACCCTCCGGGGTTTCCCCCATGAACCTCCACCTCATCCCCGGCGAACACAGCCCCGAGGACATCATCGCCTCGGTGGAGGACGGCTTCTACGTCACCGAGCTCATGGGCTTCGGCTTCAACGCCGTCACCGGCAACTACTCCCGGGGCGCCGCCGGCATCTGGATCGAGAACGGCGAGCTCGCCTACCCCGTCTCCGAGCTCACCATCGCCGGCAACCTCAACGACATGCTGGGCCGGATCGAGATGGTCGGCAACGACCTGAGGCCGCAGAGCCCTGTGGCTGCCCCCACGGTCAAGGTCGGGCGCATGACCGTGGCTGGGGAGTAGGCAACCCCGATCGGGCCTCCCTGGCCGGTTTACCCCCGGACGCCGCGCTGCTGATACAAGACCGTCCCGGCATCCTACGCGCAGTGGGGGATGTGCCCGCTTGCTAGTGTTCTTTCATGACGGGAAGAAGCGGAGCAGCAACCAGATGCCGAGGACGAGGATCAAGCCGATAACCGTGGCCGCGCTCAGGTGGCGTTCGATCAGCGTCCTTACCGGGCGCCCGAAGTACCAGAGGAGCGTGGCCTCGACGTAGAAGCGGAAGCCGCGGGAGAGTAGAGAGGCCAGGATGAAAACGCCGAGGTCGAGTCCGGCGGCGCCGCACGCGACGGCGACCAGCTTGTAGGGGAGCGGGGTCAGGGCGCCGGCGACGACGATCCATGCGCCCCATTCGCGCCGGTACGTCTCGAACTCCTCCAGCTCCCCTGCATACCCCCACAGACCGAGCAGAGGCTCACCCACCGCCTCGAAAAGGAAATAGCCGATGGCGTAACCGGCGAGGCCGCCGGCCGTTGACGACAGGGTGGAGATGCCGGCGAAGGTCCAGGCCCTGGCTCGCCGCGCCAACACCATGGGGATGAGAAGCAGGTCCGGGGGAACCGGGAGAAAGAGACTCTGGAAAAAACACACGCCGACCAGCGCCCAGACGGCGTGGCGCGTTCCGGCGCTGCGGATCGTCCAGTCGTAGAGTCGTTGGAGCGTGTAGGAGGGTGTCGCCGCGGTCGAGTGGGTCATGTGCTGCGTCGCGGATCATGCGTCCGTCACAGGACCTTGTACCCCTTGCCCAGCACCACCCGCAGCAGGCCATCGATGTGGGTCACCTCTGGGTCGAACTCGATGACGGCGACCTGCCGCTCCACCGAGAAATCCACCTCGGCGACGCCTGCAGTGCTTTCGAAGGCTTCGGTCAGGTCGGCTACGGCGGCCTCGGTCAGATCGCCGATGGAGATGATGGCGGTCTTGGTGTTCATGGCGCGTCGGGTTTCGCATCGGAGCCGGAGGGCTGATCCCGCTCCAGCACTCGCTTGATCTCCAAGCCGGCACGTGCGGCGTCCGCCTCCGGTATGTGCAACTCGAAAGCGGCAAAGAGGTGGCGCTCCTCGCTGCGGATGTGCTGCTCCAGCAGGTCGCCGAAGTCGAAGAGGAACTTGCGCCTGCCTGCCGCATCGCCGGACCGGGCGACCATCTCGCGGAACTTCCGGTGATCGCCTTGGAGCCGGGCCACCAACTCCCGTGATTCTTCATGGGCGGCCATCAGCGGAAAGAGCACCGTCTCTTCGGCTTCGAAATGGGCTTGCAGGTTCTCGCTGAAGAAGCGGGATGCCTGCGCCGCGCATGCCTCCATGGCCGCGGGGTCGCCCGGGTTGAGCTGGCCGAGGGCATGCTTGCGGCAGCGCAACGCCAGCGCCAGGCCGTGGTGGTGGTCGTGGGAAAGCGGTATCAGTGCGGGGTGTCGTTTGGCCATGGATTGCCACACAAATTGACGATGCCGGGTCTATCGGCTACCCTTCGTGCCACAAAGTTCCTGGAGGTTGTTATATGGCAGACGACATGATCGTCAAACGCGAAGTGGTGATGGAGGCCGACGCCGAGATGATGGAGCGGCAGCAGAAGCGCGGCGAGGCGCGGGGCTTCACCATGATGTGCGACGAGGGCGGGCACATCGGTGGCGACAACACGGCGCCGCCGCCCATGGCGTACTTCGCGCTGTCCATCGGATTCTGACTGCTCACCCAGCTTTCCCGGTACGGGGAAATGATGAAGGTGAAGATCAGCAAGGCGCGCGTGCACGTGACCGCGCGCTTCAGAAACGAGGGCTCGGTGTTGCGGGAGACGGTGCAGGCCGAGGGCGTCGGCGTCGAGACGAAGCTCGACGTGGAATCCGACGAACCTCCGGAACGCGTGGCCGCGGTGATCCGCAACTCGGAGCAGGGCTGCTACGTCATGCAGACGGTCAAGAATCCGACGCCGGTGGAGACGCGGGTGACGCTCAACGGAGCGGATTTCGATACGAGCAGGAAGTAGCCGGGCAAGACCAGGGTCGACACAGGATCGGGTCCGCGGACGGGAAAGGGCCATGGAGGGTTCTCGAGAAGGGATGGAAGCGCTGGTCTTCGACGTCGACCAGTCCGAGTTCGAGGCGCGCGTGCTGGAGCGCTCCCGGGAGACGCCGGTGGCGGTGGACTTCTGGGCGCCGTGGTGCGGCCCGTGCCGGGTACTGGGTCCGGTGCTGGAGCGGCTCGCCGAGGAATACGGCGGGAAGTTTCTCCTGGCCAAGGTCAACGTGGACGAGAACCAGGAGCTGGCGGCCGCCTTCGGGATACAGGGGATCCCGGCGGTCAAGGTCTTCAGGGACGGGGGTCTGGCCGCGGAGTTCACCGGGGCGCTGCCCGAAACGGGCGTGCGCGAGATCCTGGAGCGGGTGGTGCCCTCGCGCGAGGATGAGCTGACCGCGGAGGCGGATCAATTGTGGTCCGAGGGTGATGCGGAAAGTGCGTTGGCCATCTACGAGCAGGTGCTGGAGGAGGCGCCGAACCATGCCGGCGCGCTCCTGGGACTGGGGCGGGGACTGCTTGAGACGGATGAGGAACGCGCCCTGTCCATGCTTGAACGAGTTCCCTTGGGTGACCCGGAACGAAACGAGGCCGACCGACTGATCGCCCGTCAGAAACTCAGCGCGGGCGAAGGCGCCGACACCGAGTCCCTGCGCGAGGAACTGGCGGCGGCCCCGGATCGCCTCGACCTCCGCTTCCGGCTGGCCCAGGCGCTGGCCGCCGAAGAGCGCTACGAGGCCGCCCTCGAAGAATTCCTGGCGGTGCTCAAACAGGACCGCGCCTTCGAGGACGACGGCGCCCGCAAGGCCATGGTGCAGATCTTCGAAGTGTTGGGGCGGAACGAACTCGCCGACCGCTTCCGCTCGGAGATGGCCAAGGTGCTGTTCAGCTAACGGCCGCCTCCGCCGACGCCACCGCGGTGGCATCCAGCCGCGCCCGCAGCCGCGGGTAGAACCGCAACGGGTTCTCGAACAGGATCTTGTGCTTCAGTTCGTCGCTGAGGTCGTCGCGCCCCAGCAGGTGCGGGATGTCCTCGCTGAAGTCCCGCTGGTCCCGTTCGTGGGGATAGTCGGAAGCCCAGAGGAGCGTGTGCTCCGGCACCAGGCGGGCGGTCTCGGGCAGCAGCGTCTCTTCTACCTCGGCGGCGAAGTAAATGTTGCCTTCCCGGAAGTATTCGCTGGGCTTGCGCTTGCAGTTCGGCGAGTAGTGCCCCTTGCGCTCGTACTCTTCGTCCAGGCGGTCCATCAGGTAGGGGACCCAGCCCGCGCCGCACTCCAACACGCCGAAGCGCAGCTTGGGGAACAGCTCGAACACGCCTTCACAGATCATCGCCACGATTTGCCGGAACTGCGCGAACGGATGCTCCAGGGTGTGCGCCACCATGAAGTTCCGGGTGTCGTCGATGCCCAGGTCGGGAAAGCTCATGCCGCCATGGGGTGACACCGGCACGTCCAGCCGCTGGGCCTCCTCCCACAAGGGGTAGAAGTCGGGTCCGCTGAAGAGCTTCCCGCCCGGGGCGGCGGAAGGCAGCACCGCGCCCACCATTCCCAACTCCTCGACGGCCCGGCGAAGCTCCTTGACGGCCTCGTCGATGTCCTGGATGGGCAGCAGCGCCACGCCCACCAGGCGCGGGCTCACGCGCATGAAGCGGTCGTGCAGCCAGTCGTTGTAGGCCCGTGCCATGGTGATGGCCCATTCGTGGTCCCGGATCGCCGCGTGAGTGAGCCCCTGGGTCGGGTACAGCACGGTCAGCTCGATGCCGTTCTTGTCGAGGAAGTCGAGCCAATGCCCGGCGTTGGGTCCGGTGCCGCCGCCGACCCAGCCGCCCGGCTGTCTCAACGAGCGCAGGTAGCCGTCCATGGTAAGGCCCGGCCAGAAACTGTAGGACCGGTGCCATTCCAGTTCAGCGTACGGACCGCCGATGTAGTCGCGAAGCTCGTCGTCGATTTCCATCACATGCCCGTCGGCGTCGATGATGCGTTGTTGGGACATGGCCTTCTCCCTTCGGATCAATAGCGTCTCGATGCCGTAGATAGTAGCCCGGATGGCATGGTCGGGCAAGCTGGAAGGCGTCCGCGACGGCCCATTGGCCGGGGGGAGGTTTGTGTGGTCCGGTGTTCGCGCAGCTTGTCCGTTCCTGTGGGTACTGGCAGACTTGGGCTTGTGATCGGGAAAGGGTCAACGGGTACTCTTGGTGCCGGTTTCGCCTCTACCCATGTCAAAATTGATTCTCTATAATCGCAACGGGTGCATTCAGGCGAGGAGGTACGTGTGATGTCGAGACTGCGCGGTTTGATTCTGACAACGACCATCCTGGTCGTGTTCGCCACCGCGGCGTATGCGCAACGGGGCGCCGACGGCGAGCTCAGGATGCTCTATTGGCAGGCGCCATCGGTCCTGAACCCGTTCCTCTCCGGGGGAACCAAGGACATCCACGCCGCGGCGTTCGTCATCGAGCCGCTGGCGCGCTACGACGACAACGCCAACATGGTCCCGGCGCTGGCGGCGGAGATACCCACCGTCGAGAACGGCGGGGTGGCCGCCGACCTCAAGTCCGTCACGTGGAAGCTCCGGAAAGGCGTGACCTGGTCCGACGGGACGCCGTTCACCGCCGCCGACGTCGCCTTCACGGCGGCCTACTGTATGCACCCGGACGGGGGCTGCAACGCCGCGCCCCGGTTCGAGAACGTGGCCGCGGTGGAGGCGGTGGACGACCACACCGTACGGATCTCCTTCAAGGTCGCGATGCCGTTCCCCTACGGGCCGTTCGTGGGCTCCACCTGCCCGGTGATCCAGAAGAAGCAGTTCGAGGGTTGCCTGGGAGCCAAGGCGCCCGAATGTACCGCGCAGAACTTCGGCCCCATCGGCACCGGCGCCTTCAAGGTGAAGGAGTTCCGGCCCAACGACGTGGTCCGCTACGAGATGAACGAGCGCTACCGCAACCCGGACCAGCCGGCTTTCGCCTCGGTCCTGGTGAAGGGCGGCGGCGACGCCGTATCCGCGGCCCGGGCGGTGCTGGAGACCGGCGAGTTCGACTACGCCTGGAACCTCCAGGTGGAGCCCGAGATCCTCGCCGCCATGGAAAAGGCGGGCAAGGGCAAGGTGGTGTCGGCCTTCGGCACCCTGGTGGAGCGGCTGATCGTGCAGCTTACCAATCCCGATCCCGCCCTGGGCGACAAGCGGTCCACCTACCAGGACGGCAAGAACCCCCACCCCTTCCTCTCGGACCCGGCGGTGCGGCGCGCGCTGTCCCTGGCCATCGACCGCAACATCCTGGTGGAGGCCGGCTACGGCCAGGCGGGCCGGGTCACCTGCAACATCCTGCCGGCGCCGCCGGCGTACGCCTCCACGGCCAACGACTGGTGCAAGACCCAGGACGTCGCCGCCGCCAACAAGCTGCTGGACGAAGCCGGCTGGGTGCGCGGCTCCGACGGCATCCGCGCCAGGGACGGCGTGCGCCTCTCGATCCTCTACCAGACATCCACCAACTCCGTGCGCCAGGGCACCCAGGCGCTGATCAAGCAGATGTGGCGCCAGATCGGCGTCGAGACCGAGTTGAAGAACATCAGCGCGTCGGTGTTCTTCGGCAGCGACCCGGCGAGCCCGGACACCTACCAGAAGTTCTACGCGGACATCCAGATGTACGCCAACCAGTTCAACGGCACCGATCCCCAAGCCTACATGCAGGGCTGGCTGTGCAAGGAGATCCCCGGACCCGACAACCAGTGGATCGGCAACAACATGCCGCGCTACTGTGATGCGGAATACGAAAAGCTCGCGGCGGAGTTGGCCAAGACCGCGGGCATCGAGAAGCGCGCGGCCATCGCCAAGCGCCTGAACGACATGCTGATGGACTACGGCGCGTTGATCCCGCTGGTCCACCGCGGCGAGGTGGGCGCGCACGCGCTGTCCCTGGGCGGGGTCCGGATCAACGCCTGGGACGCCTTGCAGTGGAACATCAACGAGTGGCACCGCCGGAAGTAGGTCCCGCACGAGTGAGCGCCCATGTCACGCTACGTGGCCAGACGCCTGCTCTTCGCGGTCCCCACGCTCCTGGTCATCAGCTTCATCGTTTTCGCGCTGCTGGACCTCGCCCCCAGTGACCCTACGGCCCAGCTTCCGCTGACCATCCCGCCGGAGACCCGGCAAGCCATCCGGGAGAGCCTGGGTCTCGGGCAGCCGTTCCACATCCGCTACCTCAAGTGGCTCGACCAGTTCCTGGTGAACGAGCCCCTCAACCTTCTGGAGCGGATGTGGGGCATCGAGATCGGCGACTCCGCCGGCCGCCTGCGGGTGCGCTCCTGGGCCACCCGCGCGCCGGTGGTGGACTTGATCGCGTCGCGCCTGCCGCAGACCTTGACCGTCGTCGGCATCTCCTACATCGTCGCCATCCTCATCGCCGTGCCGGTGGGCGTCTACTCCGCCTGCCGGCAGTATTCCATCTTCGACCAGGCGGGCACCTTCGTCACCATGGTGGGGTTCTCGGTGCCGACCTTCTTCACCGGCACCGTACTCATCGTGGTCTTCAGCGTGTGGCTCGACTGGTTCCCGTCCATCTATGACACCACCCACCGGGTGACGGACCTCGAAAGCCTTCTCGTCCAGGTGCGCCAGATGGTGATGCCGGTGATGGTGCTCGGGCTCTTCAACGCGGCGCAGCTCAGCCGCTTCACCCGCTCCTCGGTGCTTGAGAACCTGAACCAGGACTACGTGCGCACGGCCCGCGCCAAGGGGGTGGCCGAGCGCGGCGTCATTCTCGTCCACGTGCTGCGCAACAGCCTGATCCCGGTGGTGACGGTCATCGCCCTCGGGCTGCCGACGACCTTCGCCGGGGCCATCATCACCGAGCAGATCTTCCGCATCAATGGCGTCGGCCAGTTGCTCATCGGCGCCATCGAGGGCGGCGACATCCCCACGGTCCAGACGGTGACCTTCATCTTCGCGGTGCTGATCGTGGCGTTCAATCTCGTGGCGGACGTGCTCTACGGCGTGCTGGATCCGAGGATTCGCTATGATTGACGGCTCCACGGATCCCGCGCCCCAGGGGCCGCAACACCGCCCTCCCGCCCGGGGCGTGTGGCAGCAGTTCCGGCGCCACAAGGGCGCGGTGGCGGGCGCCGCCGTGTTCGCGCTGATGGCGCTGGGGGTGTTGCTCGGCGCCGCGGTCTACGGCGTCGATCCCCAGTATCTCGACTACCTGTCCCGGAACCAGGGCATTTCGCTGGCACATCCCATGGGCACCGACAACCTTGGCCGCGACACGCTGGCGCGGGTGCTGGCGGGCGGGCAGATCTCCCTGGCCGTGGGGGTCGCCGCCATGGTGCTGTCGCTGACCCTCGGCACCTTCGTCGGCGTCATGGCCGGTTTCTTTCGCCGGCTCGACGGTCCGCTCATGCGCTTCACCGACCTCTTCCTGGCGCTGCCGGTGCTGCCGCTGCTGCTGGTGGGCATCATGCTGTTCCGCGATCCCCTGCGGGCCGCCCTGGGACCCGAGGCCGGCATCTTCATCCTGATCGTGGCGGTCATCGGCCTGACGAGCTGGATGCAGACCGCCCGGCTCGTGCGCGGCGAGGTGCTGGCCGTCAAGGAACGGGAGTTCGTCATCGCCGCCCGCGGGGTCGGCGCGGCCCCGCGCTACATCATCCTGCGCCACGTCCTGCCCAACGCCCTGAGCCCCATCACCGTCGCCGCCACCCTGGGCATCGCCAACGCCATCATCACCGAGAGCGCCCTGAGCTTCCTGGGCCTGGGTTTCCCCTCCGATTTCCCCACCTGGGGCCGGCTGCTCTTCGACGGCGTCCCGTTCCTGGAGATCGCCCCGGCGCGTGTCCTCTGGCCGGGCCTTGCGATTTCCCTTACTGTATTGAGCGTGAACTACATGGGCGACGGGCTGCGTGACGCACTGGACCCGCGCGTCCGGCGGCACTGATCCAGTGGGTTGCGACGTCCAAAGTTTGCGTCCTTCGACTTCGCTTCGCTGACGCTCCGCTACGCTCACGACGAACGGTTGTGATAGTTTCTTCTTCGTTCGTCCTGAGTGTAGCGACGCGAAGCGTCGTGAAGTCGAAGGACAGGTCGATTACTCGGACAGGCTCCTGGTGTCCTGTCCCGTATAAAACGTCATGAATCTGCTTGTCCTTTTCGCCGTCGGCTGCGTTGCTCCTCCTCGCGTGGTAGGGGCCACTGCTCGTCGTCGCGCCTTGCCGACGACAAAAAGTCCTGCGCATCTTCACGACGTTTTATACGGGACAGGACACTAGGAAAGTAGAACGTGAGCTACGAATTCGATCTCGGCGCCCATTCCCGGCCAATCACCACCGGCAACCTCGACGCCCAACGCTGGTTCGACCACGGGCTTCTTTGGCTCTACGGGTTCAACCGCGAGGAGGCGGTAGACTGTTTCCGGGAGGCGCAGCGCGCCGACCCGTCCTGCGCCATGGCCTTCTGGGGCGAGGCCTTCGCCGCGGGGCCGTTCATCAACCTGCCTTGGCAGTGGCAGAGCGAAACGGAGCGCCGGGCTGCCCTGGCCGCCTGCTTCGCTGCCACCGAGGCGGCCATGGCGCGGCGCCAGGGCGCCGGTCCCGTCGAGCGTGCCCTCATCGAGGCGCTGCCGGAACGGTATCCGCGCGGCACGGCGGGTACGGTGGAGGAGTTCTCGGCGTGGGACGATGCATTCGCCGCCGCCATGCGCGGCGTGTACCGCCGGTTCCCCGAAGACTCGGACGTGGTCGCCCTTTTCGCCGAGGCCCTCATCACCCGCACGCCCTGGGAGCTTTGGGACCTCGACACCGGCACACCGGTGGAAGGCGCCGATACCGTCGAGGCCCGCGAAGTGCTGGAGACGGGCATGCGGCAACGGCGCGACCGCGGGGGGCCGCCCCATCCGGGCATGCTGCACATGTACATCCACGTGATGGAGATGTCGCGGACGCCGGAACAAGCCCTCGCCGCGGCCGACCAACTGCGCGGCCTGTGTCCCGACAACGGCCACCTCAACCACATGCCCACCCATATCTACTTCCAGTGCGGCCGTTACTCGGACGGGCTGGAGGTAAGCCGGGAAGCGGCCACCGCCGACGGGAAGTACGCGCGGCACGCGGGCCCGTTCAACTTCTACACCACCGCCCGCTGCCATCACCTGCACGCCATGATGAACGCCGGGATGCTGCTGGGGGACTACCGCGGCGCGGACGAGGCGGCGCGGAAGATCGATGAGGCCGTGACGCCGGAGCTGCTCCGCCAGGACCGCCCGACCCTGGTCCAGACCCTGGACTACTTCCGCTCCGGAACCATCCACGTGCCGGTACGGTTCGGGCGCTGGCACGAAATCGCGGACGCCCCCATGCCCGCTCACCCCGAGCTCTACGTGACCACGACCCTCATGGTCTTCTATGCAAAGGGGGTCGCCCACGCCGCCCTCGGCGACTTCGAGGCGGCAGACAGGGAACGCTCACGCTTCGATGCCGGCTGCGCCGCCCTGCCCGAGGACCGCATCTACGCCAACGACACGGCTCCCAACGTCATGGCCGTGGCCCGGGAAATGCTCTACGGAGAGATCGCCTACCACCGGGGCCGCCACGAGGCCGGCTTCGCGCACCTGCGGGAGGCCGTCCGTCTCAACGACCGCCTGCGCTACAGCGAGCCTTGGCCGTGGATGCATCCGCCCCGCCATGCCCTGGGCGCCCTGCTGCTGGAGCAGGGACAACTGGAGGAAGCCGAGCAGGTCTACCGCGCCGACCTCGGCGTCGACAACACCGTCAGGCGTTGCCTGCAGAACCGCGACAACGTCTGGAGCCTGCACGGATACCACGAGTGCCTGCAACGCACGGGCCGCGACCGCGAAGCGGCGGCCGTTGCGCCGTCGCTGGCCGCGGCGCTTGCCCGGAGCGACGTGGAGATCGCTTCATCCTGCCATTGCCGGATGCAGCCGGCGGAGACTAGCCAACCCTAGGAGCTACCCACGCCCCGAACCGTCATTGATATGAGAATAAACAATTGTTCAATGGTTTCGGGTAGTTATGGAATCCCGCTACACCTCAATGAGTCATTCCCGCGGAACAGGCTGTGTCAAAACACCATTCAAGAGAGGCAACAACCCCCAGAAACGTCATTCCCGCGAAAGCGGGAATCCAGGAGGGGTAGAGCGGGGAAACGCCGCTGTAGCGCCCTGCCACCACCCCTGGATTCCCGCTT
>JAJDXX010000200.1 GCA_022823055.1 Candidatus Binatia bacterium | reverse complement strand
GGCCGCCACACCCCCCACCCCTGGATTCCCGCTTCCGCGGGAATGACTCATTGGGGGGAGGGCGCCTCATTTTCATCCCCTTTGTGTCGGCTGCAAGCCGACATGGGTGATTCCCGCGAAAGCGGGAATGACGATTTCGGGAGCCATTGCCTCTCTCGGATGGGTTTGACACAGCTTGGGAAGCGGGAATGACTATTCGGGGCGTGGGAGTCATTTTCCGAGCGGAGTTCTGACGCGGCCTGTCCAGCGGGAATGACGGGAAGGGGCGTTGGTGCCGTGTCCCAACAGCAAAACGGGCGGCCGGTAGTCCTTCTACCGGCCGCCCGTTTGCCCGCGGAAGCGCTCGAACTCGGGTGGCTAGTTCGCCGCCAGTTCCTTCTTGATGTTGTTGATGAAGGTGTTGAGCATCTGGTCGGCCTTCTTGCGGATGATGGGCTGGCCGAACTCGCCGATCTTGCCGAGGATGTTGACGTCGGTCTCCACGGTCAGCTCGGTTTCGCCGGCGCTCAGTTCCTTGAGCTCCATGGTGGACTTGCCGCGCATGGCCCCGGCCACGCGCCGGTCCTCGGCCTCGGCCCGGAGGGCGGCGCGCCAGGCTTCCTGGTCCTTCTCCTCCAGGACGATCTTGCCCTGCAGGCTCAAGGAAATGGGGCCGACCCTGACCTTCAGGGTTCCCTGGTAGGTCTCGCCGTCCACCTGCTCGACGTCCTGGACGCCGGGGAGGCAGGTGGCCACCCTGGGGATGTCCATGAGAAGCTGCCACAGGGGCTCGCGGCCCGCGGGCACGGTTGCGCTTTGACTGAATTTCACTCGATTTCCTCCGCTAATCAGGATGCGTTGGCGATGGCGGCCTCGAGCGCGCGCCGGACGAACACCGCGGCCATCTGGGTCTTGTACGAGCCCGAGCCGCGGAAGTCGCTGACCGGGTCGGTGTGCTCCTTGGCCTTCTCGCCGGCCTCGCGCAGGCCCTCGGCCTTCACCGGCTGTCCCCGGAGCACGTCCTCGGAAGCCGTGGCGCGCACGGGCGTGGTGTTGACGCTGCCCATGGCGATGCGCACGTCCTGGATGGTGCTCTTGGCGGCGTCCAGCGTCACCACCGCGGCCGCGCTGACGGTGGCGTAGTCGTCGGCCGAGCGCGGCAGGAACTTGAGGTAGGCGGCGCCGCTGTTGGCCGCCATGAGCGGCACGCTCACGCCGGTGACGATCTCCTCCGGCTCCAGCACGGTCTCGTAGTAGTCGCTGAAGAAGTCCTCGGCCGCCACCGAGCGGCTGCCGCCCGCGGAACCCAGCTCGAAGCTCGCTCCCAGGGCGATGAAGGTCGGCGGCGGGTCCTGGTTGGGGTCGGCGTGGGCGAGACCGCCGCCCACGGTGGCCATGGTGCGCACCCGCTGGGTGGCCACGTGGTGGTAGGTGGCGCCCAGCACCGGCAGCTTGCCCTGGACCACGTCCGATGCGTCCAGATGGGCGTGGCTCACGAGGCCGCCGATGTGCACGCTGCCGTTGTTCTCCGATATGTCGCTCAGCCCGGACACGTTGCGCAGGCTGATGACGCAGCTCGGCTGCACGAGCTGCTGCTTCATCATGATCACGAGCGCGGTGCCGCCGGCGATGATCTTGCCGTCGGAGCCGGCTTCCTTGAGGTCCGCGTAGACCTCTTCCAGGCTCCCCGGAGTGCGGTAGTCAAAAGCGATCATTCCTCAACTCCCTACTTGGCGAACTCGTGCGCCTTCTCGATGGACTCGATGATCTTGTAGTAGCCGGTGCAGCGGCACAGGTTGCCCATCATCCAGTCCTTGATCTCTTCCTCGTTGGGCCTGGGGTTCTGGTCCAGCAGCGCCTTGGCCGCCACCACCTGGCCGGGGGTGCAGATGCCGCACTGGAAGCCGCCGTAGCGGATAAAGCTCTGCTGCACCGGGTGAAGCTCGCCGTCCTGGGCCAGCCCCTCCACGGTGGTGACGTCGCGGCCGTCGGCGAACACCGCCAGGGCCAGGCACGAACTCACCATTTCGCCGTCGATGAGCACCGTGCACGCGCCGCACACGCCCACGCTGCACCCTTCCTTGGTTCCCGTGAGGCCCAGGTCGTAGCGGAGCATGTCCACCAACAGCCGGTTGGTGGGCACCTCCAGCTCGTGCTCCGTCCCGTTGACGCGAAACTTGATCTTCTTGTCCATGAAACTCCCTCTCCGATCGTGAGGTTTGGTCTGTCTGCCGGCTGGCGGGTCCGTGATGATTCCCGAACGCCGCTTTTATATAGGAAGATTCCCGGTAAAGTGCAACCGGCCCCGCGCCGGGCCAACGGGCGGTTCCGGCGGCCGGATACCGGACCTCGTCACGCGCTCCTGGAAGCCTTTCCGAATATTACAGCGATTGGATTGACATGGGCATCCCCTTCGTCATTCGGGGCATTCCGTTCCGTCATTCCCGCGCAGGCGGGAATCCAGGGGTGGGGGGTGTGGCGGCCTCATTGCCCGGCCCCACCCCGCCTGGATTCCCGCTTCCGCGGGAATGACTCATTGGGGGGAGCGGTATTCCATAACTATCTGAAATCATTGAATAATTGTTTATTTTCATATCAATGACGGAGGAAGGCGGGGATGACGGAGGGGGATGCGGAATTTACTCGGACAGCCTCCTAGCCCGCCGCCGGCCGGGCGCGCGGCGGAACGGCGTCCACGGGTTTCCCAATGAACTCGCCAATGCGCGCCGCCAGATCGTCCAGCCGTCGGCCGCCGCCGCGGTCGAGCAGCACGGATCCGGAACCGGCGAGCAGCAGACGCACCGAACGGGCGGGAAAGGACTTCTCCCCCGCGGTGGAACCGGCCACGGCGAAGCCGCTGTACACTTGGTCGTCGGCGACCTTCAGGCTCGCAACTTCGTCGAAGCCTACGGTAAGCCGGCGGCGCATGAACAGGCTGCTGCGGGTCAAGGACACGGTGCGGGCGCGGCGGTCGATGCGTATGGTGCGCTTGAGGGTGAAAAGGAACAGCACCACCCCGAAAAGGACCACGTTCATGGCCGGGAAGTACCACAGGTTCCCCACCGCGCTGTCGAGCCCGTGGGCTCGGATGGCCAGGAACACCGGCACGGAGAGCAGCAGCAGGAAACAGGCGATGCCGAGGCACAGCAGCGCCGGAAAGCGTCCGCCGCGCCAGACCAGGTTCAGTTCGTGGTCGGCGGAGGGTTCCTGGCGGAATCCAAGGCGGCTGCCGATGGATTCGAAGTGTCGTGGGTCTCCTGTGATTCCCCTATTCCTCCGGCTTCACCCCGTGCTTGCGCAGTTCCCGGTCGGAGCGGTCGCGGATGTCCCGTTGGTTTCCCCTGGCCTGCGCGCGGATCTTCTCGTTGCAGGCCTCGCAGATGCCGCCGCTCAGAGGGGCGACCTTGGCGCACACCATGCAGCGTTCTTGGGGGCGCTTTTCCTTCTCCATGACGCCGAGCTTATCCGAAATCGCGGGGCGATCCAACAATGGTCGCCGGGCCGTTCAAGGTACGAGCCTGATCTGCGCCGGGCTCTCCAGGATCATCTCCAGTCCGTACTTGGGGTCGTCCTTGATGCGGCCGGTCAGCTCCACCTCCTTCCCCTGGAACTGGTTGGGGTGGGCGTCCGCGCGCTCGAAGGC
Organism: Candidatus Binatia bacterium; assembly: GCA_022823055.1. Classification (GTDB taxonomy): domain Bacteria; phylum Desulfobacterota; class Binatia; order UBA9968; family JAJDTQ01; genus JAJDTQ01. The sequence continues at coordinate 7,332 of JAJDXX010000200.1, read as the reverse complement.
GTCGGCGGCGGACGAGAAGATGACGGCGGTGAACGCGGACCGGGAAGGACCGAAGTCCAGGAACCAGGTGTTGCTCTTGGACGAGTGGCCCACGCGGTACACCCGGCCGCGCACCCGCGCCAACACACCGGCCAACTCCTGGAGCCGCTCGATCTCCATGACGTCGACCTCGGGGAGATCCCCGCCGGAGGCTGGATTCGTTCCGGTGGAATCGCCGCTAGTTGCCGTGCCGTCCGCCGGATCCTCCGCGCACGGCGCCGATCCCGTCCAGCGCGCGTACACCAGATGCGCCAGGAAACCGGACAGGAAAACGCCAAGCAGAAGCGCCGCCAACGGAACGGAAAATCGTCGCAAGAAACCTGCCGTCATGCCCGTGAACCCCCTACGGTGAGATTGTGTCTCCGTAGGAGGAATCGGCGGAACCGACGCCGCCTTAAGCCATGCGCGAGAATTTCAACCGGGTACGCCCAACCGGCACCTCGATCGGGCATCTCTTCCCGAAGGGTGGACGTAGGCCGGCCTACGGCCGGCACATCTCCAGGACCAGCCTCTCCATGGCGGCCTGGGGCTGGTGGCCCGAGGACTTGAGGCGGGCGTCGGTGTCCTGGAGCAGCCGGAGAAACGTCTTGAGCTCGGGCAGGGTGAACTTCTCCGCGCGCTGCAACGTCAGGTAGTTGGCGTAGGGGCTCTTGGTGGGGAGGCCTTCGGTGTCGGGTGGAACCTGCTTCTGGAACTCCGCGTAGGACATGTGCCGTCGCCAGACCGCGGCCAGCTCGTGGTCGAGGAGCTGGCGCGCGCTCAGAAGGCGGCGCACATGGCCCGCGATGGCCCCGAGCATCATCAGCGGGTACTCGCCGCCGGCCATGAGGCGGCGCAGAAAGCTCAGGGCCCGGAGCGCGTCCCGCTGCCCCAGCGCGTCGGTGAGGTCGAACACCCAGCTCTCCGACTGGTCCGCGAAGATCTCCTCGACGTCGGCGGCGACCACCGTATCCGCGTCGCCGGCGTAGAGGATCAGCTTCTCGATCTCCTGGTGCACGATCCAGAGCTCGTTGCCGCACCGCGACAACACCATCTCGCGAGCGTCCGTCTCGATGCGCTTGCGCGCCCTCCGCAGATGCTGATCGAGAAACGCGGCCAGCGACTCCCGGCGGATGCGTCCGCTGCGGTCACGTTCCACGGACAGGTCGAGGACGCACCCTTGGCGGCTCAACTGCTTGTAGGCACGCCCGCGCTTGTCCACCTGGGGGGCCAGCAGCAGCAGGCGCGCGCCGTGGGGCAGGCCGCGCTCGAGGAGCTGCGCGATCCGGTCCGGCTCCTCGGCCTTGGGCTTGGCGGAAGCGGGAGTCGTCTCTTCCCCCGCATCGCCCCTGCGCTCGGGAGGAGCGAACCAGGGAACGGACTCCGCCACCACCGTGCAGGCCGGGGCGAAGAGCGACGGGGTCATGAGGGCGGCCTCGATGTCGCCCCACGAGGCGGCGCGGGCGTCGAACCGGGAGATGGCGAGGCTCGTGCCGGAGCCGGGAGCGAGGTGCTCCAGGATCGCGCGGCTCGCCCCGCGGACACGATACTCGTCTCCGTGAAGCAGCATGATCGCCGGCCCCTTGCCGTCGCGAAGGGCCTGCAGCAGCGCTTCGAGGTCTTGCGCCATCGATCACCACCGCCGGGAGGGCGTCAGCATGTTGCAGGCCACTAACGCTTCGAAACCCACATCTGGTTCTTCTCGCTCCAGGCGTAGTCCGACTTCCAGACCTTGAGACCCACCGTGAAATCGCCGCCGGAGCGGGAAAGGAAGACCTTCTGGGTCGAATGGGGGATGTCCACCCGCGCCACGGTCATGACTTGTCTGCGCAAGTCCCCCCGGATCAGAACGCGGTCTCCCACCTCCATCGTGGTGCGTTGTCCCTTGGTGCGTTTCACGTTTCGAGAGTACCACCGCCTGACCGGCCGCGCAATTTCGGGACTTTTCCGCCCGCCGGAGCCCGTGCCGGGGCAATAGCTTGACAAAGGGCACGGCGCTTCTCTATGAGAGAGCCCTACAGAACCGGCCCGCGGGACCGGAGCCGGACAGGAGGTCGTCCATGCGTTTCGTGACATACAACTTTCAGAGCAAGGCCCGCCTGGGCTTGATGAACGGAGACGATCAGATTATCGATCTCCAGGAGGTCGCCAAACGCTACCTTCCCGGCGACACCGCCGCCTATCTGGGCAGCATGCAGTCGTTCATCGAGGCGGGCGGCAAGGCCGTCAATACCGCCAAGAAGGCCGCCCGCTACGTCGAGGACCTCGATACGAAGGGTATCCGACGGCTGGCCCAGGCCGGGATCCTGGTGAAGCGCAACCGCGTAAGGCTGCTGTCGCCGATCCCCGCGCCGCGAAAGAACGTCATCTGCCTGGGAGTCAACTATCAAGAGCATATCGATGAGGGCGTGCGCGCACGCGGCATCCAGCTCAACACGCCCGAGGTGCCGGTGTTCTTCACCAAGCCGGCCACCGCGGTCATCGGCGACCAAGGCAAGGTGCTCGCGCATCCCGTCACCAGCAGGATCGACTGGGAGGTGGAGCTGGCCGTGGTCATCGGCCGCAAGGGCCGGAACATCCCCGCCGCCAAGGCCAACGACTACATCTTCGGCTACACCGTGTGCCTGGACATGACCGCCCGCGACCTGCAGCGCCGCCACCTCCAGTGGTGGAAGGGCAAGTCCCTGGACACCTTCTGCCCGCTGGGGCCCAGCATCGTGCACAAGAGCACCATGCCCGATCCCAAGAACATCCGGCTCCAGTGCCGCGTGAACGGCGAGACCATGCAGGACGGCAACACGCGGGACATGATCTTCGACATCCCCACGACCATCGAGCACCTGTCCGCCGGCCTCACCCTGGAACCCGGCGACATCATCAGCACGGGAACGCCGTCCGGCGTGGGCTTCGCCCGGACTCCACCCATCTTCCTCAACGTCGGCGACAAGGTGGAAGGCGAGGTGGAGGGCATCGGCGTGCTGGAGGTGAAGATCGCCGCCGCGCGCTAGGGGCGCTTTCCCGCGATGGTCCTGCCGGCTGTGGTGTCCGTTTCATTTTGCTAGTATCCTGTCAGACACAACCGGCGGGGAACCTGTCGTGGTAATCCGAATCAACGGCAAGGACAGCGAAGTCGCGCCCGACATCAGCGTCACCCAACTCCTGGAACACCTGGAGATCCGGCCCGGACGCGTAGTGGTGGAACTCAACGCCGAGGTCGTTTCACGCGAGGCCTACGGCGGCACGCAATTGAAGGACGGCGACGAGGTGGAGATCGTTCACTTCGTCGGTGGCGGATAAAGTCATGACCCAATCCACAGCCCAAGCCTCGGAAGCGACGGCGCCCGACCGCTTCAGCCTCGCGGGCAAGGAATATCGCTCGCGGCTGATCGTCGGCACCGGCAAGTACAAGGACTTCGAGGAGACCCGCAAGGCCATCGAGACCTCCGGCGCGGAGATCGTCACGGTGGCGGTGCGACGCGTCAACATCACCGACCCGGACCAGGAGAACCTGCTCGACTACCTCGACCCCAGGAAGTTCACGATCCTGCCCAACACCGCGGGGTGCTACACGCCGGAAGAAGCCGTGCGCACCTGCCGACTGGCACGCGCGGCGGGGGTCGGCGACATGGTCAAGCTCGAGGTCATCGGCGACGACAAGACCCTGTTCCCGGACACGCCCGGCACCCTGGAGGCCGCGCGCCTGCTCATCGAGGACGGCTTCACCGTGCTGCCGTACATCAGCGACGACGTGGTCACCGCCAAGAAGCTGGAAGACATGGGCTGCGCCGCGGTCATGCCCCTGGCGGCGCCCATCGGCTCGGGACTCGGCATCCGCAACCCCTACAACATCCGCATCATCCAGGAGCACGTGTCCATCCCGGTGATCGTCGACGCCGGCGTGGGCACAGCCTCCGACGCCGCCATCGTCATGGAGATGGGCTGCGACGGCGTGCTCATGAACACCGCCATCGCCGGCGCCAAGGACCCCGTGCTCATGGCCGACGCCATGAAGCAGGCCGTGGAGGCTGGCCGCAAGGCCTTCCTGGCCGGGCGCATCCCCAAGAAGCTCTACGCCACCGCCTCCAGTCCCATCGAAGGACTGCTCACCTGATCCGTGCCCGCCATCGGCTTCGACCTGTATCTCGTCACCGACCGCAAGACTACCGCCGGGCGGGATCTGTTGTGGGTGCTGGAACAAGCCATGGAGGGCGGCGTCCGGGCCGTCCAGCTCCGCGAGAAGGACCTGGAGGGACGCCCGCTCCTGGAGCTGGCGCGGAAGGTCAAAGCGCTGTGCGACCGCTACGGTGCCGAGTTGTTCGTCAACGACCGCGTCGACGTTGCCCTGGCCGCGGACGCCACGGGCGTGCACCTGGCGGCGAACTCCCTGCCCGTGGCAGTCGCCCGGGAACTGCTCGGCCCGGACCGGAAGATCGGCGTCTCCACCCATTCGGTGGACGAAGCGCGAGCCGCCGCGGCAGCCGGCGCCGACCTCATCGTCTTCGGCCCCGTCTACCCGACCCCATCCAAGCTCGCCTTCGGCGCTCCCCAGGGCCCCGCCGCCCTCAAGGCCGTGACCGGCGCCACATCCGTCCCGGTCTTCGCCATCGGTGGCGTCAAGCAGAACCACCTCCCCGAGATCAAGGCCCACGGCACCGCGCGCATCGCGGTCATCTCCGCCATCTCCGAAGCCCCTGACCCCCGGGCCGCGGCCCGGGACATGCTGGCGGCGCTCCGGGCCTGACACCACCCCTCCCACCGCCCCGAACCGTCATTCCCGCGAAAGCTTGCCCTCGACCCCGATCGGGGGCGGGAACCCAGAGGTGGTGGTGTGGCTGCTCCAATGCCCCGGCCCACATTTGAGTGCCATCGGCTATTTGGTATATGGTACAGCCCACGAGGAGGAACGCCATGAGAGATTGGGAACAGATCGTCCCCGAATACGACCGCCAAGTCTACGAAAAGGCCGGCTACACCGGCAAGCAACCCTTCGGACAGAAGCCCGCGCTGCTCATCATCGACGTCATCACGGCCTTCACCGGAACCAGGCCGATGGAGACCCTGGACGCCATCGACGAGTTCCGGTCGAGCTGCGGCAAGGCCGCGTGGCAGGCGCTGCCGCACATCCGCAAGCTCCTGGTGGCGTGCCGCAAGGCGAAGGTGCCGGTGATCTATTCCACCAGCGATCCCGAGTTCAAGGCGGTCTTCGGCAACGCCACCAAGCGCGCCAAGGAGCCCACCACGTCGAGCGACAAGGCGGTGGAGTTCCCGCAGATGATCCGGCCGCGCAAGGACGAATACGTGCTGCACAAGGCCCGCGCCAGCGCGTTCTTCGGCACCCACTTGGTCACCTACCTGACGCGCAAGAACATCGACTCGCTGATCGTCACCGGCGCCTCCACCTCCGGCTGCGTCCGCTCCACGGTCATCGACGGCTACTCCAACGGCTACTCCATATTTGTGGTGGAGGAAGGCACCTTCGACCGCTCGCCGTTCTCGCACCTCGTGAACCTCTACGAGATGAACAGCAAGTACGCCACCGTCGTGACCCGGGCCGAGGCCCTGGCGTACGTCGAGTCGCTGCGAGCCGTGCCGGAACTCCGGGCGGCCCGGCGGTAGCGAGCAGCCGAAGGCTTGGCCCGGCCGGTATGCAGCGCGGCTCGGCCGGTATGCAGCGGCCGACGCGACGGGTGCGGATGCTCTGATCCACCTCGTAGGGGCACCGGTCAGACACACAGGACCCGGGAGGATTGAATGAGAGACCTCGGACTCAAGGACAAAGTCGTGCTCATCACTGGCGGAGCCGGCGTGCTCGGCACGGCCTTCGCGCAGGGCTTCGCCGACCACGGCGCCAAGCTGGCCATCAACGATCTCAGGGAAGAGAAGGCCCTCGAATGCATCGGCAAGCTCACGGGCAACGTGGAGGCGATCCCCGCCCCCTGCGACGTATCCGACGACGCCGACGTGGCCCGCATGGTCAACGAGGTCCTGGAACGCCTCGGCAGCATCGACGTGGTGGTCAATGCCGCCGCCGTGCAGATCTACCCGCCCAAGAGCATCACCGAGATGGAGCCCGGCGAGTGGGACTTCGTCCTCGACATCTGCCTCAAGGCCGCCTACCTCACCACCCGCCACGTGGCGCCGGTGATGAAACGCCAGGGCGGCGGCAAGATCGTCAACATCGCCTCCATCGCCGGACACCGCGGCACCGCCGGCGGCTCCGCCTACAGCGCAGCCAAGGGCGGCGTCGTCATGCTTACCCGGCAGATGGCCGTGGAACTCGGCATGGACAACATCAACGTCAACTCCGTCAGCCCCGGCTTCACCCCCAACCGCCTCACCACCATCTACGAGTACGAGGCCATCGCCAAGGGCGCCAGCGAGGGCCCCGAGCCCTCGCACGCCGCCGGCGAGTTCACCCCGCCCGCCCTCGGCCGCAAGGGCGAAATCGAAGACTTCGTCGGCCCCGTGCTCTTCCTCGCCTCCCAATGGGCCGACTACATCACCGGCGCCGACCTGCCGGTGGAGGGAGGGCGGATGGCGGCGCGGTAGCAGGCGCAGGTGCTACCCTCTAAGACGCCGTTCCCGCGAAACAGGCTGAGCCGAAACTTCCAACGCAACTATGTAACGGAACGTCATTCCCCGCGGAACAGGCTGTGTCAAAACCCGAACCGTCATTCCCGCTGAAGCGGGAATCCAGGCGGGGTGGAGTGGGGCTGCCGCGATGCACGCCGCATCCCTCCACCCCTGGATTCCCGCTTCCGCGGGAATGACGATTCGAGGCGTTGGCGGCAGGTCTCTTCCGAGCGCGGTTTTGACACAGCCTGAAAAGCGGCAATGACGGTGAGGATTACCGAGGGCCACCCGGCAAAGCTTGCCGACACCCGCGCCCCACTGTTAGATTGGAAGTCCCTCCTGATGGAGCCACTCCCTAGCCACCCTAGCTCAGATGGTAGAGCAACTGATTCGTAATCAGTAGGTCGCCGGTTCGAGTCCGGCGGGTGGCTCCAGTCCTTTCCGAATCGATCGGTAGCGAACTTGACGTGCGTCGGTCTATGGCATAGGGTTGCAGAATGGTCCCTACCGAGTACGTTCTCATCGGCGGCGTAGTGGCGGTGCTGGCGTTCTTGTGGACGCTGCACCGCGACATGCGGTCTCTGTCCGACCGGGTTTCGCGTCTGGAAGGCTTGCTGGAGGGTTTGCGGGACGCGGTGACCGGACGCACCACCACGAACTAGTGTCCTGTCCCATATAATTCTTTACAACGTTGGACTTTGTGAAGGATAACATCGGCGGTGGCCTTCCAAACGAAAGGAT
>JAJDXX010000093.1 GCA_022823055.1 Candidatus Binatia bacterium | reverse complement strand
CCCTGGGCGTTGGCAGAGCAAGGCGGCGCCCGGATCGTCATTCCCGCGGAACAGACGGTGCCAAAACTGCGCTCGGAAGAGAACTGGCGCCAACGCGTCGAATCGTCATTCCCGCGGAAGCGGGAATCCAGGCGGGGTGGGGCGGGAGCAATGGAGCCGCCACACCGCCACCCCTGGATTCCCGCTTCCGCGGGAATGACGGAAGATGAGAGGCTGGACTTGTAACCCGCCGATTTATTTGGGCAATTGTTGATTTTTATGTCAATGACGGAAGAGGAGACACTGGATTCGTAACCTACCGACTTATCTGGGCAATTGTTTTTTTCATATCAGTGACGATTCGAGGGGTCTCTGTCTCATGAGTTTCGACACGGCCTGTTCCGCGGGAATTCCGTGGACTTGCTACCGGCCGGCAAATCCTCTAACGCTGCCTTTCATCACACAATGGAGGAACGCGGTGGTCCAACAGGAATCTCAACCGGTGGAGGAACGTGTCGTCGAGTTGCTGCGGCACCTGGGTGTCGAGACCGTCCACGTGGCGGCCTACCTGCCCGGTGACTGGAGCGGGCTGCTGGAGCGGCATCCGTCCGTGGTAGCGTCGCTGACGCTCGTCTGCCCACGGGGCATGAAGATCGAGCTGCTGCACCCCCATCGGGACCGGATGATGGTCGTCACGGGCGACGGCGGCAACGAGGTGGCGGAGCTGATGGGCGCGATGGACAAACTACCCGGCGCCGCGCTGACGGTGCTGCGCGATTACTACAGCCCCATGTGGGCGGACGTCATGGCGGACCGTGGCGACCAAGTGCAGCCGGCCCTGCTGGAGTTTCTCGCGCGCATGGAAGGGGAGAGCGCGGCTTCGCTGGCGCGGCTCCCGGAGGGGGAGGGCGAGGCCGCCGGTATCTCCTACACGGTAAGGGGCTCGGGGCCGCCGTTGCTGCTTTTCCCGCTGGCGCTGGCGCCGTCGCAGTGGGAGCCGGTCCTGGCGGCGCTGGCGGAGTGTTTCACGACGATCACCTTGGGCGGTCCGCATCTGGGCATGGTGGCTTTCCTGGAATCTCGCGCGGAGGGCTATCTCCGGGTGGTGCGCGGGGCCGTCGCCGAGGTGGCGCTGGAGCCAAGTCAGCGGGTGCTGGAGGTGGGTTGCGGCGCGGGCACGGTGGCGCGCTGGCTGGCCCGCCACACGGGGAAGCGCAACTCTATCGTGGGGGTGGACATAAACGCCTACCTGCTGCGCGAGGCCGCGAAGCTGGCCGCGGCGGAAGGTGTCGACGACGTCATCGAGCTGCGCAACGCCAACGGACAGGCGCTGCCGTTCCCGGACGGCGCCTTCGACGCGACCCTGGCGTTCACGGTCATGGAGGAGGGGGACGCCGACGCCATGCTCGCCGAGTGCGTGCGGGTGACCCGGCCCGGCGGCAAGGTAGCCGCCGTCGTCCGTTCCCTGGACATGCCTTGGTGGGTCAACCTGCCGCTTCGGTCCGACCTCAAGCTCAAGGCGCAGACCGGTTACGGCGACATGGTGGAGGGCGGGTGCGCGGACGCGAGCCTGTACGAACGCATGGAGCGCGCGGGGCTTGAGGGCGTGGTCATGATGCCCCAGTGGGCGACGTACTCGTCAGGGGAGCGGCTGCACCAGCAGCAGGAACGCATGGTCTCGCGGCTCGATCCCGAGGAAGCGGAGGAGTGGCGTCAGGCCATCGTCGCGGCCGGCAACCAGTTCTTCATCTCGCAGCCGTTCCACTCGGCGGTGGGCACCAAGCCCTGATCCCGCCCTTGTTGACACCCGCGACCCTATCCCCCATATGTGGTGGTTAAGCGATTTGGCTGGTACTATAGGGAGGGGAGGGTATACGTTATTCGGTGGTGGATGAAGGCGTTGGGCGGGCTTGCCGCAACTAAGGGACGGGATGCATGCCATGAAATCAGTCCGATCAAGGAGAGGGTTCTCCGTCATGTGGGCGGTCGTCGGCCTGTGGCTGGTCGTGGCGCTGTGGCCGGCCGCGACGGACGGTTCCGCCAAACCCGGCGTCCAGCTTGACGGTCCGCGGATTCAGGGCGGCTTGGTGCGCGGGCGGGTTACGCCGGGTTCCACCGTGACGTTCGAGGGGGAGCGCGTGCGCGTCTCCGGAGAGGGCTGGTTCCTCATCGGCTTTGGTCGCGACGCGCCGGCGAAGGCGGTGCTGTCGGTGGTGTTCCCGGACGGCAAACGCGAGCGCTACGGCCTGGCGGTGAAGCCGCGCAAGTACCGCATCCAGCGCATCGACGGTCTGCCGCCCAGCAAGGTCACGCCCAGCAAGAAGGACCTCGTACGCATCCGCAAGGAGGTCGCCCTGGTCAAGCGGGCGCGCACCGTCGACGACCCGCGCACCGACTTCCTCGGTGGCTTCCGCTGGCCCGTCAAGGGCCGCATCAGCGGCGTCTACGGCTCCCAGCGCATCCTCAACGGCGAGCCGCGCCGGCCTCACTACGGCATCGACATCGCCGCGCCCAAGGGCACCAGGGTGATGGCGCCCGCCGCCGGCGTGGTCACCATGGTGCATCCGGATATGTACTTCTCCGGCGGCACCATGATCGTCGACCACGGCCACGGGCTCTCGTCCGCGTTTCTCCACCTCTCGCGCATCCTGGTCAAGAAGGGCCAGCGCGTGAAGCAGGGACAGCCCATCGCCGAGGTCGGCTCCACCGGCCGCTCCACCGGTCCCCATCTCGACTGGCGCATCAACCTCTTCGGCCGCCGCCTCGACGCCGCGCTGCTGGTGGGGCCGATGCCGAAGTGAACCCGGACGATACACGGAGGGGGTGAAGGCATGTGCGCCTTCACCCCCTCCTTCCGCACGAGGTCTTGGCCGCAATCAGCTAGCCTTCCCCCACCGCGGCCTGCCGCGTCCGGCTCGCTTCCGCGGCCGCGTGGGCCTTCTGGAAGTCTTCCTCGTTGAAGTTGTACAGGCTGGCGCCGCCCATGAAGATGGCGGCGGCGATTTCCCGCGACACGTTGTTGAGCAGGTTCGTGGAGACGTTGGGGAAGTTGGAGTCGAAGTGCGGGTAGTCGGTGGAGATGCACATCCGGTCCGCGCCGATGAGTTCGGCCGTGCCGGCGATCTCGGGCTCGCTGCCCTCCACCGCGGCCCAACAGTTGCGCTGGAAGTATTCCCTGGGCGTCAGCGACAGGTAGGGCGCGTGGGAGGCGTGATAGTTGGCGTAGTCCCACTCGATGCGCGTCAGGATGCCGGGCACCCAGGAGTTCTGCGCTTCCAGGTAGCCCACTCGGAGGTTGGGATGGAACTCGAAGACGCCGCCGATGATCATGGCGATGAGCGCCTGCTGCATCTCGATCCAGTGGCTGGCCACGTGGCGATAGAAACGGTTCTCGCCGTACAGCGCGTTCATGTGGGAGTTCCACGCGCCCGTGCCTTCGTGGAAGCACCAGGACACGTTCAACTCCTCGTGCAGGCTATAGAGCGGTTCCCAGTAGTTGGAGTGCCAGAAGTGCCCGTTGACCATGTTGGGCCGGATGAACGAGGCCACCGCGCCGAGTTCCTGCACTGCCCGCTTGAGTTCCCGGCACGCGAGGTTCACGTCGTGCAGTGGCAGCATGGCGGCGAACTTCATGCGCTCGGGACAGTACTGGCAGAAATCGTGGATCCAGTCGTTGTACGCGCGGCTGAGGGCGTGCGAGAGATGCGGGTCCATGTTGTCCCGTGCCAAAAGACCCAGTCCACCCGTGGGAAAGAGCACGGCGATGTCGATGCCTTCCATCTCCATGCCCATGATCTGGGCTTCCTCGTCGTAGCCGCGCTCGATGGCGAAGTCCATGCGTCCGGTGTCCGCGAGACGGGAGGCCGACAACACGCCGGTAGCGGCGCCGATCATCGGTCCCGTGGCCTTGGAGGAAGCGGCCCTCTTGCGGTGCTGCTGCAACTCCGAGTCCGCGCCCGTGGCGAGGCCGTCGATGTTCCAGGTGCGCCGGCTGATCTTCCCGTTAGCGTCCACCGCCCACGTCACCCGGTGCTTGAACTCGGGATCCAGGTACTTCTCCAGCAGGTTTCCCGGCTCCTGAATGTGCATGTCGCTGTCGACGAAACGCAGGCCGTCTTTCATGGTCGTTCCTCCTTGTCCCAGCGGGCCGCCGGTATCTCGCGGTCCGATGCCGCTTGGTCGAGCCTACAGCAAGTGCGGATGTACGGTCAATGACCGCGGGCGCGACCCGACCATCCGTCACCCTTAGACATTCCAGCCGTTCTGTGCAACACATGGATCGGTCGTTTTAGAAAACCTCGACCGCCTGTTGTGCGGTCCTCGAACCGTTGTACCGTTCCGGCTTCTCGAGTTGTCAGGAGGCCCATTATGAGGATCAAGGGGTCACTCGCCCTCCGCAGCCGCTTGCTGTGGGTGTGGGTCCTGGCGCTCGCGGCCGGCGGCTGTACTGCGGGGGCCGACACGGCCCGGCTCGATACCGTCGCTAGAACGGGCATCGCGTACGCCTCCAAGGTGCCTCCGTTGCTGGACCGGGCGTTCGAGGTGGCGGCGGCGGTAGATTCGCGGGCGCTGGCGGAAGCGCGGGACGGCCTGTCGGAGGAACAGCGGCGGGAGGCGCTGCAACGATTTGACGCGGTCATGGCGGAACGTCTGAAGGACTACAACGCCGCCAAGCGCCACAACGGCTTGTTGAGGTCGTACTTCGTCGCGCTGCGGGCGCTGCTGGAGTCCGGCGGGCCGAAGGCGAGCGGCACCGCCGCGAAACGGTTGATGACGGAGCTCGGGAAGCTCTCGCCGAAAGTGAAGAAGGCGCGCATGGGGGACGTCTCGGTAAACGGCCTGGTGGAACCCGCCGTTACCGTCACGGTGGCCGCGTTCAGATCCGCGGCCCTGCGGCGCGAGTTGGAAGCGCGCGGCTCGGCCATCGAACGCGAGCTGGCCTTGCAGGAGGCCCTGGTGAAGGCGGTGGCCCGGCAAGTGCGCGCGGATCGGGAGATCCTGTCGGCGGCGTTTCACAACGACGAGGTGCTGGCGCCCTACGTGAGTGCCAAGCGGCTGCCCAGGACCTGGCCGGCACGGCGGCTGAAGAGCCTGCGGGAGTCCGTTGACGTGGAAGCGGCGCTGGCCGCGGAGCAGGCCGTCCGCGCACTGAGACGGGCGTACCTGGCCGCCGTCGAAGGACGCCTGGACGCCGGTCAGGCGGCCGAGCTAGCCACTACCGTCGAGGGGTTCGTGGAGATTGTGTCACGCCTCGGCGCCGAAGCGGGGAGGGCGGTCCGATGACGCCGGGAGAAATCCGCGGGAAGACGCTGTCGGAGTTGCGCCGGGCGCGCAAGGACATGATGTCGGCCGAATGGCTTTCCGGGGTAAGCCATCTCCCCGAGGCGGAGCGCACGGCGGCCGCCGTGGCTCTGCTGGATATCTGCTTCGCCGTCCGCCGGCTGGAGAACACGCGTGTTGCCGCCGTTCGAGGCCAGTTTGCCGACAACGAGAAGGAGCTTGAGCAGGGTCTGCGGGCTCTTGATCGGGCACGGAAGAGACTCCACCGGACCGCGGCCTACCTGAAGGCCGTCACCACGCTCCTGTCCACGGTGGCAAAGGTGGTCAAGCCGTAACAACAGCCAAGTCTGAATTTGTCGTTCCGGCTTTCCAGGCGGTGTCAAAACCTCCAGGCGGAGACGTTACGAATCGTCATTGATATGAAAATAAATAATTGTTCAATGATTTCTGGTAGTTATGGAATCCCGCTACACCCCAATGAGTCATTCCCGCGGAAGCGGGAATCCAGGCGGGGTGGGGCCGGGCAATGAGGCCGCCACACCCCCCACCCCTGGATTCCCGCTTCCGCGGGAATGACGATTCGAGGGGCGCAGGTTCTTACCGCAGCACGGCGCGGAAGGAGCGCCGGAAGCCCTTGGCGGGCAGACCCATTGGGCCTGTTCGCTCGCGCACCAGCCATGCCTGGGCCGTCAGTTCGATGCGGCCGGCGTCCGTGCGGCACAGACTCACCGTCATGAAGTGTTCCCGCGTCCGCTTCCTTGGATAGTCTGACAACAGCCGCCCCTTGCGGGCCGGGACAAAGTAGCCTCCCCGTCCCGCGCGGTCCTTGTAGTAGTTCACCTTGCGGGTCGGCCAGCCCAGTCCGCGGGCCGCGGCGGCCGGAGGAAAGCGCTCGGGCCGGCTCGTGGCGGTGCTCGCGGCCACGCCGTTGAGCCCGGTGAGGTTCGACAGGGGCGACGAGATGATCTCGAAGAGCCGCGCCCCGACGGTGCCGATAGGGACGCTGGCGATGCGTCCGAAGTGGACGTCGCCGCTCAGGACCACGATGTCGTGGGGGACGGCGCTGAGAGCGCCGAGCAACGCCGCATACTGTTTGCGGTAGCTCCGCAGGTTCCGCTCCACGCGGTTCTGCCGCACGAGCAACGGCTGCGGGAGGACGAGGACCCCCGTGCACGTCCTGCGCCGCGCCCAGTCGAGCAGCTTCCCGAACGGAGCCGCGTGGAGAAACGCCTCTTCCGTGCGGTGCGAGCGCAGGTCGGCGAAGCAGAGGGTGAGATCCTGGCCGACGGCCAGCGTCTCCACCACGGGCGAGCGCTGGACGTTGGTAACGGCGTCGCGCGCGGCGGCTTCCCAGCACTCGCGGACGTGCGGCAGCCTGAGCGACCAAAGGGCCGGGATGGGCGAGTCGACGAACGGGTAGTCGTTCCAGTACTCGTGGTCGTCCGGCAGCATCCAGGTGCCGCCCCGGCCGAGGATGCCGTCCAGGGCCTGCCAGTGAAGCGCGTAGTCGTCGGCGATGCGCTCGCGTATCTCACCCGGTATCAGCGACACCGAATCAAAGCCGATGTCCAGATAGACCTGATCGCCGGTCAGCGCGGTGATGTCCGGACGGACGGTGGCGGCGCCATGTTCGCAAAGCGCCCGGTACGCGGCCGCGGCCCTCCCGCCGTCGCGATGGTTGTAGAAGCAGCTTCCGAGTCCGATGGTGAAGGTGCCCTCGCCCTTGAGGGGGAGGCGGCGCGGCAGCGTGCGGAACGCGCCCGCGCGCAGTTCCTGCCAGCCGCGGACACGATCACTCGCCCCAACTCCTTCGACGAACCGCTCGAACGTGACTTGGTACTCGCATCCGGCCTCCAGCCGCCGGAAGCGCACTACCCTGAAAAAGCGCCGCCGCATACCTCGGAACGGCCGCCGCCAGTCGGACCTTGATATCAGCGCGGAGCGGACCTCCCGGCCGTCCCGGAAGAGCCGCACCCGCGCCCGTTCCGGCATCTTCAGGGTCGGGAACAGGGTCCCCACCCATAGCTCGGCCGACACGGCGCCGACCCGATGAATCACGAGCGACCACTGCGCGGTGGAGGTGGGGGAGGAACGGGAGGGCGAAACCATTGTCGTAACTTGACAAGAAAGGTAGAGTAGTTCTGTGAAATTTCACCAACTGCTTGAGATGGTCGGCGACGAACCGGTGTTCGGGACGGGACTGCTCCTTTGCGGTGGTGTGGATCCCGTTGGGGTTCGGCATCAACTCGCCCGGTGGACGCGTTCCGGGCGGATCCATCAGCTTCGTCGTGAACTGTATGCGCTGGCTCCCCCCTATCGCAAGTGTATTCCCCATCCGTTCCTGGTCGCCAACCGCCTCGTGCCGGGGTCCTACGTTAGTGGATTGTCGGCGCTGGAACACGCGCATTGCATCCCCGAATACGTCCCGGAGGTCACCAGCGTGGCGGCCGCGAGGCCGCACCTGCGCCAGACTCCGCTGGGCCGCTTCTCGTTCAGGCACGTCAAGCCCGATCTGCTCTACGGTTACCGGCAGGTCGACCTGGGCCAGGAACAGACGGCGTTCGTGGCGCTTCCGGAGAAGGCCCTGCTCGACGTCGTTCACTTGTGTCCCGGCGGAGACGGGCCGGCCTACATCGCAGAGTTGCGGTTGGACTTCGAGGCTCTCGACCTGGAGGAACTGGACCGCTTGGCGCGGACCTCGGGCAAGCCCAAGCTGTTGCGCGCGGCGCGACACGTACGCGCGTTGGCCGAAGATCCGGACTTGTCCTACGAGGCGTTGTGAAGGCTCACCTGATCGATCTCGTGCAGGCGGCCGATCCGCCACAGGGCCGCAACGTCGCCCGCGAATACCTCCAGGCACGCATCCTGGGGATACTCCAAAACGAGGGGGCGGCCATGCCCTGCGTGGCGATAACTGGCGGACGACGATCCTTGGCCGTCTCGACGCGCTGGCGTGGGACAGGGTAGCGGCGGATGTGCGCCCTTTCCTGGAACGCGCGGGGGACGTGACGTTGCTCACGCGGGAGAACGCCGTGCGGCTGTTAACCAAGCGCCCGTGACGGCGACAGGCGAACCGGGCTCTATGCGGCTGCGTAAAAGGGCGAGGGCAGGGCAGGGTAGGCGCGGTACACGTGGCGGAATACTTCTTCGGATTTCTCGGTAACGTCTTCTTCGGAGTAGTCATCCACGGGCAGGCCGGTTTCATCGTCCCAGAGGAAGTCATGGATCGCGACTCGGACGGCGTCTCGGGTCGCCTCCTTCTCGCGCCATTGGTCGGCGCGCAGCGTCTCGGTTTTCAACCTGTCAAGCAACTCGACGGCAACGCCCTTGACCCGTTTGGTCTCAAACGCGCTCAACTCCGGCTTCCTGAGGATATCGAAGATGGCCAGCGATTCTTCATCGAGCTCTTCGCGAGCCGCTCGCGTGGTTTCTTCGTCAAGTTCCCGCACGAGCTTGATCAACTCCTCGAAGGTCCGCTCTATGGTGACGCGGTCCTTCTCGCGGTTGTACTCGGCAACCATCCGTTCGTAGTGTTCCTGGAAGTCGGTGCGTAGCGGATTCTGTTCGAGGAGGCGCCTGAGCCGTTGCTCCACGGCGTGGCGCAATTCCTGGACCGCCGTGCGTTTGAGCGGGTTGCGCTCGAATTCCCGTTTCAATCGATCGAAGTCGATGCGGCTGATGTCGAAGGGCGGCGATTCGTCGGACACGAGTTCATGCCGAACCTCGATGGCCTCATCCACCACTCCCTGAAGCGCGCCGATGATGTCGCTGATGTCAGCCCGCTCCCGATCCTGTTGCAGGCTCTTGTAGACGATGTTCACGGCGTCGCGCTCCGCCCGGTGGGCATTCACGCCCTTTACGTTGATGCAGGCCCGGAACCGCTTGAACACCTCCCGGCACATCACCTCGAAGCGCTTGCGGGTTTCGTCGTTCTCGTTCACGGCTTCCTTGCAGGCTACAATCGCCGCAATGCGCGCGAAGCCCGTCTTGAGGATCACGTCGTCCAACGGCGCGTGCCGCTCGTCGAGGAAGGCGCATACCAGGCTGATGGCTTCGGCCAGGCCGGCAAGCAACTCCTCGTCCGGTCTGGCCGGTTCGGCCTCATCGCCGCCGCCCGTGGGCGGTCCGGTGAAGGTCGCCAGCGCCTTGCGCAGGTGTCTGAGGACCCCGCAATAGTCCACGACCATGCCGTTGTTCTTGCCTTCGTTCACGCGGTTGGCCCGGGCGATGGCCTGCATCAACGTGTGGGCCTTGAGGGGCTTGTCGAGGTAGAGCGTGGAGAGGCTCGGCACGTCGAAGCCGGTCAACCACATGGCGCAGACGATGGCGATGCGGAAGGGGTGCTCCTCGGCCTTGAAGGCGTCGTCCAAAGCCATCCGTTGCATGTTGCGGAATTGCGGCATGTCGCGCATGGACGCGGGCAGGTCCATGCCGTCCTTGATGAGCTTTCGGTGCGGGGTGATGTCCAGCCCCCACTTCTGGAATTTCTCCACTTCGCCCTGATCCTCGCTTACCACCACCGCGGCGCGTGTCTCCCGCATCCAGTCGATCTGCCGCGCGAGGTGGATTTCTTCCTGTTCGTCGGTTGTCTTCGCTTTCTCTGCCTCCAATTCGTCGATCCGTTCCCGCCAGCGTGACTCGATGAGCCCGTGCATCCGCACGCAGGTCATCTTGTCGATGCACACCAGCATGGCCTTGCCGGTTTCCCATGCCGTCGAGTAATGCTGCACGAGGTCCCGCGCCACCTGGTCGAGGCGCTTGCTGGCCGTGATGACGTGGTAGTCCTGCTTCAGTTCGCGTTCGAGCCGCTCCGCCACGTCGACGTCTTCGATCTCGAATTGCTCCAGCTTCTCGGCGATGCGCTCGTTCATGTCGCCCACGGCGACGCCCAGCTTTTCGCCCCGGGCGTCGTAGTACAGGGGGACGGTGGCTTGATCCTCGACGGCGCGCTGAAAGTCGTAGGTGGAGACGTATTCGCCGAACACCTTCCGCGTGATCTCGTCTTCCTTGAACAGCGGGGTGCCGGTAAACCCGATGTAGCTGGCGTTGGGCAGCGCATTGCGCATGTTGAGCGCCAGCGTGCCGTATTGGGTGCGATGGGCCTCGTCGGTGATGACGATGACGTCGTCGCGCAAGGTGTAGGCCCCGTCGGGCGGCACCTCCTGGTTGAACTTCTGGATCAACGAGAAGACGTGTGGCTTGTGCTCGGACAACAGGCTGCTCAGGTGTTGCCCGCTTTCCGCCCGGCAGGGATTGCGGTCATGGTTCACGACCCCGCATCCGGCGAAGGTCTTGTAGATCTGGCTGTCGAGGTCGTCCCGGTCGGTCAGCACCAGGAAAGTGAAGTTGCCGCCCAGCTTGCGGTGCACCTTGCGGCTGAACATCACCATCGAATAGCTCTTGCCGGCTCCCTGCGTATGCCAGAAAACGCCAAGGCGGCCTTGCCGTGCCTTGCGTTGTCGCACCGCTTCGACCGCGCGGTTCACGCCGAGGAACTGATGGTTGCGGGCGAGGATCTTCCTGGGTTCGCCCGACGAATCATCGAAGACGGTGAAGTTTTCCACGAGATCCACGAAGTTGCGCTTGTCGCAGATGCCCTTGAGCAGTGTCTCCATGTCCACCGCGCCCGGCTCCTCCTCCGCCAGGCGCTTCCACTCGTGGAAGTGTTCCCACTTGCTGGTGATGGAACCGACCTTGGCCTTCTCGCCGTTGCCGAACATGACGATGGCATTGTGGTGGAAGAGGTGAGGTATGGTGTCCCGGTAGTCCGAATAGTTCTGCTCGAAGGCGGCTCTCAGGTCCTTGTGGATGTTCTTGCACTCGATGAAGAGGAGGGGGAGGCCGTTGACGAAGCCCACGATGTCCGCCCGCCGACGGTAGATGTCGCCGCGCACCCACAATTCGCGCACGCAGAGGAACTGGTTGTTTTCCGGATTCTCGAAATCGAGCACACGCAGCCGTTGCCGCACCGGCCGGCCCTTGTCGTTGCGGAACATGACCTGTACGCCGTCGCGAATCAGCGCGTACTTGTCACGGTTGGCAGTGACGATGGTTTGGGACATGGGCGTAGCAGCGACCTGCCTGACCGCAGCATCGTAGGCAGCGTCGGGGAGGCCCGGGTTGAGCGCCACGAGACTCTCACGTAGCGGGCGCGTCAACACTACTTCGCGGTCAGAGGCCCGGCCCAGGAGGCCGTCGGGTCCGAAGTCTTCGTGGTTGTACGCGTAGACGGACTTCCAGCCGAGTTGGTTTTCCAGGTATTCGGCCGTGGTCTGTTGGACCAGAGTGTCTTCAGAGCCACTTGCAAAACCCACTGAGTGAGGGGGTTTAGTTGGTGTGAAGGAGTGAGGGAGGGGTCGTTCCCTGGTATGTTGTGGTTAGCCGACCTCGAACATACAGCCACGAAGAGCC
>JAJDXX010000216.1 GCA_022823055.1 Candidatus Binatia bacterium | reverse complement strand
TAAAGCGGAAAGCCTGTCAAGCAACGTTTCTGAACTCGAGAACATCGAGCCCGCACAGCCGGTCCAGCAGGTACAGCCGGCCGTTGGAACGGTCGAGGAACACGTCGTTGCTCTGGACGATGGACTCTCCCTTCCCCGGTTCGGGCATGTAGTAGCCGATCTCCCGCGGGCTCCAGGGGTCGCTGATGTCCACGGCCCGGAGGCCGCCCGCGAACCAGGTGACGAAGATGGTGTTGCCATCGACCTGTTCCTGAGGCTGGTGGGAGCCGAACCATTCATCCTTGTTGAACGGCTCGTCGTTGGGCACCCGGAAGGTGGCGATGGGGACCGGCTGGGTCTCCTCGGTGATGTCGACGATCCACATGAAGGCGTTGGGTGCCGGCGTCAACCGGTCCACGACCTCCTCGTCGGTGACCACCAGCAGCCGCCGGCCCTGGATGGTCTGGGGAATCGGCAGGGCGGTGTGGGTAGGGCAGGGATAGGGCGGGCTCCAGTCGAGGCCGCCGACCCGCCGCGGGCTGGACATGTCCGATATGTCGAGGATGACAAAGCCGCCGTGCCAGTAGCTGGTGTAGAGCCGGTCGCCGAGCCGGAGGGGATGGTGGCAGCGGTGCCGGACGCCCTTCCATGTCGGGGTCTCGCCCCCCGCGGTCCACTGTCCGGGCATCCACCAGCGCCCAACCTCCTCTGGCCGGGTCGGGTCCTTCAGGTTCAGGATCATCATGATGTTGCCGACGTAGCCCTCCACCTGCGGCGAGAAGTAGGCGTAGTCGCCGTCGAAGTCGAAGCGGTGGACGCCGGTGCCCCCGGCCCGGTAGAAACCGATCTCCCGTGGGTTGGCGTTGTCGGCCACGTCGTAGATCCTGAGGCCGCCCTCGAAACCGTTCTTGGCCACGCCGCCGTAGCGTTCGTTGTTCACCAGCATGACGTCCCCGTGGACCCGCACCTTGTGCGAATGGGTCCCCTCGGGGACCTGGACGTGCGATACCACCTTGAGGTTCCGCGGGTCGGAAATGTCCACGATGGACGTGCCGTGGGGCGGTTCCAGGTGTCCGACGTAGGCGTAGTCGCCCTGCACCACCACCTGTCCGCCGCCCGGGATGTCGATGTGCCCCAATTGCGTGAAGCCCTTGTTGGTTCCGTAGGGTTCGCGTTGTGCCATGACGAGCCTCCATAGTTTCTGGTGCAGTGCGCCGGCGTTGCCTTCACGCCCCGCGCGCCAGCGCCGCCACTACGCCGCCGCTGGCCGGGCCCTGGTGCTCGGCGCCCGCGGAGACGTAGCACATGGTGTCGCCGGTGACCGAGGCCACCACCGCGTTCACCGCGCCGCGGATGTGCCGGGTGTAGTTGATGTCCGAGTCCTCGAACATGACGTGGCGCCGGCCGCGGGTGTTGCCGGAGGGGTCCGGCTCGCACTTCACGAACACGTTCACCAGCCGGTCCTGGTCCTTTTCCGACAGTTCTCCGTTGACCGCGAGGCCCACCTTGCGGAGCGCTTCCCGCACCGCCGCCGCGTCGATGGCGTCCTTCATCACCGCGTGGTCGATGACAAGGTCGCTGGTGGAGCGCGGCGAGTTGCCGAGGACGATGATCTCGCAGTTCATCAGCTCGATGCCGGAAGAGGCAGAGGCCACAACGGAGAAGACGTCCAGGTCCTGTCCGATCGTCGCTTCATTCACGGCGTCTTCGTCGATCTCGCCGGTGGCCATGCCGATGCCGAGGGCGGCAACGCTCCGGGCATAGGACATGGACTTGTAGGTGTCGGTGGTGACGACCCTGGCGTTGCGCGACCAGGCGTCCTTGATCCGCTCGGTGGTCAACGCACCGGTCTTGATCTGGACGAAGTGAATGTCCGAGGGATCGTCGATGCCGGCGTCCGCGATGGCCGCCTTTACGCCTTCGGCGGCGGACCGTATGTGCGCCATGGTGCCGAACTCCTCCGGCGTCATGTCGCGGGTGTAGGCGGTGCCCACGGTAAAGCCCTTGCCCTTGCCGCCGCCGTCCCCGTCCGGGTCCTTCACGAAGATGGTGGCGTGGGGGCTCATCAACCCCTCGGTGCCGCCGGACCAGATGATCGGCACCTTCCTGGCGATGTCGTCCATGGTGAGCCCCGACTTCTCCGCGATCAGCAACTGAAAGCATTGGGTAGCCAGCGCCCGGGTGTAGTCGTTGACGCCTCCGTTGCCCTCGGTCTTGCCCAGAATCGCCACCACGTGCTCGGCCCTGAACGCCCCCGCGTCCAGCAGCTTCCGCCCCTCCGATACGTCGTCGGGCGCGCCCATCCCCACCTTGAATGCGCTTACGTTCATAAGGTCACTCCTTGTTGACTGCCTCGTCCTGCGTACCCAGGGATACTATGTTCGTTTGCTACCGAGCAAGATAGCGCCCTTCGACTTTGCTTGACACGCTCAGGGCGAACGGCGCTTGAGCGGAGTCTTCCCGGCTATATCTGCCGCGCGAGTGCGGTGACAGCCTGTTCCATGCAGGCCAACGGCGCCCGGGTGACCCCCGCGCCGATTTGGCCGACGCCGGCTTCGCGGTGGGCGATGCCGGTGTTGATGACCGGCGCGATGCCCGTGTCCACGCACTTGCGCACGTCGATGCCCGCGGGAGTGCCCTGGAAGTCCAGGACCGGCAGTGTCCACGCGGGATTCCTTCCCAGGGTGATGTGGCCCATCTCGGCGGTGGCGCCGAGGGCGTCCGCGGCGGACCCACCCACGAACTTCACGATGGCGGGAGACGCGGCCATGGCAAAGCCGCCGATGCCCGCGGTCTCGGTGATGGCGCTGTCGCCCAGGTCCGGAGCGGCGTCGTCCACGCTGTATCCCGCGAAGAAGAGTCCCCGCACCCGCGGCGCCTGCGTGGTGAACCACTCGTCGCCGGTGCCGCTCACCCGGATGCCGAACTCCACTCCGTTGCGTGCCATGGCGGTGACCAGGCTGCTGCCCGGAACCCCGTGGGCGGCGTCGAGCATGGCCTTGCACGCGGCCATGGAGAGGTTGAGGAAGAAATGGTCGTTGCCGGTGATGAAGCGCACGGTCTCGGCGATGCGGGCCTGCGGCGCGCCGCTCTCCAGCAGGGCCGGCAGAAGCGCCCGGAGCAGCAGGGAAGAGGCGGCGACGTTGCGGTTGTGCACCTCGTCGCCCATGTGCAGCGCCTGCGCCATGAGGGGCTTGAGCGGCAGTCCGTCGTGGCGTTCCAACGCCCCCTTCAGGGTGGGCGCCAGCACGTCCGCCATCCAACGGAGCCGTTTCAGCACGTCGGGATCGTAGGCGCCCATGCGCAGCACCTTGCCCAGCCCCTCGTTGAGGTTGCAATGGGTGGTGCGGCCGTGCTCGGCCTCGCGCACGATCCAAACCGGCATGGACGGACTCGTCACCCCGGCCATGGGGCCGACGCAGGCGTGATGGTGGTTCGGCTCGAAGACGATCCCGCCGCTCGCCGCCAGCGTCCGGGCGCCATCCGCGTCGTCGGCCCATCCCTCCAACAGGATCGCCCCGGTTACGGCGCCTTGCATGGGGCCGCACATGTCTTCCCAAGCCACCGGCGGACCGGCGTGGAGGATCATGCGCTCGCCCATTCCGGGGATGTCGTGTCGCGCCGTGCCGATGCCTTGCAGGACGGGTTGCGCGTCGAGGTAGGCAACGAACGCGCGACCATTGGCCTGCTCCACCGCCGGATGGTTGATCAGCGACGCCAGGGCCGCGCCGATCTCCCGGTCTCCACCGGCGGGCGGGCGCCAATCGGTTCGCTGTACCGTACCGCCGGCAGCGTCGAAGGAGTCGGCAAAGACCTCCAGGCCGACGTTGACCACCCGAAGCTCGTCCCGGAACAAGCGCTCAATCATGGTTTTCCCGCACACAAACGTATCATCAATTCCCGTGAAACCGCCTGTGTCAAACTCCACTCGGCCGCGAAACGGCACCAACACCCTGAAGCGTCATTGATATGAAAATAAAATCTTGTCCAATGAAT
>JAJDXX010000089.1 GCA_022823055.1 Candidatus Binatia bacterium | reverse complement strand
CGTCGAAGAGGGCATCGACGGGTTGATCCACATCTCCGACCTCGACTGGACCAAGAAGATCAAGCATCCCTCGGAGCTCTACAAGAAGGGCGACATCGTGGAGGCCAAGGTGCTCGGCGTCGACCCGCAGGTCGAGCGGTTCTCGCTGGGCATCAAGCAGTTGACCCTGGACCCGTGGGAGCGGGTGATCAATGAGCACCCCGTCGGCTCCCGGGTCCAGGGTGAAATCGTCCGGGTGCTCGATTTCGGCGTCTTCGTGCGCATCGCCGAGGGGGTGGAGGGGTTGATCCACGTCTCGCAGCTCAGCACCGAGCACGTCGACAAGCCCTCGAGCCTCTACCAGGTGGGAGACGAGGTGGAGGCCGAAATCGTCAACATCGACGTCCAGGAGCACAAGATCGGGCTCAGCATCCGTGCCCTCAAGCGTTCCGAGGAACGGGAGGAGCTCGAGAGTTATCTGCAGCGCGAGAAGGAGGCCGGCCGGTTCTCTTTCGAGACCATCCTGAACGAGGAGTTGAAGCTGGATCGCGAAGGCCGTGGCGGACGCGGCCGGGAGCGCAACAAGCGGTAGGCTTCGCGGGACACGCTGTCAGGGAACCCATGACCAAGCGCGACCTCATCGAAGAGATCAACGACCGGTTTCCCCACCTGTCGCGTTTCGATGCGGAGGTGATCGTCAACACCGTCTTCGACTCCTTGATCACCGCCCTGCAGCGAGAGGAGAGGATCGAGATTCGCGGCTTCGGCAGCTTCGTGGTAAAGCACCGCCGGGCTCGCGACGGACGCAACCCGAAGACCGGAGAAGTCGTCTCGGTGTCGTCCAAGCGAGTGCCCTTCTTCAAGGTCGGCAAGGAGCTGCGGCTGCGGGTCAACCAGAGCGCCGACATCGAGAGCGGCGGTTAGCGCGATATCGTTCGGGCGCGCGTCCCCCTCGCTTCCCAAGGCAACAGACAACAGGACCTACGGATTGGCAGGAGGTAACGGAGTGGATTCCATCAACACCCTCGGCGAATTGAAACGTAGCGGCATGGCCGTGCGCACGGTGCGCGACGAGATGCGCCACAATCTCATGGAGCTTCTCAGGTCGGGGCAGCGACTCCTGCCGGGTATCGTGGGTTACGAAGAGACCGTTCTTCCGGAGATCGAGAACGCGATCCTGTCGGGTCACCACATGGTCTTTCTCGGGGAGCGGGGCCAGGCGAAATCGCGCATCATCCGTGGCCTGACGCAGTTGCTGGACGAGAAGATTCCCAGGGTAAAGGGTTGCGAGATCAACTGCGACCCCTTCCAGGTGATCTGCGCGCCGTGCCGGCGGCGCCTGGCGGAGCAGGGCGACGACCTGGAGGTGGAGTGGATCGGCCGGGATCTGCGCTACGGCGAGAAGCTGGCGACGCCGGACGTGTCCATCGCCGACCTCATCGGCGAGATCGATCCCATCAAGGTGGCGGAAGGGCGTTATCTGGCCGACGAGGAGACCATCCACTACGGCTTGGTGCCGCGCACCAACCGGGGCATCTTCGCCGTGAACGAGCTGCCGGACCTGACCGAAAAGGTCCAGGTGGGCCTTTTCAACCTCATGGAAGAGAAGGACGTCCAGATCAAGGGTTACAAGATCCGCCTGCCCCTGGACGTGGTCATCGTCGCCAGCGCCAACCCCGAGGACTACACCAGCCGCGGGCGCATCATCACGCCCCTCAAGGACCGCTTCGACGTCCAGATCCGCACCCACTATCCGCGCCAGGTCGAGCACGAGATCGACATCATGGAGCAGGAATCGGCTCCCCTGGACGAGCGCAGCCACCAGGTGGTGATTCCGGACTTCATGAAGGAGGTCCTGGGCCACCTCACCTTCGAGGCGCGCAACTCCAGCGAGATCAACCAGTCGTCGGGCGTGAGCGTGCGCGTCAGCATCAACAACTACGAGAGCATGGTGAGCAACGCCGAGAAGCGCGCCCTGCGGGTGGGCGAGAACACCATCGTGCCGCGGGTGAGCGACCTCCACGCGTTGCTTCCTTCCACCAGCGGCAAGATCGAGGTGGAGTACGTGGGCGAGGAGAAGAACGAGGAGGAACTCATCGAGCGTCTGCTCAACCGGGCCATCCTCAAGACTTTCGACAGCCGCTTCGACGTCAACGCCCTCCAGGAAATCATCGAGTACTTCAACACGGGCTGGGGCGTGGAGGTGTCCGACGACATGCGCTCCGAGGACTACCTCGAGGGCATCAAGGCAATCCCCGGGCTGGAGGAGGCCATCCGTTCGTTGGGCGACATCGACTCGCCCGGTCTTCTGGCCTCGGCCACGGAGCTGGTGCTGGAGGGCCTGCACCTGCATCAGAAGCTCAACAAGGAGGCCGCGGGAGGCCGCATTACGTACGGGAAGTGATGACCCCCGCGGTTGACGCACGATGATCCATCACGCTCGCTACAGCCGCTGGAACGGCTTTCAGGACAGGTCGGTCCGGCCGGACGACGTCTTCGACCAACTCAACGAGCACCTCGACGAGACCGGCGACCTGCAGCAATCCATGCGACGCATGATGCAGCGCGGTATGGGCGAGGACGAGGAGCGGGTTCCCGGCCTCGACGACCTTTTGTCTCAAGTGGCGCGGGAAAAGCGCCGCATGTACGAGCAGTACCAGATCCGCTCCGCTCTGGACGAGATACAGGAGATGCTCCAGGACATCGTCAACCGCGAACGCGAGACCCTGAAGGAGAGCGAGGACCGGGCCGAGGCGCAGCAGAAGGACGAGTTCCTGCAGCACTTGCCCCCCAAGCTGAGCGACGCCATCGAGCGGCTCGCAAGCTACAGCTTCGAGAACGCGGAGGCGCGCAAGGACTTCGAGGAGATTCTCTCCCAACTGGACAAGATCCGCCGCCTGGAAAACTATATTCGACGTGAAGGAAACCTCTTCAGGGGCCAGGAATCGTTGAACTTCGAGCAGGCCTCGGAGTTGCAGGAGAAGATGGAGGGGTTGCAGAAACTCGAGGGCCAGCTATCCAGCAGCCGTCCCAAGGACGTGGACATGGACCTGCTGAACAGCCTCCTCGGCCCGCAGGCCCAGGAGGACTATGAAGGGGTCATGCGCCTTGAGTCGGCGCTGGAAGAGGGCGGCTACGTGGTCGACAAGGGCGACCACTTCGAGCTGACACCGCGCGGCGTCCGGCGCATCGGCCAGATCGCCCTGCGCGACATCTACAAGCAGCTCGCGCGCGACGCCGCCGGGCGGCACCAGATCGCCCGGCACGGCTCCCAGGAACCGGTGCCGGAGTCGAGCAAGCCGTACGTGTCCGGCGACCCTCTCAACCTGAACCTGATGGAGACCCTGAAGAGCACGCTGCGGCGGGACGCGACGCTGCCGCTCAAGCTCGACCCGGCGGATTTCCGCGTGCTCGAATCCGAGTACTCCACCCGCGCCGCCACCGTGCTCCTGCTGGACATGAGCTGGTCCATGAGCTGGGACGGCCGCTTCGCCGCGGCCAAGAAGGTGGCCCTGGCCATGGAGTCGCTGTGCCGCTCCAAGTACCCCCAGGACTACTTCGGCATCGTCGGCTTCTTCACCCGCGCGGTGGAGCTTAAGGCCAAGGACCTGCCGGAAGCCACCTGGAACATGGGCGACCCCTTTACCAACCTGCAGGACGGGCTCCATCTCGCCATCGACCTGCTCAAGAAGCGCAGCTCCACGCGCAATCAGCAGATCATCGTCATCACCGACGGCCAGCCCACCGCGTACTGCCGCCAGGGCCGGCTCTACTGCGAGTGGCCCCTGAGCTTCGGCGGCATCAGCCAGCGCGCCGCCGAAGAGACCCTCAAGGAGGCCAAGCGAGTTACCCAGCGGGGCATTACCATCAACACCTTCATGCTCGACGACAGCCCGGTCCTCAAGGGCTTCGTCGACGAAATGACCCGCCTCAACAAGGGCCGCGCCTTCTACACCCGTCCCGATCGTCTGGGACAGTACCTTCTGGTAGACTACCTCTTGGGCCAGCGACGCAAGGTGTAGAGTCGCCTACCGGTTTCATACGTCCCTGCTTCCATCTACCCTCTGATACATAGCTTGAGCCCAATATAGGCCACATGCTATATTTGGGTTATGGGCTGGGTCGTCACGTTTCTTGACGATTTCGAGGTCGAGTTCGATCTGTTCCCGGCGGCTGTCCAAGACGCGATCCTGGCGAAGGCGGGTTTGCTGGAACTGGAAGGTCCACGGCTTGGCCGGCCGCATGCGGACACGCTGACGGGATCGAAGCATGCGAACATGAAGGAATTGCGATGCGAGGCGCATGGCGGGGCATGGCGTGTTCTTTTTGCATTTGATCCTGCTCGGCAAGCGATTCTCTTGATTGCCGGTGATAAATCAGGGGTGAAGGAGAAGCGTTTCTACAAGCGGATAATCGCCAAGGCCGATGAGCGCTTCGATCGCCATCTGGCGAAGAGGAAAGGAGAGGACGATGGGGACGACATTGAAGGAGAAGATGTCACGGCTCGCCCCCGACCGTCGCGAACGGATCGAGGCAGAGACTGAGCGGCTGCGTCAAGAGTATCTGACCCTTCAGGATCTGCGGAAGGCGAAGGAGCTGACTCAGTCCCAGCTTGCGGACACGCTTGGCATTCGCCAGTCCACCGTGGCCCAGATGGAAAAGCGCAGCGACCTCCTGATTTCGACGCTGCGCAGTTATATCGAGGCCATGGGGGGGCGTCTGGATCTGGTGGTTGCGTTTCCCGACCGGGTGCCGGTCCATCTCGGCGGTCTTGGTGAAGAGCGCATGGAGTTGAGCCCAAGGGATCGAACAGGGGTTCTCTGACGCGGCAACGCCGGGTTTCTTGGGGACATGATGGAGCGGACACGGCTCACGCCCATGATGCATCAGTACCTGGAGATCAAGGAGCGTCATCAGGACGCCATCCTGTTCTTCCGGCTCGGGGACTTCTACGAGATGTTCTTCGAGGATGCTGAGAAGGCGTCCACGGTGCTGGACATCGCGCTCACCAGCCGCGGTCGCCATGACGGCGCGCCCGTGCCGCTGTGCGGCGTGCCGCACCATGCCGCCACTCCCTATATCGGCAAGCTCCTGTCCGCGGGATTCAAGGTGGCGGTGTGCGAGCAGACCGAGGACCCGAAGCTCGCCAAGGGGGTGGTGCGGCGGGAGGTGGTCAAGGTCATCAGCCCCGGCACGCTCACGGAGGGCGAGGGGCTCGACGCGGGGGTCAACAACTACCTCGTGGCGGTGACGGCGTCCCGTGACGAGTACGGGCTCGCCTTTACCGACATCACCACGGGCGAGTTCCGCTTCACGCAGACGGCGGGTTATGCCGCCCTCGCCAACGAACTCGAGCGCATCCAGCCGCGCGAGCTGCTCATCCCCGAGACCGGTTCCGATGCACACCGGCGCCTGCGCGAGGACTACGCCGAGGTGCACTGCACGGCGGGTCCGGACGAGTGGTTCGGGGCCGCCGCGGTGCGCAGGCTGGAGGGCGCCGGTCTGCACGGCGGTCCGTCCGACGAGTGGCCCCTGGGCGTACGCGCGGCTGCCGCGGTCCGGGCCTACCTGGAGGACCGCTCGCCCGGCTCGGTGCCGGTGCTCACCGTGCTGGAACCCTACCGGGCCGCGCATTTCCTCATGCTCGACGAGCACGCCCAGGCCAACCTCGAGCTGCTGCAGAGCTTTGACGGCAGCCGCCGGGGCTCGCTGCTGGGCTTGCTGGAGCCCGCGCGCACGGCCATGGGGGCGCGCGAGCTGCGCAAGTGGATTCTCTATCCGTTGCTCGACGAGCGCGCCATCCGGCGCCGCCAGGACGCGGTGGAGGAACTGGTGGAGGATCCCGATGGGCGCCGCGGCCTGCGCGACGCCCTGCGTGGGGTCCAGGACCTGGAGCGCCTCTCCGGCCGCGTCGCCGCGCGCACGGCCGGACCGCGGGATCTCGCGGCCGTCAAGGACACGCTGCGCGCCCTGGACAGCGTATGCGGCCCCCTCCAGGGGTGCGCCAGCGAGCTCCTGGCGGCGCTCCGGGCGGAACTCAACTCCGTGCCGGAGGTGGTGGACCTGGTGCAGCGGGCGCTGGTGGATGAGCCGCCCGCCACCACGCGAAGCGGTGGCTACGTGCGCCCGGGATTCGACCCCGAGCTGGACTCCATTACCGCCGTTCGCAGCAACGCCAAGGGGTGGATCTCCGACCTGCAGCACCAGGAACGCAGGCGTACCGGCATCCAGTCCCTCAAGGTGCGCTACAACAAGGTCTTCGGCTACTATATCGAGGTCACCAAGGCCAATCTGGCGCACGTGCCGGACAACTACATGCGCAAGCAGACCCTGGCCAACGGCGAGCGCTTCATTACCCCGGAGCTCAAGGACTACGAGGCCCGGGTGCTGGGCTCTGACGAGGAGATTCTCAAGATCGAGGCGCGGATTTT
Source organism: Candidatus Binatia bacterium (assembly GCA_022823055.1). Classification (GTDB taxonomy): domain Bacteria; phylum Desulfobacterota; class Binatia; order UBA9968; family JAJDTQ01; genus JAJDTQ01. The sequence continues at coordinate 1,617 of JAJDXX010000089.1, read as the reverse complement.
CCAGGAACTCATCGAGCGCATTGCCGCGCACTATGCCGTCCTCAAGGAGACGAGCCTGGCGTTGGCCCGACTGGATACCCTGGCGGTGCTGGCGGAGACCGCCGTGAGCCGGCATTTCGTGCGCCCTCGGGTGGACTCCAGCCTGAGATTCTCCCTGCGCGCGGCGCGCCATCCGGTGGTGGAGGCGGTGCTGGGGCGTGGCGGCTTCGTCCCCAACGACTGCGAGATGGACTCGGAGAGCACCCAGATCAAGCTCCTTACCGGCCCCAACATGGCGGGGAAGTCCACCTACATGCGGCAGGTGGCGCTGGTGGTGATCCTGGCCCAGATGGGCAGCTTCGTGCCCGCGGACGCGGCCCACGTGGGCCTCGTGGACCGTCTCTTCACCCGCTTCGGCGCCACCGACGCGCTGGCGGCGGGGGAATCCACGTTCATGGTGGAGATGAAGGAGACGGCGCGCATCCTGCGTCTGGCCACGCCCCGGAGCCTGATCCTGCTGGATGAGGTGGGGCGCGGCACCAGCACCTTCGACGGTATCTCCATCGCCTGGTCCCTGGCCGAGTTTCTGCACGAATCGCCGCACCGCCCGCGCACGCTGTTCGCCACCCACTATCACGAGCTTACCGGTCTGGCGCGCACCCGGGAGCGCGTGAAGAATTTCAACTTCGCGGTCAAGGAATGGCAGGGGGAGGTGATCTTCCTGCGCACCCTGAAGGAGGGACCGGCGAGTCGCAGCTACGGTATCCAGGTGGCCGGCCTGGCGGGGCTGCCGGGTTCGCTCATCACGCGCGCCAAGGAGATCCTCAAGAATCTCGAGGGTGAGGAGTTGAACGCCTGGGGGCAGCCGCGGCTGGCGGGGGCCGAGCACGCCACGGAGGGCGTTCAGCTCTCGTTGTATGAGCCGCGTGATCGTGACGGACGGCTGCGTGAGAAGCTCCGGGACATCGACGTGAACGGGCTCACGCCGCTGGAGGCGTTGAACCTGTTGGAGGGGCTTGTGACGGAGGCCAGAAGGGAAGGCTGATTGGCGCGTTTCCTGTCCTTGCTGGTCGTGCTTTGCATCATCATCCCGGCGGTCGCGGCCGACGCGGCGGCGCGTCTGACGCGTGTGCGCCATCTTTCCGGGCTGAATTACACGCGGGTCATCCTCGACGTGACCCACCCGGTCAAGTACTCCGTCCACACCCTGGCGCCGGTGCCGGCCAAGGGGCTTCCGCCGCGCATCTACCTGGACCTCGCCGCAACTGGCCTGAGCATGCGGCAGACCCGTGTCAACATCGACGATGGCTTGGTCCGGCGGATCCGGCTCAATCAGTTCAAGCCCGGCATCGTGCGCGTGGTCCTCGACCTCAAGCACCCCGGCACTCACGATGCCGTGCTCATGGCCAACCCGCATCGGATCGTCGTCGACGTGGAGCGCCGCGCGAGCAGGGCCGGACGCCGCCATCTCGCGGTGCGGAGGATCGTGCTGGATCCGGGCCACGGGGGCAAGGACCCGGGCGCGGTCGGGGCTGGGGGCCTGCGGGAGAAGGACGTGGTGCTGCGCGTGGGCCGGACCTTGGCGCCCCGGCTGCGGCAAGAGATGGGGGTGGACGTCGTGCTGACCCGGAATCGGGA
>JAJDXX010000049.1 GCA_022823055.1 Candidatus Binatia bacterium | reverse complement strand
CCTCCACCGGAGCGCGGTCGGTGACCTGCTCGATGAACATGGTGTTGTGCAGCACCTGGACGTCCACTCCGGTGTCGTCCATGTGCTCCAGCCGGAGCCCCACGTTGCCCAGTTCCATGGACTCGTCGGCGTCGGCGAACTTGCGGCCCACCCGCCGCTCACGCTCCCGCAGCGCTTCCTCCGAGAACGCGGGGAAACGGAAACCCTTCACCTTGCCGTCCACCACCCAGAACTGCTGGGTGACGCCCTGCTCCTCCGCCGCCGCCAGCGGCACCGGGCGGTACTGGTGTTCCGAGGGCTCGAGGTAGTCCCAGGTACGTTCGCATTCCACCACGTGGGCGTCCGAGTCCACGATCAGGGGCTTGCCGTTACCGTCTCCGCTCATGGTCCGCTCCTTTGAATGGCAAACAATCGAAACGCGCTACAGCGCGTACAACCGCCGCGCGTTGTCGCTCAGGATCTTGTGCTTCACGTCCTCGGACAGGTCCGTGCGCTCGCGGAACACCCTGATGGCGTCCACGTCGCTCGACGTGTCGGTGTGGCCGTAGTCGGTGCCGATGACCAGGCCGTCCTCGCCGGTCTCCTGCACGATGTAGGGCAGGTCGTCGGTGTTCTCGCAGGTCACGAACATGTTGAAGGCTTCCATGGGGTTGTCCGGCCACTCCCGGCCCATGGTCCGGTAGCGGTTGCGGACCTCGTGGAGGATCCACGGCAGCCACTGGGCGCTGGCCTCGATGAACCCCCAGCGGAGCTTCGGGAACACCTCCGGCACCTCGCTGAAGAGCACGTCGGCGAACCCTCCCACGGTGGGGATGCGGAAGCGGTGGAAGGTGGATCCGAGCCGGACCGGATGGGTGTAGAGGTCGTTAAGCCACGCGCTGCCGTTGGCGATGTGCACGGCGATGGACATGTCCAGGCGGCTGGCCTCCTCGTAGACGGGGTAGAAATACGGGTCCACCAGCATCCGGTTGTTCTCGAACGGCCGCATCAGCACCGCGCAGGCACCGTGCTCCCTGGAGAAGCGGATCTGGTCGAGCGCATCGGACATGCTGAGGGTGGGGGCGAGACACGACCAGCGCAGGCGCCCGTCCGACTGGGACCAGATGTCCGCGAGCCAGCGGTTCCAACTCCCGCACAGCGCCACCTCCACCGGCGCCCGCTCGGTCACCTGCTCGATGAACATGGTGTTGTGCAACACCTGCACGTCCACGCCGGTGTCGTCCATGTGCTCCAGCCGCAGCCCCACGTTGCCCAGCTCCCGGGCCTCCTTGGCCTCGGCGAACTTGCGGCCCACCTGCTCCTGGCGCCGCTGCAACTCCTCCTCGGAAAAGGCGGGGAAGCGGAAGCCACGCACCTTGCCATCCACCAGCCAGAACTGCAGCGCGGCGCCGTTCTCCTCAGGGGACGCCAGCGGCACCGGCCGGAATTGTTTCTCCGAGCCCTCCAGGTAGTCCCAGGTACGGTCGCACTCCACCACGTGGGCGTCGGCGTCCACGATCAACGGCGTTCCGTTGGCATCTGCGCTCATGGCCTGCTCCTTCGGGGTCCGGAGACCCGTGTTCCGGCGGGCGCCGCGCGCCCGCGCCGTTCCATGCAATCCTTCTCCCGCACAATCCTTTTACTGCAACTCGGCGAAAAAGTCGTTGCCTTTGTCGTCCACGATGATGAACGCCGGGAAGTTCTCCACGTCGATCTTCCACACGGCTTCCATGCCCAACTCGGGATAGTCGAGCACTTCCACGCGCTTGATGTTGTCCTTGGCCAGCACGGCCGCCGGACCGCCGATGGAGCCGAGGTAGAAGCCGCCGTGCTTCTTGCACGCCTCGGTGACCTGGCGCGACCGATTGCCCTTGGCCAACGAGATCAGGCTGCCGCCGTGGGACTGGAACAGGTCCACGTAGGAGTCCATGCGCCCGGCGGTGGTGGGGCCGAAGGACCCGGACGCGTAGCCCTCGGGGGTCTTGGCCGGCCCCGCGTAGTAGACGACGTGGTCCTTGAAATATTCCGGCAGCGACTCGCCCGCGTCGAGCCGCTCCTTGAGCCGGGCGTGGGCCAGGTCGCGCGCCACTACGATGGTGCCGTTGAGCGACAGCCGCGTCTTCACCGGATGCTTCGACAGCGTGGCGCGGATCTCGTCCATGGGGCGGCCGAGGTCGATGCTCACCACGCTGTCCGCGTCATCCTCTTCCACGAAATCCGGCAGGTACTTGGCGGGATCGGTCTCCAGCCGCTCCAGGAACACCCCGTCCCGGGTGATTTTCGCCTTGGCCTGGCGGTCCGCGGAACAGGACACGCCGATGCCCACCGGACAGGAGGCGCCGTGCCGCGGCAGGCGGATGACCCGCACCTCGTGGGTGAAGTACTTGCCGCCGAACTGCGCACCCACGCCCATCTCGTGGCTGATGGCCTGCACCTTGGCTTCCAGCTCCAGGTCCCGGAACGCCCGGCCGTGCTCGTTGCCGCTGGTGGGAAGGCTGTCCAGGTAGCGCGTGCTCGCCAGCTTGACGGTCTTGAGATTGAACTCCGCCGACATGCCGCCCACCACGATGGCCAGGTAGTAGGGCGGACAGGCCGCGGTGCCGATGGTCTTGATCTGCTTCTCCAGGAACGCCACCAGGGAGGCCTCGTTCAGGAGCGCCGGGGTCTGCTGGTACAGGAACGACTTGTTGGCGGAACCGCCGCCCTTGGTGATGAAAAGCAGCTCGTAGGCGTCACCGGGCGTGGCGTACAACTCCACCTGGGCCGGCAGGTTAGTGCGCGTGTTCTGCTCCTCGTACATGCTCAGGGGCGCGAGTTGCGAGTAGCGCAGGTTGGTGTTCGTGTAGACGTCGTAGACGCCGGCGGAGAAGGCCTCCTCGTCGTTGGCGCCGGTGAAGACGTTCTCACCCTTCTTGCCGATGACGACGGCGGTGCCCGTGTCCTGGCACGCCGGCAGCACGCCGCCGGCCGAGATGTTGGCGTTCTTGAGCTGCTGGAGCGCTACGAAGCGGTCGTTCTTCGACGCCTCGGGATCGTCGAGGATGGCGCGCAGCTTGGCCAGGTGGCTCGGGCGGAACAGGTGGGAGATGTCGTGGATGGCCTCGGCCGTGAGCTTCCGCAGCACCGCGGGGTCCACCTTCAGGATGGTGCGGCCGTCCACCTCGATCTCGGACACGCCTTCCTTGCCTAGGCCGCGGTATTCCGTGGTGTCCTCGCCGAGTTCGAAGATGGGTTGAAACCTGAAATCTGACATGTAGCGGAGTCTCCTTTCCGGACGCGCTCCCCTCCGCCGCCACCCCTGGATTCCCGCTTTCGCGGGAATGACGTAAGAGAGGTCGGTCGCGGCGGTGTGGTCGTGGCCGGGGTACGTGTAGCGGATCCGGGGTGTCTGTGTTTCCGACCAAAAGTATACCCACACCCTTGACGGCAACGCAAAGTCGCGTAAGATTCGTTCAGCGTCAACGCCGGGCGGTTGATGACCTCGTTGCCCTCTCTTCGTGGACATCCTTTCCGGCGGTGCCGAGAACAAGCATCAAGGAGTTCCCCACCTCATGAGCATACGCGGCAGCACGGCGATCATTGGCATCGGCGAGACCCCGGTGGACCGTCTGGGCCGGCGCCCGGGCGAGCGCCGCCGGACCATACCGGAATACCTGACCTGGGCGGCGCGCTTGGCCATGGAGGACGCGGGCCTCACGCGCAAGGACTTCGACGGCCAGGGGCTCGCGGCCATCTATACCACCAACTACCTGCAGCCCTTCTGGCCGGAGGAGACGGCGTCGATCCTGGGCATCACGCCGGCGCTGTCCATGGCCAACGCCAACGGCGGCGCCGCCACGGTGTCGGCGCTGGGGCAGGCGGCCGCGGCCATCCAGGCCGGGTTGGTGGAGCGCGTCCTGTGCGTGGCCGCTTCGTGCACGTTCGTGGAGAATCACAACGGTGCCGAGCCGCGCGACGTACGGGACTTCGAGGTGCCCTACGGCCTGATGGGCGCCAACAGCGGCATCGCGCTTGTGATGCGGCGGCACATGCACGAGTACGGCACCACCCTGGACGCCTTGGGGAACATCGCGGTCACCGCGCGCTACCACGCGTCGCTCAACCCCAATGCCTATCTCAAGAAGCCCATGACGCTGGAGGATTACAAGACCTCGCGGCTGGTGGCCGACCCCGTGCGCCTGCTGGACTGCGTCATGCCGGCCAACGGCGGCAAGGCGTTCATCCTCACTTCCGCGGAAAGGGCCGCCGACATGCCGCGGAAGCCGGTCTACCTCATGGGCTTCGGCGAGCAGGACAACCCCAGCTACGGCCCCCGCACCCACTCCGACGCGACGATCATGGGGATCAGGGACGCCGGCGCACGGGCCTTCGCCATGGCCGGCGTCACCGCCGACGACATGGACTTCGCCCAGCTCTACGACGACTACGTGGTCATCGAGATGATGCAGATGGAAGACCTGGGCTTCTGCGAAAAGGGTGACACGAAGTACTTCGAGTCCACCGACTTCTCGTTCAAGGGAACGCTCCCCATCCAGACCGGCGGCGGCATGATCAACTGCGGACAGCCGTCCACCTGCGGCGGCATGATCCACATCCTGGAATCGGTCACGCAACTGCGCGGCGACGGCGACGACCGGCAGGTGGCGGGGGCGCGCACCGGGCTCTGCACCGGCCTCGGCGGCCTCCCCTATGGCAAGAACCTCGGCTCCACCGCCGTGGCGATTCTCAGCAACGACAACGGGTAGACACCATGGCTGAAGCACGAACCGAACCCCGACGCCCCCTCCCCGAGATCACCGAGCTGACCGCGCCCTTCTGGCAGGCCGCCAAGGAGGGGCGACTCGTGATGCAGCGCTGCCGCGCGTGCGGCGAGCTGACGTGGTGTCCACGCCCGTCGTGCGTCGAGTGCGGCGGCGAAGACCTCGAATGGGACCAGCTCAGCGGACGCGGCACCGTCTACACCTTCACGGTCATCCGCCAGTTGGCCGGCCGCGGCGCCCGCGCCTTCGAGAAGGACATCCCCTACGTCATCGCGTGGGTGGACCTGGAGGAAGGCCCGCGCTTCTACACCAACATCGTCGGGTGTCCGGTGGACGACGTGGAGATCGGCATGAAGGTGGAAGTGGTGTTCGACCCGGTCAGCGACGACATCAGCCTGCCCAAGTTCAAGCCCCGCTCGTAGGCCGGCTCAACCCTCCAAGCAAAGCGTTGCACGAACGTCATTCCCGCGAAAGCGGCTGTGTCAAAACTCGCGAGGCCGTGACCCCTCGAAACGTCATTCCCGCGGAAGCGGGAATCCAGGGGCGGAGAGGGGCAATTAGCCGTGGTCCCCGCCTCACCACCCCTGGATTCCCGCTTCCGCGGGAATGACGGTATTCAGTGGCCATGCCCTTCCCTGTTTGAGGGGAGCCCTGACCCACCCAGGGAAGTGGGAAGCCAAGTGGGTGGGAAGCGCCACTGAGCCCGCTAGGCAAGCCAGCCCGGTTTTGCTAATCCACAACCATCATCCCATCCCCCAAACTGGAGGACGCCATGGCAGTCATCGATGCCGATACCCACGTGGACGAGACCGAGGATACCTGGGCCTTCATGCGCGACGGTGACGAGGCGTTGCGCCCCACCACCGCGTATCCCACGGGCCAGGACGCCAGCAACGCGAAGATGCGCTACTGGATGATCGACGGCCGGCGGCAGATCCGCTTCGTGCGCACGGACGAGGAGACCCACACCACCGAGGGAGCGCGCGAGTTGAAGGACGTGCGCCGGCGTCTGGAGGACATGGACCGCATGGGCGTGGATTTCCAGGTGATGTACCCCACCCTGTTCCTGGTGGAGTTTACCGACAAGCCGGAAGTCGAACTGGCGCTCCGGCGCAGCTACAACCGCTGGATGGCCCAGCGCTGGGAGGAGTCCGGGGGACGGCTCCGCTGGGTCCTGCTGCCGCCCACCCAGAACATGGACGCCTCCCTCGACGAGCTGCGCTTCGCCAAGGAGCACGGTGCCTGCGGCGTGCTCAAGAAGGGTGACCGGGAAGCCGGTGTTTGGGCCAACGACCCTTATTTCTTTCCGCTCTACGAAGAAGCCCAGAAGCTCAATATACCCATCTGCTTCCACACGGGTTCCGGAGTGCCCGACTTCACCCCCGCGCGCGAGTTCACCTTCAGCCGCTTCTACCGCATCCTGCTGCCGGTGGTGCACGCGTTCCAGTCCCTGATCGTGCACGGCGTGCCCGACCGCTTCCCCGAATTACGCTTCGGCTTCATCGAGGCCACCGCCTCCTGGGTGCCGTTCGTGCTCTACGAGATCCGCCGCCGCCTGGAGAAGAACAAGGAACGCCCCACCAGCGTGCTGCGCTCCACCATGGAGATCGAGGAGATGCCGGAGGACATCCTCAAGCGCAACCGCATGTACGTGTCGTTTCAGGTCGACGAGGATCTGGACTACCTCCTCCGGCACACCGGCGAGGACAACCTGCTGGTGGGATCGGACTACACGCACAACGATTCCGCCCAGGAGATGGACTTCCTCGGCCTGCTCAAGCAGCGCGCCGACAAGGGCGACCTGTCTCATGAGGCGGTGACCAAGATCACTCAGGACAACCCATGCGCATTTTACGGCATCTGATTCTTGGTCGACAGGAGCACCGCATCGGGCGGGTTGTGAGTTCGTCCGCACGGTGGAATCGGACACCCGGTGGGCGCGGCGAGAGACGGTCGACCGAAGGACGACGGCCGTTCTCGTTCGAATGATCAGGACAGGACGTTAGCCCAGGAGAAGTTGATGCAGGAATCCCCGGACAAGCCGCTGGCGAACGACGAGTTGGAGAAGCGCCTCTTTCCGGGGCTCGGGCTTCCCGGCGGCGGCCAGCTCGACGTGCGCGTGGAGGTGTCGCCGCTGCACCCGGACCCCGACGTCCGCGAGGTGGCGCGCCGCTGCAAGCCCTACAACATCGACAGTTGGCACACCGAGTGGACCCGCATGGCCGAGAAGAACGAGGCCCTGGCCGCGGGGTTCGAGGACGAAGGGCGTCACGTCACGGCCCACGACTTCTACCGGCGGGCGGCCGAGTTCCACCGGCGCGCGCTGGTCTACATGCCGGAAGCCGATCCGCGCATGATGCAGAGCCATTTCAAGCTCAAGGAGACCTTCGACAAGGCCTGGAGCCTCGTGACGCCGCCCTTCGAGCGGGTGGAGATCCCCTACGAGGGACACTTGCTCGACGCGCTGTTCTACCCGGCCCGGGGCAAGGCGGGCACGCGCTTCCCCGTGGTGTACAACTACGGCGGCGCAGACGGCATCCTGCTGCGCGGGCTCGAGGGTGACGCCGCCCAATATGTGCGCCGGGGCATGTGCTTCATCGACGTGGACGGGCCGGGCCACGGTGCCACCCTGCGAGAGAAGAAGCTCTATGCGCCGCCCGACTCGGAACGCGTAGCCAAGGCGGTCATCGACTACCTCGTGACGCGCCCGGACGTGGACCCGGACCGCATCGGCCTCCACGGCTCCAGCATGGGCGGCTACTCGGGGCCGCGCTGCGCAACCGAGGAGAAACGCATCAAAGCGGTGGCCGTGTGGAGCGGCGCCTACAACCTCATGGCGGACATCTTCGACTTCTACCCGCCCATCCAGGAGCGCCTGCGCTGGCTCATGGGCGCCAAGGACCTGGCCGACGCCCGCGAGCGCATCAAGGAGTTCACACTGGTGGGACGGGCGCACAAGATCGAGTGCCCGTTGCTGGTGGGCTACAACCACGACGACCGGGTCATGGACCCGCGCGGCGCGGTCCGGCTGTACGAGAACGCGGTCAACGCGCCGCGGGAGTTGCTGGACGGCGTGGGACACGGCGAGAAACGATTCGACCGGCGCACCTTCATCGTAGACTGGTTCGCCAGGCAGTTGGGGGCATGATCCCCACAACCGTCCTTCCCGCGGAACACGCTGTGTCGAAACCCCACCCGGATGCGAATCGGCATCCCCCCCCCCGAATCGTCATTCCCGCGGAAGCGGGAATCCAGGGGTGGAGAGGGGCCATACGGACGTATTGCCCACCGCCCCGCCCCTGGATTCCCGCTTCCGCGGGAATGACGTAAACTGGAAGTTGTTGCCTCGTGAGTGTTGACACTGCCTGGAGGGCGGTAATGACAGGGGCTGGCGGGAATGACCAAGACCGGGGAGCGCACATGCTGACAATCGATGCCGACGCCCACGTGATCGAAAACGAGGCTACGTGGGACTACCTTGAGGGCGAGGACCGGCGTTTCCGGCCGGTGCCGGTGTCCGCGGACATGCCCTCGGGGGCGCGCCAGAACTTCTGGGTCATCGACGGGCGGATCATCGGCGGGCGCGACAACGTGGGCGCCGACACGCCGCAAGAAACGCGCGAGATGACCGATATCGAGGGGCGCCTGAGGCACATGGACGAGATCGGCACGGGCGTGCAGGTGCTCTACCCCACCGTGCTGCTGCGGCCCTTCACCGAGCGGCCGGACGTGGAGCTGGCGCTGTGCCGCGCCTACAACCGTTGGCTCGCGGACATCTGGAAGCGAGCGCCGGAGCGGCTGCGTTGGGCCGTGCAACTCCCGGTGCTGAGCATGGAGGCGTCCCTGGAAGAGATGCGTTGGGCTCGGGAGAACGGAGCCTGCGCGGTGTCGCTACGCGGCGTGGAAACCCACCAGCCGCTGCACAACCCCTACTTCTTCCCGCTTTACGAAGAAGCCCAGCGCCTGGACCTGGCCATCGGCATCCACGCCGGCCAAGGCAGCTTCGCGGTGCTGGACACTTTCGGCACCGACAACACCTTCACTACCTCCAAGCTCACGGTGGTGGGGGCGTTCCACGCGCTGGTGCTGCACGGGATTCCGGAGCGGTTTCCGGGGCTGCGCATCGGCGCCATCGAGGTCACCGCCCAGTGGCTGCCCTACGTGCTGCACGACCTGCGCCTGCGCTTCAGGAAGGCGGGACGGCGCCTGGACGACGACCTGCTGCGAAACCAGCGGCTGTTCGTGGCATGCCAGACCGACGACGACCTGCCCTACGTGCTCGGCTACGGCGCCGAGGACAACCTCATGGTGGGATCGGACTACGGCCACGCCGACAACGCCAGCGAGTTGCTGGCGCTCAGGGGGATCCGGGACAAGGGCGAGATACCCCCGGCCGTCATCGACAAGATCCTCGCCCACAACCCGGCTCGCTTCTACGGACTGGTAGCGGATTAGTCGAAGGACGCCATTCATCAACCTGACTGGAGGACCACATGCTGGCCATCGACGCCGATGCCCACGTGATCGAGACGGAGCACACCTGGGATTACCTCGAGGGCCGGGACAAACGCTTTCGCCCGGTGCCGGTGACCGTGGATGTGCCCGAGGGCGGCACGCGCAACTTCTGGGTGATCAACGGCAAGCTCATCGGCGGGCGCGACAACATCGGCCTGGACACTCCCAAGGAGTCCCGCGACATGGCCGACATCGACGCGCGCCTGAAGCACATGGACGAGATCGGCACCGACGTGCAGGTGCTCTACCCAACCCTCTTCCTGCGGCCGGTCACCGACCGCGCGGACGTCGAGCTGGCACTGTGCCGTTCCTACAACCGCTGGCTGGCGGACATCTGGGAGGCGGGCAAGGGGCGGCTGCGCTGGGCGGTGCAACTGCCGCTGCTGAGCATGGACGAGGCCCTTGAGGAGCTGCGCTGGGCCACGGAGCACGGCGCCTGCGCCGTGTTCATGCGCGGCCTGGAAACTCATCACCCGTTGCACCACCCCCACTTCTTCCCGCTGTACAAGGAGGCCGCACGGCTCGACGTACCCATCGGCATCCACTCGGGCATCGGCAACGCCGCCGTCTCGGAGGCCTTTGGCAACGACCCGTTCCGCACCGCCAAGCTCACGGTCATCGGCGCGGTCCACGCCATGGTCATGCGCGACATTCCCCAACGGTTCCCCGGGCTGCGCCTCGGCGCCATCGAGGTGGCGGCCCAATGGGTTCCGCACGTGGTCCGGGACATCACCCTGCGCAACCGCAAGCGCGGGGTGGAACCGGAAGAGGACCTGCTCCGGGCCAACCGCCTCTACGTCGCGTGCCAGACCGACGACGACCTGCCCTACGTGCTCCAGCACGCGGGCGAGGACATGATCATGATCGGCTCCGACTACGGTCACGCCGACAACGCCAGCGAGTTGCTGGCGCTCAGGGGCCTGCGGGAGAACGGCGAGGTTCCGCCCCACGTCATCGACAAGATCCTCTACGAGAACCCGGCGCGGTTCTACGGGTTGTCGGAGAACTAGGACGAGTGTGATATGGCGTCCTTCGACTTCGCGTCGCCCCGCGCAGGACGAACCGGGGTGTAAGCCCGACCCCGGTCGTCCAGGGCGTGGCGGAG
>JAJDXX010000106.1 GCA_022823055.1 Candidatus Binatia bacterium | reverse complement strand
CAATACTCTGCTTCGTGGCGACCAAACCCCAATCCGTCATTCCCGCGAAAGCGGGAATCCAGGGGTGGTGGCAGGGCGCTACAGCGGCGTTTCCCCGCTCTACCCCTCCTGGATTCCCGCTTTCGCGGGAATGACGTTTCTGGGGGTTGGTGCCTCTCTTGAATGGTGTTTTGACACAGCCTGGGAAGCGGGAATCCAGGGGTGGAGCGGGGCAAAAACGGCGTATTTCCCCGCCTTACCCCGCCTGGATTCCCGCTTCCGCGGGAATGACGACTCGAGGGGTCTCTGCCTGATGAGTTTTGACACAGCTTGGTTCGCGGGAATGACGTATTCGTAACGTCTCCACCTCGGGTTTTTGACGGCCAGCCGCCTCGGATGTCCGGAGTGCGATGGGTGCGACTCCGTCCGGAATCCCTCCACGACCGCCGCGGAGCCAGCCCACCACTCCGCAACATGGCGATAGTCCGAGGCTTTGCACGACCCAGTGGCGTCGGCGACCCTTGCCGTGGCGCAGGGTTCGTGCGCTGGCCCCGGATTTGCTGACTGAAACGGGGCATGAGACGGATCGCTTCATTTCTGCGTGCGTTGAGACGCCGACGCCGCTGGTTCGCGGTGGACGTGGGTTCCAGCGCCGTCAAGATCGCCGAGGTTACGGACAGGGGCGGCAAGCCCGCGGTAGTGCGCGCCGCCGCGCTGCCGGTGCCGCCCGGCGCGGTGGAGAACGGAATCGTGCGCGAGACCGCGAGCCTCGCGCGGGCGATCCGCACTTTCACGGCCTCGGGCGACGAGGCTCGGCCTCCGGCGGTGGCCGCGGTCCCCGGCCGGGGCGTCATCATCAAGCGGCTGCAGCTTCCCGGCCAAACCGGGGAGACGCTGGACGATGTCATCGAGTTCGAAGCCATGGACGCCGTTCCCGAGGACTTGAGCAACGTCAACCTCGACTATCATGTGCTCGGTCCTTCCGAGGACGGCGGCGGGTTGGCGGTCCTGCTGGTGGCGGCCCGGAAAACCCTGATTGAAAGCCATGTCCAACTCCTGGAAAACGCGGGCCTGACGCCCACCATCGTGGACGTGGACCATTTCGCCCTCGGCCGCGTGTGCGACGACATGTCGTTCGACGGTGAAACGCCGTCGGCCTGGATCCACGTGGGCGCCCGCTCCACCACGATCCACGTCCCGACGCCGGACGGTCCCGGCTACGCCACGGATCTGCCCGTGGGCGGTGAGCAGTTGACGGAAAGCCTCGCCGAGAACCTGAACGTCTCAAGGGACGAAGCCGAAACGATCAAGCGCGGCGGCACCACCGCGGCCGCCGGCGATCTGCTCGACTCCCTGTGCGACTCGCTCGCCGCGCAGATCGGCCGCGGCCTCAACCTGTTCGGCCACTTGGGAGAGGGCACCGCGCCGCGGCGCATCGCTCTGAGCGGGGGCAGCGCGGCCCTGACCGGTCTCGGTCCGAGTCTGGCCCGCACCCTTGACGCCGAGGTCCGCGTCCGTGGCCCATTTTTCTCCGGCGCGACACTGACCGATGGCGAGCCGGCCGGGCCGGCCTTCGCCGTCGTCGCGGGCCTCGCCGCCAGGCACCCCGTCGAATAGAGGCACGCGGAGAAGAAGAGGCAGTCCCATGACCCCACGCATCAACCTCCTGCCCACCCGAGAAAGTCGGGCGCTGCGGCGCAAACGCCGCCGCATTCTCGCCCTGACCGCCGCGCTCCTCCTTACAGGCACCGCGCTCGGCACCGTCAACGTCGCGCAGTGCCGCCACCGCTCCGGTCTGGAGACCGATCTGGAGGCATCACGCGCGACAGCCACGGCACTGCGCCGGGACGCCAAGGCCGCCGGTGCGCTGGAAGCACGCATCCAGGAGCAGCGGCGCAAGAACGCGGCCGTCATCCGGTGGCTGGAGAACCGCGCGCAACCCGCGAAGGCACTACGCGGCCTTGCGGCCGCCGCGCCGGCGACCTTGTGGTTGACGCGCTACGCCGAGTCCGACGGCGTCACCGTCCTGGAAGGCCAGGCCACCGAAGACGCCTCCATCACCCGGTTCCTGCGCGACCTTCCCGTCGACTTTGCCGAGCGCCAACTCGTGGAGGCCGGCAAGGCGCCCGAAGACGCAGTTTTCAGCTTCGTGATTCGCGCGCGCACCGACCCGCTCCGCGAGCCGGCGTTGCCCGAAGAATGACGCCGGCCGGCTTGAAGGCTCATGCAATACTACCTCGACCTCCTGCTCGAACGTTCCGCCGCGCAATGGGCGGCGTGCATCGTCGGGGTCAGCCTCGCGCTGGCTTCCCTGGATTACGTCCTGCTGTACCGCCCTCAGTCCGGCGGCATTGCCCGGGTCAGGGCCGGCCTGGAGATCGCCCGCCTCGAACAGGCTCGCCTGCGCCGTCAGGCGGTCCGGTTGCCACGGCTGCGCGAGGACCTCGCCGGGCTCCGCCGCGCGCTGCGTTCCCGTCTGCCGCGGGTGGCCGTGCCCGCGGACCCGCTGGAGAGGGTGACCGCCCGGGCGGCCGCGGCGGGCCTGGAGATGGTACGGTTCCAACCCGGCGCGGCAATCGCCGGGGAGTTCCTCACCGAGATCCCGTTCGCGGTGGAGTTCACGGGGACCTACCACGACCTGCTCCGCTTCCTCGATACCGCGGCGCCGGGCACGTTGGCGGATACCCGCGAACTCGCCATCGCCGCCCTCCCGGCCAACGGCGGCGCCACCCGGCTGGGCATCACCATGGAACTGGTGACCCTCCGGCTCTCCGCGCGAAACGCCGACGACGACGGGGTGGAGACGGAGACCGGCCGGGAAGGAGGGGGGACTCCGGCGCCACGGGCGCTCGACCCGCCGGTGGCCGGTGTCCATGCCGCACCCTTGTCGCGCGACCCGTTCGAGCCGTACCAAGCCTCGCCGCCGGTGGAGGAACCGCTGCCGGCGGCGGACCCTGAACCGGCCCCGCCGCCGGAACCCACTCCACCACCCCGCTTCCAGGCAACCGGAATCGCCTGGGGGACACACGACGCCGCGGCGCTGATGGAGGATGCCGAGGGCCACGTCTACGTGGTCCGGCCGGGTTCCCGGCTGGGTGACGACTCCCACCACGTCAAGGCCATTACCCCGTGCGAGATCGTACTGGAAACGCCCGGACCCGATCAGCAGCCGCGGGAGACGCGCCTGTCAGTGCGGTATTGTGACTCATCAAGACGGGTAGACCCTGGTCAAAACACCGTTCGCCTTGAGCCCTTCGACTAGTCGAGGGCGCGCCACGCCACCCAGCGCACACGTTCACGCGGGGTGAGGCCGGTGGGGTCGTGCTCGAGAAGGGCTTCCACCGCCGCCTTGGCGTGCCCGCGCGGACACGGGTTCGCGGCCGGGAAACAGGCCGACGACCGCAGGCGTATCCGGGGCGGTACGCTGCCGGCCACCGGGGTGGCGATCACGGTGTAGCTGCCGTCGTGGAACCCCCGCCCGACGAAGACCGCCGTGGGCGTCAGGATGTCGGTGAAATCAAGGGTGCCGTCCTCGTCCGACAGCTCGTGCCGCCCGTGCGTGAGCCCGGCCTCGGCGATGTGGAACACGGCGACGCTCTTGTAATAGGCGCCGGTGATGCGCAGGTCGGTCAGGGAGGCGTTCATGCTCGTCGCACCAACCACGGCCAGGACCGCGATCAGCATGAGAACGGACGGCAGGACGACGCCTTCCTTCCCTCCGAGAAGGGTCACCGTGTTTCGAGCCGTCAACCTGAAACGCCGTTCCATTCCATTACAGGAAGATCGGCGGCTTCAACCCATCCTTTAGCCCGGTGCCTGTCCGATCCTTTGTCCCCTAGAACTTCTCCACCCATGGCCGCAACTCGATGTGTGACGCCCAGGCGCTCCGGTGCTGGCGGTGAAGCTGGAGGTAGGTCTCGGCGATGCTGTCCGGGCTGAGCCATGTGTCCGGGCCGCGAGCGGAATCGCGCCGGGGCGAGTCGATGCCGCCGTCGATAACGATCTGGGCCACGTGGATGTTCTGCGGCTGAAGCTCCCGCGCCATGCTCTGGACCAAGCCGGTGAGGCCGAACTTGCCCATGGCGAAGGACGCCGAGTTGGCGTACCCCTTCACGCTTGCCGAGGCGCCGGTGAACAGGATGGTGCCGCCGCCCGTCCGAAGCATGCCGGCCGCCGCCGCCTGCCCTACCAGGAACCCGCCGTAGCAGGTGACCATGATGGCGTCCCGGACCGCTGCCTGATCCAGCTCGGGCAACGGCCCGCGCACGCGCGCGCTGGCGTTGTAGACCACCACGTTGGGGTCACCCAGGTCCCGTGCCACCCGCGCGAAGAGATCGTTCACCTCTTCGGGCACCACGGCGTCGCACCGGTAGGCGCGGCAGCCGGTGCTGTCCGCGAGGGCCTGGAGCTTGTCGGGGTTGCGCGCGGCGATGGCCGCCTTCATGCCCTCCCGTGTGAAGAGCCGCACGAGCGAGGCACTCAGACCCGGCCCGCCTCCCACCACCACTGCGACTTCCTGATCCGCCATGTTCGTCCTCCTTGATGTCCCTCTCTAGTCCGAGCAGACCTTTGACACATCCTGTTTCGCGCCGATGTCGGCCGCGACAAGGCGCTGCTTCATTCGTAAAGCAGCGCCTTGTCGCGGCCGTCGTCGTAGACTTCCGTGCCGCCGCGGGCGATGCGCACCACCTCGTCGAGCCCGGCGCCACCGTCAATGGCTTGCCTGACGGCGGGCCGTCCGGTCAAGAGGTCGATGGCGGGAACGTCGGCGCGGAACTCGTAGGGTTCGGTGCGCCATGCGAACGACTCCGGCCAGAGCTTGCGCACCGCCGCCAGCACGGCGAGGCCGGTGCGATAGGACAAGAAAGCGCGCCGGTCGCTGACGTGCAACTGCAGCGCGCCGCAGCGCTCGCCCCGGAACTTGTGGAACGCCGGCTCGATGACACAGGAGCGGAACAGCACCCCGGGCAGTCCTTCCCGCCGCAGTTCGGCGGCCAGGGCCTCCGGTTCGATGAACGGCGCGCCGAACAGCTCGAAGGGACGGGTGGTGCCCCGGCCCTCGGACAGGTTGGTGCCCTCCAGCAGGCACATTCCCGGATAGACCAGCGCCGTGTCCGGGGTGGGCATGTTGGGCGACGGCATGATCCAGGGCAGGCCGCACTCGTCGTAGTAAGCGCTCCGGCGCCAGCCCTCGCACGCCGCCACTTCCAAGTCGCAGCCGATGCCGAAGGCGTCGTTGTAGAGCCGGGCCAACTCACCCAAGGTCATGCCGTGGCGCTGGGGCACCGGGTAAAGGCCGCAGAAGTTCTCCAGCCCCGCGTCCAGACCGCCGCCTTCCACCGCGACGCCGCCAATGGGGTTGGGACGGTCGAGGACCACGACCTTGACCTCGGAGGCACGGGCCGAGCGCATGCACAGGGCCATGGTGGCGGCGTAGGTGTAGTAGCGCGCGCCGACGTCCTGGATGTCGAACAACAGCACGTCGATCCCGGAAAGCTGCTCGGCGGTGGGTGATAAAGACTCGAGGGTGCCGCCGTAGAGGCTTACCGCCGGCAGGCCCGTGACCGGGTCGGTGTCGTGGGCCACGCCCGCCATGTCCTGGGCGGAGCCGCGCAGCCCGTGCTCGGGACCGAACAGGCAGCGCAAGTCCACGTCCGGGTGACGGTGCAGGAGGTCGGCGGCGTGGGCGAGCCGGCGGTCCACCGTGGTGGGGTTGGCCACGAGCCCGACCCGGGCGCGCCCGAGCCAGCGGCGCGGATCGTCGAGCAGTCTTTCGAGTCCCGTGCGCACGAAGCTATTCTAGCCGAGCCGTCCGGGAAAGGACACGGAAGGCCCTCTACAACCCCTCGAGTCGTCATTCCCGCGAAAGCTTGCCCTCGATCCCGATCGGGGGCGGGAATCCATCCCGCCCTACCCCCCGTGTCCTCTGGCGTAGACCAGCAGCAGGGTGCCGACGAAGGTGAGGGCGACGCCGAGGCACACGCGCATGTTCACGGTCTCCACGTCGCGCAGGAAGATGGCGGTGAGGACGACGGTCAACACCGGGTTGGTGCTGATGAGCGGCTCGACGATGACGATGTCGCCGGTGGAGAGGGCATAGAAGTTGGCCAGCATCCCCGTGGTGTTGCAGATGCCCGCGGCCACGAACCACGCGAACACCGAGCGGGACATGGGCAGGACCTTGCGCGGACCACCCTGCGCGTAGATCATCCCCACCGCCAGCGCCAGCCCGGTGGTGGCGTTCACGCACGACGCCATGAGCGGCAGGTTGGCGATGAAGAAGCCCAGCTTGCGCACGCTGGCCGAGAACGAGAACGACAATGCGCCCAGAAGCGGGAAGATGAAGTCCCACCGGCGGAATTCCGCCTTCTGCTCGTGGGTGCGGGAAATGACGATGACGCCGCAGATGATCAGCACGGTGCCGAAGAAAGCCCCCAGGGTCCAATGCTCGCCGACGATGATCACCGCCAGGATCGAGGCGAACATCGGCGTGGTGCTCACCACTGGAATCGAACGCGCCACCCCGAGCCGGTCGATCGAGACATACACCAGCCAGCGTCCCAGGCCCGAAGCGAACAGGCCGCCCACGGCAAAGTACCAGATGGCGTGGGTCCAGAAGACGGTGAGCGGCAGAGTGGCTGCCACCATGGACCAAAGGGTCAGGCAGGAAATGACGATGGAAATGGCGAAACCGGCCAGCGGATTGGACTCGGCCAGACCGCGGCGGATCAGGATGTGGGAAACCGCGAAGCCCAGCGAAGCGACCAGAGCCCAGGCGATACTCATGGGAGGCGGGACGCCTCGTACCAGCGCGCGACCCGGATCCTGATGGCGCCCACGGGACAGTCCCACTCGCAGATGAAACAGCCCTGGCAGTCTTCCTCGTACTTGGCGAAGGGAAACCCGTCCTCGCCCATGCGGATCACGTCCGTCGGGCAGGCGTCGTCGCACGCCCCGCACGAAGTGCAGACTTCCTTCCAGATCTCGACCTTCGGCAGGTGCTGCTCGTCGGCCATGGTCAATTCTCCCCCTCCACCATCTGCCCGGCGATCTTGAAGAAGGGGTGCATGGCCTTCCCCGAGCGCGGCCGGTAGTGCACGTAGTACTCGTCGTGGGGGATGGGCTCGTCCCAGATCTTGAGGGCGCCGTTCTCGATGATGGACTTGCTCAGCACCAGCCACTTCTGGTTGTCGGTCTCGGGGTGGTCGCTGTTGATCACCGAGCCGCGGCTCTCCTGCCGGTGCAGCAGGTAGTCCAGAACCGCGGTCAGGGCTTCGATGGAGTTCCGCAGCCCCACGACCTTCACCAGGTCGTGGGGGTCCTTGGCCATGACGTTGTCGTAGGTGTCCAGGATATCCATGAGCCCCTGCCTGACCCGCGTGATCTTCTCGTCGCTCAGGATCACCCCCAGCTCGTGCAGCAGGTCCGCGGACCGGCCGTGGATATCGTCGAACGCTGTGCCCTCGGGCTTGAGGTACTGGGTGACGCCGTTGGAGAGCGCCTCCACCTGCGGCGCCACGACGCCCTTCATTTCCGCGTTCCGGGCGTAGTCGGCGGCGTGGAGCCCGGCCCACCAGCCCAGCACCATGCACCAGGAGAGGTTGAGGTTGGGCGAGATGTTCATCCCGTCGCTGCTGGCGCCCGCCGCGAACAGCCCCGGCAGCGAGGTCGCGCACTGGTCGTCCACCACCGCGCCGCCGCCGTGGCTCGACCCGTAGGTGGCGGCCAGCACCGGCAGGTAGGGGATGCGCTCCTTGCTCACCTCGTAGCCCGCGGCCTCGAAGGTGTTCATGATGATGGGAATCACCTCGTACAACAGGCGGATGTTCTCGGGCGGGAGCTTGGTGCAGTCCAGGTACACCGGGCCGTTGCCTTCCAGCATCTCCAGCGCCACCGCGTGTCCCAGCGACAGCCGCCGGGTGAACTCGGCCTCGGACTCCGTGAAGCGCTTCATCACGTCCACGCCCAAGCGGTTGAAGTAGCTGGTGCCCATGGTGGTGAAGTGCTCGATGCCCGGCGCGCACATGAACTCCATGGTCTGGAGGTACTTGCTGCCGCACGCCATGTTGCCCATCACCGCGCCCGCCCGGAGCTGCATGGCGACGCCGTCGCTGGTGATGTTGAGGGGCATGCCCGCGAACCACTGTCCCGGCCTCTTGTAGCCGAAGTTGAAGCCGCCCGCGCACATCACCACGGACTTGGCCTCGCACACGTGGACCTCGCGCTCGCGCCCGGAGATCCCGAGCGCGCCCACCACGTGGCCGCCGGTGGGATGGCGGCCGTCGGAGGTCAGCAGGTCCGTCACCGAGACCCGGTCGAGCACGCGCACGCCGGCACGCAGGGCGACGCCGCGCACTACCTTCATCATGGCGGTGCCGCCCCCTACCAGCCCCGCGGCCAGCCCGCCGCTGGCGGCCGCCCCGGAGCCGCCCTTGCCGCGCCAGAACTCGCCGTTCTCCTTGACGAACTTGACGCCCCAGCCGTCGAGGATCCTGAGCACGTCGTAGGTGGCGTGAATCGCCTCGATGGCTTTGGTCTGGTTCGTAAGCACGCCGCGCCCGGAGAGGTGGAACTTGATGTCGTCGCCGGGCATGTAGGTGATGTACGCCCCGGAGGCCAGCGCCGCGCAGCCGCTGCGGCCGAACACGGACTTGTCCACCAGGAGCACGTCCGCGCCCTCTTCGCGCGCCCGGATCGCCGCCATGGCGCCGGCCGCGCCGCCGCCGATGATCAGCACGTCGGCCTTGTGGTGGATGGTCTTGTAGCTCATGAGTCGCGCGCTCCCACCTGTTCGTAGACCAAGCGTCGAGCCCTGTCAAAGACCGTTCGCTCCCCGATTCCGCTTGCGCGCCATGACCGCGCGGTTTATTGGGAATTCAGGATTCAGGATCTCGGTTTGGAGGATGCAATGAGCGACAATCGGTACGCGGACGTTTACCAGCGGGCGCTGAACGACCCGGAGAGCTTCTGGGCCGAGGCCGCCGAGGACATCCACTGGGACAAGCGCTGGGACCGGGTGCTCGACGACTCGCGGCCGCCCTTCTACCGGTGGTTCACGGGCGGCGCTCTCAACACCTGCTACAACGCCCTGGACGTACACGTGGAGCAGGGCAACGGCGACCGCGCCGCGCTGATCTACGACAGCCCGGTCACGGACGGCGGAAAGGTCTTCACCTACGCGGAGCTGCGGGACGCGGTGGCGAACTTCGCGGGCGCGTTGCGCAATCACGGCGTGGACGCGGGCGACCGGGTGATCATCTACATGCCCATGGTGCCGGAGGCGGTGGTGGCGATTCTGGCGTGCGCCCGGCTCGGCGCGGTGCACTCGGTGGTGTTCGGCGGCTTCGCCGCCAACGAGCTCGCCACGCGCATCGATGACGCCAAGCCCAAGGTCATGGTGAGCGCGAGCTGCGGCATCGAGGTCAACCGCGTCATCGAGTACAAGCCGCTGCTGGACGAGGCCATCCGGCTCGCTCAGCACAAGCCCGGCGCCTGCCTGATACTGCAGCGGCCCCAAGCCGAAGCCGCCATGACCGCAGGGCGCGACGTGGACTGGAACGAGGCGGTGGCCGCCGCCGAGCCGGCCGAATGCGTCTCCGTGGCCGCCACCGACCCGCTGTACATCCTCTACACCTCCGGCACCACCGGACAGCCCAAGGGCATCGTGCGCGACAACGGCGGCCACGCCGTGGCGCTCAAGTGGAGCATGAAGAACGTTTACAACGTGGATGAGGGCGAGGTGTACTGGGCTGCGTCCGACGTGGGCTGGGTGGTGGGCCATTCCTACATTGTGTACGCGCCGCTGCTGAAGGGCTGCACCACCGTGCTCTACGAGGGCAAACCCGTGGGCACGCCCGATCCCGGCGCCTTCTGGCGGGTCATCAACCAGCACGGCGTCCGCGTGCTGTTCACCGCGCCCACGGCCTTCCGCGCCATCAAGAAGGAGGATCCGGAAGGCACCTACGTCAGAAAGTACGATTTGAGTTGTTTCCGAAGCCTGTTCCTCGCCGGCGAGCGCTGCGACCCCGACACCCTGGTGTGGGCCCAGGAGATGCTGCGCGTGCCGGTCATCGACCACTGGTGGCAGACCGAGACCGGCTGGGCCATCGCCGCCAACTGCATGGGCATCGAGCCGCTGCCGGTGAAGCCCGGCTCGCCCACGCGGGCCGTGCCGGGTTACGACGTCCGCGTGCTCGACGACGCGGGCAACGACCTTCCGGCCGGCGAGATGGGCAGCATCACGGTGAAGCTGCCGCTGCCGCCGGGCTGCCTGCCGACGCTGTGGAACAACGAGGATGGGTACCGGAAAGCCTACCTGGAACAGCATCCCGGCCACTACCTGACTTCCGACGGCGGCTATCGCGACGAGGACGGATACCTGTGGATCATGGGGCGCATCGACGACGTCATCAACGTCGCCGGGCACCGGCTCTCCACCGGCGCCATGGAGGAGGTGCTCGCCGCCCATCCCGCGGTGGCCGAGTGCGCCGTGCTGGGCGTGGCCGACGCGCTGAAGGGCCAGTCGCCCCTGGGGCTGATCGTGGTGAAGGCGGGGGTGGAGGTCACGGAGGAGGCGCTCGTGCCGGAGTTGGTGAGTCTGATGCGCGAGAAGATCGGTCCGGTAGCTGACTTCAAGCAGGCACTACTGGTGAAGCGCCTGCCCAAGACGCGGTCGGGAAAGATCCTGAGAGGCACCGTGCGAAGCATGGCGGACGGGACCCCGTACAAGGCCCCCGCCACCATCGACGATCCGGTCATCCTGGACGAGATCAGAGAAGACCTGAGCCGGCTGGGGTACCCGAAAGCATAACGAGTTTGCAGGTGCCGGAGCTGGACAGCGCGCAACGCTCACGGATCTGAACGCTGCACGATCAGGATAACCGGATCATGGGTGCCTTTGGGGCCCCACGAACCCCCTGAGGTCGTCGAATACTTGTTCGCTCATTTTAGTGTTCCCTGTTTGTCTGCCTCCCGAAGGACATTAACGGAAGACGAGCTTCTTTCCGCTCGTGGCACAGTCACGCAAGTACAGATTGATCAGGGTCTGGTAAGGAACGCCGTTCCGGGCCGCAAGCGCCTTGAAATAGGTAAGCGTGTCCTGGTCCAGCCGGAGGGTGATCTGCTTCTTGAGGTGCTTTGCGTATGGATTCCGCTTGGCCTTCGAGAAGTCATAGTTATCTCTCATTTCTCCACCTCCGGTTGTACTCCGCGCGCTCCGTTCGATTCGCTCTGCGCGCCGAGATGATGCGGATGATCTCCTCATTCTCCCGATAGCAGTGGCAGACTACCAGAGTCCTGAGCGAAAAGCTCAATCCCAAGAGGACGAACCGGTCTTCGTCGCCTGAATGATCCGGATCCTCGATGAGCAGAGCATGATTGTCCTGGAACACGGTTTGCGCCTCTTCGAAGCCGACCCCATGCTTGCGTTTGTTCTCGGTATGCTTTCGCACATCCCATTGGAAGCGGATTTCTGCCACGAGAATGTATTGTAGTTACAGTGTAGTGCAAATGCAACCCCTTGATCAGGGAGCAGCAGGTCGGGTAGGTTGACGTCAGCCCGAGTTGCCCCTGCGACTCGGCGGACAAACAGGAAGGGAGAAACAAGCATATGCTCAAGATCGAAGGCGTTACGCATTGGTCCATTCCCGTGAACGACCTGGGCGAGGCGGAGAAGTTCTACGGCGACCTGCTGGGACTCAAGTCGCTCGGGCGGCTCGCCAACGACGTCATGGCGTGCTTCAACGTGGGCGACCACAACATCCTGCTGTGCGAGCGCAGGGAGCTGCCGGACAAGCCGGAGGACGACCGCGTGCACCACTCCTTCACGGTCAGCCCGGAGACCCTGAACGAAGCGTGCAAGGTCTTCAAGGAGAAGAACGTGAACGTGGTGGAGCTGTACTACCGCAAGGGCGGTTACTTCCCCGGACGCGAACTTTATTTCACGGACCCCAGCGGCAACCGGCTGGAGCTGCGCGATCCCACGTGGAAGAACGGCATGCCCGAGCCCACATTCGAAGAGGTGGCCGCCTCGTAACGCGACCGACGCGGACCGCATTCCAGAAGACCCATTGCTCCATTCGTCATTTCCGCGGAAGCGCGAAGCCAGGCAGGGTGGGGCTCAGTCCAGGAGAACCGATTGATGGCGCAGGTTGATATCGACACGAGTTCCGACGATTCCGTTCCTCCCGAGCTGGAGGTCAAGGAGTACACCTACGACGACTGGATGGCCTCCACCGGAGTGCCGGTTCACCGGGGCTACTTCATCGAAGACCTGCGCACGGTGGAGTTGAGCTGGTGGGAGCGGCGCGGATGCGAGAGCGCCTTCATCCAGCTCGTGGGCCAGGAGGGGGTCACCTCCGCCATGGTGCAGGAAATCCCGCCGGGAGAGACCCTGCCGCCGCTCAAGTTCGGCCTCGACGAGCTGGTCTACGTGCTCCAGGGCCACGGCGTCACTACGGTGTGGCTGGGCGACAACGGCTCCAGGACCAGCTTCGAATGGCAGCCCCGGAGCCTGTTCCAGATCCCGCACAACTACCACCACACCCTCGGCAACATGCGCGGCGACCAGCCCGTGCGGCTCCTGCGCTACAGCTATCTGCCGCTGGCCCTGTCGCTCAACACCGATCCCGAGTTCTTCTTCGACAACCACTACGACGGCGAGGACCACCTGGCCAACGGCGGCCAGCTCTACTCCGAGGCCAAGCTGGTGCGCGACGGCGACCCCACGCGCACCTGGGGCGGCCGCAGCGGCATCTTCTGGTACGGCAACTTCTTCCCCGACATGGGCTCGTGGAACAAGCTCAACCGAAGCAGCCGCCGGGGCGCGGGCGGACACAGCGTGCTCATGACCTTCCCCAACTCCGAGATGTCCTGCCACATGTCGGTGTTCCCTTCCCGCACCTACAAGAAGGCGCACCGCCACGGGCCGGGACGGGTCATCGTCATCCCCGCGGGCGAGGGCTACTCCATCCTCTGGGAGGAGGGCAAGCAGAAGGTGGTGGCGCCGTGGCACGAGGCGAGCATGTTCGTGCCGCCGGGCAAGTGGTTCCACCAGCACTTCAACGCCGGCGGCACGCCGGCGCGTTACCTGGCGCTGCATCCGCCGCGGCAGTTCCGCGGCCACGCCGAAAAGGTCGAGGACCGCAACAAGGACCAGATCGAATACGCGGACGAGGACCCGCAGATCCGCGAGCGCTTCGAGGGCGAACTGGACAGGCGCGGATTGACCAGCCTGATGCCCGACGAGGTCTACCGCAACCGCGACTTCCAGTGGACGTACCGGGACGCCGAGGCGCAGGCGGCGCCGTAACCTCAGCGACGGCTCGTGTTGCGCCGGGCGAACCGCGGAAGGACCAGCGCGTCTCCGCAGGCCCATCGATGAGTGCGCGACGCTCGTTTGCGAGAATCCATGTAGCCATGCAGATCATCGATTCCCAAGTCCATATCTGGGCGCCCGAGACCCCCGAAAAGCCCTGGGACCGGGTGGACGCGGCCAAGCCGCACCGGCCCGAGCCCCTGGGACACGAAGAGCTGCTGCGCGAGATGGACGCCGCCGGGGTCCGGCGCGCGGTGCTGGTGCCGCCCACCTGGGAGGCCGACCGCAACGACACCTCGCTGGAGGCCGCCCGCCTCCACCCGGACCGCTTCGCGGTCATGGGCCGGCTGACCCTGGACGCGCCCGAGAGCCGGGAGCGCATGGCCGCGTGGAAGGACCAGCCCGCCATGCTCGGCATCCGCCTGACCTTCCATCGCGGGCGCTACCGCACCTGGCTCGACGACGGCACCATCGACTGGTTCTGGGCCGCGGCGGAGCGTTACGACGTCCCGGTCATGGCGCTGGCGCCGCACCATCTGCCGCGGCTGGCCGAGGTGGCCGCCCGACACCCGGGACTGCGGCTGTGCATCGATCACATGGGGCTCAACAACAGCCTGGTGGGGAAGCCGCTGGGACCCATCGTCGACGGCGTGCTCAAGCTGGCCTCCCTGCCCAACGTGGCGGTGAAGGCCTCGGCGCTGCCGTGCTATTCCACGGAGAGCTACCCGTATCCATCGCTCCACCCGCAGGTGCGCCGCGTGGTCGACGCCTTCGGACCGAAACGCGTCTTCTGGGGCACCGACCTGTCCCACCTGCCCTGTCCCTACGGGCAAGCGCTGACGCTGTTCACCGAAGAGCTCGACCTCACCGACGACGAGAAGGAATGGATCCTGGGACGGGCACTGGCGGAATGGCTGGACTGGCCGCTGCCGGGAGAGGCGTCGTGAACTCCGCGTCCTTCGACATGCGCACGGACCGGGAAGGACTATAACGTCCTGAGCGAAGCGGCGCGAAGTCGAAGGACCACTTTCACTGATTCAGGGGAACGTTCCCATGGCACGAGAGTACCGTTGCATTTCAGCCGACAGCCATTTCGAAGCACCTCCGGACCTGTGGCGCCATCGTATTCCCGCGAAGTACCGGGACCGCGCGGTGCGGCGAATCCGCCTGTCGAACGGTCGCGACGCGCTGCAGAAGGAGGGCCGGCCGCTGGTTTACGGCGGCACCAGCTACTACGGGGGGCGGCCGCCGGAGGAATTCGATCCAACCGTGATCGACTTCGACAACACGCCGGGGTGCGGCGGCCCCGAGCAACGGCTGCGCGAGCAGGACCAGGACGGCGTCGACGCCGAGGTGCTGTTCGCTCTGGACGTGCGCAATCCCGCCGTCCGCGACCAGGAAGCCTTCGTCGGCATCATCCACCACTTCAACGAGTACATGGCGGAGGAGTACTGTGCCGTGGACCCGGAACGCCTCATCGGCGTCGGCGTCCTGCCCAACCGCGGCGTCGAGGACGACGTCGCCGAGATGGAGCACTGCAAGCGCTTGGGCTGCAAGGCGGTATGGCTCGCCACCTATCCCAGCGGGCGCGGCTTCCCGTCACCCGAGGACGACCGCTTCTGGGCCGCGGCCCTGGACCTGGACGTGCCGGTGGTGGTGCACACCTCCTTCACCACCAAGGTTGGTACCCGCGAAACGCCGCTCTTCGACTACCCCTTGGCACCGCCGGCCGAGCGCCGGCCGCCCACGGACTTCATCCAGCGCCTCGCCCGCCAGGCCCCCTACCACTCGGGCTCCGTGGAGGCGAGCCAGATGGTGGTCGCCGGTATCTTCGACCGCTTCCCCAAGCTGCGCATCTACTGGGCCGAGAACAACGCCGGCTGGCTGCCGTACTTCTACGAGCAGATGGACCACGAGTACTCCGTCAACCGGTTCTGGGCCGAACGGCAGATGGGGCTCCCGCGGCTGAAGCGCCTGCCCAGCGAGTATCTCCGGGAGCACGCCTACTGGGGCTTCTTCGAGGACCACGTGGGCGTGCGCCTGCGCCACGACGTCGGCGTCGACCGCATGCTGTGGGGCAGCGACTTCCCCCACGTCGTGACCCGCTGGCCCCACTCCCGGGAACTGCTCAACTCGCAGATGCAGGGCGTCGCCGACGACGAGCGCCACCGCATGGTGGCCGCCAACGCCATCGAGTTCTTCCGTCTGTAACTGCCAGAGACTCCCTCGGACATTCCGGCGGAAGGGGTGTGTCAAAACTCCGCTCGGAAGAAATAGGCACCAACGCCCCAATGACGTCATTGATATGAAAATAAATAATTGTTCAATGATTTCGGGTAGTTATGGAATCCCGCTACACTCCAATGAGTCATTCCCGCGCAAGCGGGAATCCAGGCGGGGTGGGGCCGGGCAATGAG
>JAJDXX010000067.1 GCA_022823055.1 Candidatus Binatia bacterium | reverse complement strand
CTCGCGAAGCAATCGGCCTCAACGAAGTCCGCATCGACGATCACCTGAAACGCGAACGGAACCTTGAGTTGATCCTGGTAGTATTTGAGCGTTCGGCTCAGGGACCCGTCGTGGTTCTTCACCTCGACCAGGAACCATGGTCGTCCTTCGCGAGCCACCACGAAGTCCACTTCGCGTTTCTCCCTGTCGCGCAGATAGCCGAGCTCGAACCGGCCCAGCCCCATGTCGTTCCAGCCGTCGACGGCCTTGAGAAGATGGCACGCGACGAAGGTCTCGGCCTTCTGCCCCACGTCTTCGATGTCGGCCCAGTCCCTCAGGTACCACTTGGGCTCCTTGCGCAGTGATCGCGAGACGTTCCGAAACCACGGCCTGACGAGGAATCCCAGATGGAAATCGCACAACGCGGCAACCCAGCGCCGGACGGTGTCCGCGGCCACTCGCACATCCGTGGCCAGGTTGCCGAACACGAGTTGGCGCCCCGACTGGCGGGTCAAGCGCTGGACCAACAGCTCCATCTGGTCTATCTGCTGGACCTGCGTCAGGTCGCGGATGTCTTCCCGGACCAGTTGCTGGAGACGCAGCGACCGCCATCTTCGGCTGAACCGGTTGTCGCGCCTGAGGAACGGCTCCGGATACCCTCCGTGGTGCCAGAGGGCCTCGAAGTCCGGTGATTCTATCATGCGCGGCGGGCGGACGATCCGCTCCACGTCGGGGAGTTGTCGGCTAACAGTCTCTGCGACGGAAAACGGATGCATCCGATAAGCGAAGTATCTCCCCATCAGACTGTCGCCGCCCCTGCGGTAGACGTCGAGGCGACTGCTTCCGGTGACGATGACGCGGAGCCGGTCGCTGTAGGTGTCATAGATGCCTTTGAGGAAGGGCTTCCAACTCGGGAACTTGTGAAGCTCATCGAAGAGCGCCACTGGAAGGGCCTCGGAGAGGCGGTTCGCTCCCACCGCCTCGGCAAGGCTGCCGGGACCAGCCAGGATGAGCGCACGATCGTCGACGTTGTCCCAGTTGCAATAGTTGTCCGCGTGACGCCGGCACGTGGTGGTCTTGCCTACCTGCCTTGGCCCGCTGACGAAGGCCATCTGCCGATTGGCCGCCAAGTGCTCCGCGAGCAAGGCGTCGTAAATGCGCGATGCCGTCTCCATACCTGACAATTTTCCATAGCCCCGTATTTTAGTCAAGATAATTCGACGATGTATCGTATTTTGGTCGCAAGCATCGCAGCAACCAAACCCATGCGGCCTCTTTCAGAGATTTCGGATGGGTACCGGCTCGATATCATCGGCGGGGGTGAAGCCGAAGACACGGCCGTAGAAGCAGAGCTCGGCCTCCAGGGCGCGGACGATGGTTTCGGCCTGGCGGAATCCGTGGCCCTCGCCTTCGAAGGGCAGATAAGCGACCGGCAGACCCTTGGCGTCCAGGGCGTCGACCATGGCTTCGGCCTGATTGGGCGGCACCACCTTGTCGTCTAGTCCCTGGAAGAAAATGATCGGACAATCAAATTCGTCCAGGTGATGGACGGGGGAGCGTTCTCTGTAGACGGGTTCCGAAGCCGGCAGGGGGCCGATCAGGCGATCCAGGTAGCGGCTCTCGAACTTGTGGGTGTCCCGGGCCAGGGCCATCAGGTCGCCGATGCCGTAGAGGCTGGCGCCGGCCCGAAAGGTGTCGCGGAAGGCGAGCGCGGCCAGCGTGGTGTAGCCGCCGGCGCTGCCGCCGCGGATGATCAGGCGATTCGGGTCCGCCCGGCCCGAGTCCGCGAGGAATCGGGCGGCGTTGACGCAGTCGTCCACGTCCACGATGCCCCAGCGCCCGTACAGGCGCTCCCGATAGGCGCGCCCGAAACCGGTACTGCCGCCATAGTTGACGTCGACGACGGCGAAGCCGCGGCTGGTCCAGTACTGGATGGCCAGCGTGAACGAGTCATTGGTAGCCCCGGTGGGGCCGCCGTGGGAGCGCACGATCAGGGGCGGCAGTTCACCCGCCGCGGCGGCATGGTGCTGATTGCGGGGCGGGTAGTAGAATGCGTGGGCCGACAACCCCTCGGCGGTGGGAAACTCGATCGCTTCCGCTTCCGAAACGTAGCCAGGGTCGACGGTCGTCTCCGTGGCCCGTTTCAGCACCTCTTCGGCGCCCGTGTCCGGGTCCCACAGGCTGAGCCGGCTCGGCTCCGAGCGGGAGCTCCCGATCACGGCGAGCCGGCCGCCCAGGGACTGGGGCAGCCCGGGGTGCGAGAACGGCGTCGGCAGAGTCTCCAGGCGGGTCTCGGTGACGACGGCAAGCCGCCCTACGCCGCCCTCGATCACCCGGCAGACAAGGCGGCCGTCGGCCAGAAATCCGAAACTCCGCATGCCGAACTGCCACAGGGGCAGGCCGAACTCCGCCTGCCGGGGACACAAGGGCTCCCGCGCGCCGTTGCGCCAGCGGTACAGGTTCCACCAGCCGGTGGAATCGTCGACGAAGTGGAGCGTCCCGTCCGGCGACCATTCCGGTTGGAAGACGGAGATGTCCGCACCGCCGGCCACCTGGCGCGCATTCGTCAGGGCGCCGTCCGCCGCGATGTCGGCCACCCACAAAAAGGTGCCGTCCCATGGCATGTTGGGGTGATCCCAGGACAACCAGGCGAGCTGCCGGCCGTCCGGAGAAAAGCGCGGCGCGGCGTAGAAGTCGGCCCCGGACGCCACGACGTGGGCCTCGTCGCCGTTGCCTTGCAGATCCAGCACTACCAGGGCGTTCACCGGCTCCCCGTCGTTCCGATGGTCTTCGCGCACGCAGACCGCCCCACCGGCTGACGGGTCCAGGTCGAAGTCGGCGTAGCGGAGCGGACCCTCGGGGGTGATGGGACAAGGGTCGGCGCCCTCATCCAGGCGGTACGCACGTTGATCGGCGAAGTTGGCGAAGACCACCACGCCTTTCCGCACGCCGAGGGCGCCGCCGCCGTACTCGTGGGCGCGGGTGCGCACGTTGAACGGAGCGGGCGTGAGGTCGGCGACGGCGCCGCTCGCGCTCCGGCGCACGAGCACCGTCCGCCCCGCCTCCGAGGGTCGGGACTCGAGCCAGTAGAGACACTCCCCGTCGGCCTTCAGGCCGCCGATCCCCACCGCGCCCTCTGTCATCATGCGGGCCGTGATGGGGCTCTTCCAGGTGCCGAAGGGGACGTTGGCGGGAGGCGTCATGGAATCATGTCCAACCGGGGCCGTTCGGATTCCCCAGGTTTCACCCCCACAACCGCTCGCTCGCCAGACGCGCCCCCTCGGACATGGCCCGGAACTTCGCCCAGACGATGTCGGGGTGGATCTCCGGGACCTCCAGGGCCTGTGTGCCGAAGCCGCAGTCGCTGCCGGCGATGACGTTCTCGCGGCCCACCAAGCCGGCGAAACGCTCGAGGCGCTGGGCGATGAGCTCGGGGTGCTCCACCACCACCGATGACTGGGTAATAACGCCGGGGATGATGAGCTTGCCCTCGGGCAGCTTCACGTCCTCCCAGATCTTCCACTCGTGCTCGTGGCGCGGGTTGGATGCCTCGAAGGAGAATGCGCCGGCGCGGATGTTGAGAACGAGGTCGATGTAATCCTTCATCTCCATGTCGTGGACCCGGGGACCCATGTTGATGCCGTAGCAGGTGTGGTAGCGCACGCGGTCCTCGGGGATGTCCCGCAGCGCGTGGTTGATGGCCTCGATCTGCCCTTCGGCCCAGGCGCGGCACTGTGCCACGGTCAGGTCCGGGTTCTTGACGTAGTAATTGATCAGCAGCGGGTCGTCGATCTGGAGCAGGAAGCCGGCGTCGACAATGGCTTGGTACTCCACCCGCTGGGCGTCGGCGATGGCGAACAGGAACTCTTCCTCGGTCTTGTAGTACTCGTTCTCGATATTGCCGGCCACGTCGCAAGGGGAGATGGCGGGCACGAAGGCCTCCACCGGCCCGGCTTCGTCCGCCGCGGCCCTGAGGTTCGCCAGGTCCTGCGCCAGTCTTTCCTGGGCCTTGTAGGCGATCGGGCCGGTGCAGGCCATCTGCATGTTGCTGGGGTTGGGCTTGGCCCCCGGCACCGGACTGTAGTAGCCGTAGTGTTCCGGAAACGCCTGCGATTCCCTGGAGTTGTCCCAGGGCGACACCCGTACCCGGCCGGTGGCGCTGAGGCCGTCAAGCCGCGTGTGCGCGTAGACCGCGAACCCGCGTTTGCTGAGCTCGCCGTCGTCCACGACGTCGACGCCCAGGTCCATCTGGAAGCGCACGATGTCGTGGACCGCGCCCCGGAGCTTGTCCTCGTACTCCGCCGGATCCACGGGCCGACCTTCGTTCTCCGCCAGCATCATGTCGATGAGCTGCCGTGGGCGCGGCAGGCTGCCGGTGTGGGTGACGAGAATGCGTTCGGTGCTGTGCAGCATGGTTTACCTCCAAACAGAGTGGCGGCTTGCGTCAGGGTCTAACCGTCATTCGCCGGTGTGAACTTGTACAGGGTGCGGTCCTCGGTGACGTCGTCGAACACCACCTCCACCGGCATGTCGCAACTCAATTCCTCGGGCTTGCAGCCCACCACGTTGGTGGTGAGCCGCGGCCCCTCGTCCAGCTCCACGACCACCAGGGCGTAGGGAAGCTCTTCGGCGAAGCCCTTGTGGTAGGCCCGGTGGTAGACGCCGAAGGAGTAGATCTTTCCCTTGCCGCTCACCCGCGCCCAGGTCCAGTCCGTGCTCCAGCACTCGGGGCAGGTGGCGGCGGGCGGGAACCAGTGGTGCGCGCACCGGTCGCAGCGCGGCACCAGCAGTTCGTGGCGCTTGCAGCCGTCCCAGAAGGGCTCGGATTCCACGGACGGGGGCGGCAGCGGCTTGTTGTAGTCGCTCATCCGGCTTCCCTTCCCAGGATCAGCGCCGACTGGCACACGGTGTTACCGCCGTGGCCGGTGACCAGCGCGATGTTGCAGTCCTTTACCTGCCGGTCGGCCGTGTGCTCGCGGCGCACTTGGCGCGCGCCTTCCAGCACCTGGAGCATGCCCTCGATGTGCCCTTCCGACAGTTGCCCGCCGGAAGTGTTGGTGGGCAGCACTCCGTCGGCCTCCAACGCGCCCGAGGCCACGAAAGGACCGCCTTCTCCCTTGGCGCAGAAGCCGTAGTCCTCGAGCTGCAGCAGCACCATGTGGGTGAAGCAGTCGTATATCTGCGCGGTGTCCACGTCCCTGGGGCCGATCCCGGCCATCTTGTAGGCCGCTTCCCCGGCCTCCTTGGCGCCGGTGGTGATCATGTTGTCGTCGGCGTACCAGCCGCTCAGGCGGTTGCCGAAGCCGAAGCCACGGACATAGGCGGGCGGCTGCCTGAGGTCCCGGGCGCGCTCGGCGGTGGTCACCACCACGGCGCCGGCGCCGTCGATGAACACGCTGCAATCGTAGAGGCACAGCGGGTCGACGATGAGCCGCGCGCTCAAATACTCCTCCAGCGTCAGCGGCTTCTGCATGAACGCGTGCGGGTTCTTGCGCGCGTGGTTGCGGAACGCCACCGCGATGGCGCCGAGCTGCGCCTTGGTGGTGCCGAAGCGCTCCATGTGGCGCCGCGCCGCGACGGCATAGTTCACCGGCGCGCCGAACTGGCCGAACTCCGAGCCGAACTCCGAGTAGGTTCGGGGCCGGGAGGCCACCGCCTGCTTGGCCTCGGCGGTGCGGTGCGTGCGCGACCAGGTGTCGCGGCCGTAGCCCACCACCACGGTGTTGCACACGCCCGCCTCGATGGCCATGCACGCCATGGCCACGGCCATGGTCTGGCTGGCGCCGCCGTTGGCGGTGGAGGTGCTGAAGGTGACGTTGAGGCCGAGCGCCTCGCCCACCTTCTGATGGTGGCAGTAGACGTCGTCCGGCCCGCGGGTGATGAGGCCGTCCACGTCCTCCTTCTTGAGGCCGGCGTCCTCGATGGCGTTCTTGGCCGCCACCGCGAAGAGGCCGATGGGTCCCAACTCGGGCACCTTGCCCAGGGGACTCTGTCCGACGCCGACGATGGCGTATTTGCCGCTCAGGTTCGTGCTCATGGTTCCTCCTGTGTCCTCACCCTACCTTACCTGGATTCCCCCTTTCCAGACTGTGTCGAAAACCCGGAGGCAACGACGTACCGGCACGTCATTCCCGCGGAAGCGGGAATCCAGGCGGGGAAACAGGCCCGTTTCAAGCCCCGCCCCACCCCTGGATTCCCGCTTCCGCGGGAATGACGATTCGAGGGGTCTCTGCCTCATGAGTCTTGGCACAGACTGTTCCGCGGGAATGACAGAGGAGTGGGTCCTGTGGCCTACCGGCCCTTCCACACCGCCGGGCGCTTCTCGGCGAAGGCCCGCGAGCCCTCTTTCTGGTCCTCGGTGGTGGAAAGCGCCAAGCCCAGCTCGCTCTCGAGCTTCAGGCCCTGCTCCAGCGGGAGCTGCATTCCCTTGGTGATGGCCTCCTTGATCGCGATGACCGACAGCGGCGCGCCCAGGCAGATCTTGCGCGCGATCTCACGCGCCGCGTCCATGTAGCTGTCCACCGGCGCCACCTTGTTCACCAGGCCGATACGGAACGCCTCGTGGGCGTCCACGGCCTCGCCGGTGAGCGACAGCTCCAGCGCCTTGGCCATGCCTATGAGCCGCGACAGGCGCTGGGTGCCGCCGCCTCCGCCGAGCCGGCCGCGGCGCACCTCGAACATGCCGAGCTTGGCGTCCTCGGCGGCCACGCGGATGTCGCAGGCCAGCGCCAACTCCAGGCCGCCGCCCACGGCGTAGCCGCGGATGGCGGCGATGGTGGGCTTTTCCATCGCGGCCACCACCATGTTCTGGCCTTGATTGCCCGCCCGGTGGCGCGCCCTGCGCTTGTCGAAGAACGTGGAATCGTCCACTTCCCGCGCCCGCTCCTTCAAGTCGAGTCCCGTGGAGAAGGCGCGCTCCCCCGCGCCCGTGATGATGCACGCCCACACGTCGGGGTCCGCGGATACCCGGTCGCACGCGTCGTGCAGCTCGTCCCGCGCCTTGTAGCTGATGGCGTTCATGGACTCGGGACGATTGATGGTGATGGTGGCCACGTGGTCGGTTACGTCATAGAGAATGTTGTCGTAAGTCATGGATGACCCCATTGTTCCCTGGACGACCGCCGGTCGCCCCTGCCTGGTTCCCAGAGCCACCGCGGGTGCCCCTGCCCGGACGTTGCACGCGGCCGGGGGCGGCCACGAACAGGCCCTGCCTAACCCGTTTCGTCGGACACCGTGAGGAGCGCGTCCGCCACCGCCAAGCCCCTCCCCTCGGGGCGCACCATCACGGGGTTCATCTCCACGGCGGTGAAGCGGCCGGCGTTGTGGGCGACGAAATCGCCGAAGCGCACCACGCACTGCACCAGCGCGTCCACGTCCCGCGGCTTGCCGCCGCGTATGCCGCGAAACAGGGCGGCGCCGCGCAGCTCCCTGATCATCTCGCGCACGTCCTCTTCGTCCACCGGCGCGAGCCGGAAGGCCGCGTCCTTGAACACCTCGACGTAGACGCCGCCCAGGCCGAGCATCACCAGCGGACCGAACTGGGCGTCGTGCACCATGCCGACGATGACCTCCAGGCCGTCGGTCACCATTTCCTGCACCAGCACGCCGTCGAGGCGCGACTCCGGGTGTGCCGCCTTGACGTTCCGCACCACCCGGAGATAGGCCGCCTCCACCTCCTCCAGGCTCTCGGCTCCCAGATGGACCCCGCCGGCGTCCGACTTGTGGGGCACATCGGGCGACTGGACCTTGAGTGCCACCGGAAGGCCGAGGCCCACGGCGATGTCCACCGCCTGCTCGGGGCTCTCGGCGAGCATCTCCCGCGTCATGACGATGCCGGTACCGGCCAGAATCCGCTTGCTTTCGTATTCGGTCAGCGCACCGCCGCGCTCCGGCGCCTGGAAATCCACCGATGCCGCCGGCGCCCGCGAACCCTCCCCCCGGCGCCGATACGCCGCGTAATCCACGAGCCGGCGCACCGCTTTCATGCCGCCGGCCACGTCCTCCAGGATGGGCACACCGGTGTCGGCGGAGAACGTCCGGTAGTCGCCGGTGAGGCTGTTGGAGGCCAGGGACAGCACGAACAGAGGCTTCGCGGAGCCCTTGGCGCACGTCACCACCTGGTCCAGGAGTTTCTGCTGGCCCGGCCCGGTGGTCCGCTTGGCGCTCAGCGCCAGTCCCACGAGGTCGATGCCGTCATCGTCCAGGAGCGTATCGAGCACCGTCGTGAGGTTGTCTCCCCGCTCGATGCGCGGCATCCCGACGGTGTCGATGGGGTTGCTGAAGGGCCGGTCTTCCACCCCGAGGATCTCCTGGAGCCTTCCGTTGAGGGCCTCGGACAAGGGCGGACACTGGAGCCCCGCGGCGGCGTTCACGTCGCTGATGAGCGCCGTGGCTCCGCCGGAGATGGTGAGGAACACGACCTTGTCGCCCGCCGGCAGGCGCGCGTGGAGGAACAGGCCGGCGGTCTCCACCAGTTCGTCGATGGTCTCCACCGGGGCCACCCCCGTCTCGCGGAACAGGGCCGCGTAGGCCTCCTGGCGCCCGGCCAAGGTGCCGGTGTGGGCGACCGTGGCGCGCCGGCCCGACTCGGTGCGCCCGAGCTTCAGCACCACCACGGGCTTCTTCCGGGTCGCCGCCGCCAGCACCCGCCGCAGCCTGGCGCCGTCCTTCGCCCCTTCCATGAGACAGGCGATCACCTGCGTCTCGGGATCGTCGGCCATGTACTCGATGTAGTCGGCCATCTCCACCACGGCCTCGTTGCCGCTGGAGATGATGTAGTTGAAGCCGATGTTGCGGCTCGCCCCCAACTCGGTGACGGCGTTGGTCAGCCCGCCGCTCTGGGAAATGAGCGAGACGCCGCCGGGCTCGGCGTCTTCCGGGATGGAGAAATAGGAATTGGCGAAGCCGTACTTGAGGCTCGCAACCCCCATGCAGCAAGGGCCTGTCACGGCCATCCCCCCGCCGGCCGCCAAGCGCTGAAGCTCTTCCTGACGCTTCCGCCCCGCCGGGGTGTTGCCGTCGGCGAAGCCCTCGGCCACGACGATGCCCGAGGGCACGCCCGCGGCCACCGCTTCCTCGATGACTCCGAGCACCCGCGTGACCGGCAGCGCCACCACGACGCAGTCCGGCGTATGCGGCAACGCTTCGACCGACGGGTAGCACGTCTTGCCGCGGATCTCGTCGTAGTTGGGATTCACCGGATAGACCGCGCCCTGGAAGCCCGACGCGAGCACGTTCCCCAGGATCCGTCCACCAGTGCTTCCCTTGGGGGATGCGCCCACGACCGCCACCGATCGCGGCCGGAGCAGCGCCTTGAGGTTGTCGTTTCCGCTCATGTCCGTTGAAAATCAGTCACTTACCGGCTAGCCGGCTCATGGCTCGGGCAGTGGATTGCGTCCGCTGTCCGGAACGCCGTGGTGCCCCTTCTCCGCAACTCCCTAGAATCTAGGGGAAAACCGCTGCCCAGATATTGGGCAATCCGCTGGATCGCGGATGGATAGGGCGGTTTTTCGCGCGTCCGGACATTATACACAGCCCTTATCCACAGAGGGTGTTATCAAATTGACATGGTATCGTAACATAGGCGCCTCCTCCGCGGCCCATCTCGTTCCCGCTCCCGGTTACCTGACCGTGGGCACGCCGGGATCGGCGGGCTCATCGCTGTCGCGGTCGCGCACGTGATCGTACTGGCGGGCGAACCAGCGCATGTACTCACCGTAGGTCGTGGGTTCATAACGGGGCGGGTCGTCCGGCCCCTGACACGTGGGCAGACACGCCATGGGAAAGTCATGGGTGGCGTCGAAGAAGAACGGGATGGCGTAGCGGTCGCGGCCGGCGTTGCGGTTCACCACCCGGTGCGGCGTGGACAGGAACCGGTGGTTGGTCCAGCGGCGCAGCATGTCCCCGGAATTGACCAGGAAAGTGCCGGGCACAACGGGCGCGTCCACCCACTCGCCGGAGGGCATGCCGATGGCCAGACCCGGAAGCTCCGACTGCGGCAGCATGGTGAGGAAGCTCGAATCGGTGTGGGGCGCAAGGCCGTACTGATCGATGTCGCCCTCTTCCGCGGGCGGGTAGTGGGACAGCCGCAGGGTGTACTGGGGTTCGCGAAAGGCCGCGTCGAAGTAGTCCGGCGGCAGGTCCAGCGCCGTGGCGTAGACAGGCAGCATGCGCTTGCACAGCCCTTCCATGGCGTCGAGATACGACACCACCGTTGCCCGGAAGCCCGGCAGGACCCCGGCGTCGGGCCATGGGTTGGCGCAACGGTAGCGCACCCCCGCCACCACGTCCGGATGATCCAACGGAAGATCGCGCTTGAGAAAGAACGCCTCGACGAAGTTGGGGCGCGTGGCCTTCTCCACGCGCGAACTGCGGGAAACGTAGCCGTTGACCGGCATGTAACCCACGTTGTGCTCGTTGCCGCGGACAGCCATCTTCCGGTCCAGCGGTTGCGCGTGGAAGCGCGCGCATTCGGTGAACACGGCGTCGATGAGACGTTGCGGCACCCCATGTCCGTGGATGTAGTAGAAGCCCACCCGCTCCAGGGCGTCACGCAATCCCGCGGCCAGGGGTTGCAACGCGCCAGGGACGCCGGCCAGGTAGCCGGCCAGGTCCAGCACCGGGATGCCGTTCGTGACCGCGGCGTCGAGCGCGGGCTCACACAAAGCCTTGGCCATGCCGCTCACCCCGTGGGCAGGACCGGCATGCCTTCGGGCGCGCCGATCGCGAACGCGTTGAGCGAGCACGCGAGGGCGACGTAGCCGCCGACGATGCCGGTCAACTCCACCAGCCGCTGATTCCCAAGGCGCTCCCGCAGGGCCGTGAAGGTGGCTTCGGTGACGCGGTGCGGCGGGCGCAACAGCTCCTGCACGTACCGGACGAAGGGCGCCTCGTCCTCGTTCAGCCCTTCGGGCGCCTTGCCGTCACGGATGGCCGCCACCGCCTCCTCGCGCACCCCCGCGTCCAGGGCGTGGCCGCAGTGGGCGGCCCACTCGTACACGCAGTCCATCTCGCGGGCCACCGTGCAGATGACCAGTTCCTTCTCCTTCCGGGGAAAGTCCGAGGTGAACAGCGAGTACCCCACCAAGTGGGCCGTGCGCGCCGCCAGGTCGGGACAATGGAGCAGGTTAGCGTAGGGCGCGCTGATGCGCTTCCGGCTCGCCATGATGGAGTCATAGTGGTGGCGCTGGTCCTCGGGTATGGCCTCTCGTTCGGTCAGCTCGGGTATGCGTAGCATGCTCAATCCTTCCCGTTGTCCCGGAAGACTCGCAATCACCCCTCCCAACTTTACTCTGCCCCTCCCCACCCATGGATTCCCGCCCCCGATCGGGGTCGAGGGCAAGCTTTCGCGGGAATGACGTGCCGGGGCGTCGGTGACGTTTCCCATCCAGGCGGAATGATGGACATCCCGTCACAGCGCCGGCGTGGTGGCCGGGGGCTTGCGGTGGTGCGTCGCCTGCTCGTAGGCGTAGGCGAACTGGATCATGCGCGCATCGTCGTAGGGCCTTCCCAGGAAGGTGATGCCTCCCGGGAGGCCGTCCCGGGTGAAACCTCCGGGCGCCACCACCGACGACACGAAGATCAGGAACGTGTTGATGTGCGGCACTCCCCGCATGTTGACCCAGGGCGGCTGGATGCCGTCGCGGATGAGCGTGGGTTGGTGTTCCACCGACTTGTGCACGATGGCGTCGAGCCGGTGGTCGGCCATGACCTTCAACAGGTTTCCCATGAGCTTTTCGCGCGCCAGCAGGTACTGGTAGTGCTTGTCGGCGTCCAGGGGCGCCTTCCAGCGGTTCTGTGCGTTGTAGTGGACCTCGGCGAACCCCGGCGACGCCATGGCCTCCTGGCGCGACTCGAACGGCCGCCTGGCGCTTCTGCCGTAGTACAGCCTGAACGCCTCGTCGGCGTTCTTGGGGTTCCATGAGCGCTGTGAGAGGAGCTCGTTGAGCTGCGGTATCTCCACCGGGTCCACCACCTCGGCTCCGGCGGCCTTGAGGTCCGCCACCGCCTTGTCGAACAATTCGGTGATCTGGCGGAAATCGTCGGTGTCGGGCTCCGAGGTGTATCCCATGGGCTCTCGGAGAATTCCCAGACGGGCGCCGCCGAGTCCGTTGGCGTCAAGGAAATCGGTGTAGCTCGAAGGGACGCGGCCGACGCCTCGGGCGGTCACCGGGTCCTCGGGGTCGTAGCCCACCATCACGTCCAGCAGCTTGGCCATGTCGGTGACCGTGCGCGCCATGGGGCCCAGGGAGCCGGTCATGTCGGGCCAGCCGTCGTAGACGCCGCCCCGGCTCACCAGCCCGGGCGTGGGGCGCATGCCCGCGACACAGTTCCAGGTGGAGGGCCGGCGGATGGAAGCGTAGCCCTCCTGTCCCACGGCCACGGTGGAAAAGTTGGCGGCCACCGCGCCGCCGGAACCGCCCGAGGAGCCGCCCACCGTGCGCTCGATGTCGTAGGGGTTGCGGCTGGAGCCGAAGAGCGAGCCGTGGGTGTCGCCGCCGCCCAGCTCGCCCAGGGTGGCCTTGGCCAGAATGATGGCCCCTGCCTTCTTGAGCTGCTCCACCACGAAGCAGTCGCGGTCCGGGTAGTAGTCCTTGAACAGGACGCTGCCCAGGGTGGTGGGCATCCCCTTGGCGTCCCCCTGGTCCTTGAAGATGATGGGAATGCCGTGAAGCGGACCGCCGAGGGGCGTGGCGCCGAGCCGGTCGGCCTCCTCCAGGGCGTTGGGGTTGACCGTGATGATGCAGTTCAGCGCCGGGCCGTTCTTGTCGTACGCCTCGATGCGGTCGATGTAAGCCTGCACCAGTTCACGGGGGGTCAACTGCCCCGACTCGTAGGCCTTGTGGACGGCCTCGATGGTGGTTTCCACCACGTCGAAGTTGCTCATGTGGGTCTCCTGGGAACGTGTCGGATTACGCTTCGCCAATCCGACCTGCGGGTCCCGGTTCAACCGGTTGTCGCGCCGGGGTTCCTCGGTTCAACGGTTACGACGCCGGGCGCTCACGGGTTCAAACCGGTTACGACACCGTACTCTGAGGTAGGTCGGGTTAGCCGAAGGCGTAACCCGACTCCCTAGAAAAACGCCAGGGTGCGCATCTCAATGCTCTCGCGCGGCGGCGCGTCGGACGGCGTGTCCGGGTCGTCGAAGGCCGAGTGCAGGGTCCAGCGCGCGCGCCCGTCCTTCTCGGACTCGAAGGTCTTGAACACCACCGCTTCGTGCCGCTCCATGTGCGGGAAGTAGTACCAGTAATGGTCGGGGTTGAAGGTGTAGTGGAGGGTCTCGCCGCGCCGGTCCGGGTAGATGCGCGCGGTGGGGATGGCGCCCTCCATGCCGGTGCTGCGCGCGTCGCAGATGGCCAGCGGATCCCGGATCACCGGCCGGTTGATGGGACGCCAGGTCTGCACCACGGCGAAACGCCCCTTGAGCAGCTCTTCCGCCTCGTCCGGCAGGATGTCGCGCACCCGTTGCGGCCCGGACCAATCCGTGTAGTCGTTGTGGGCGCCGCGCACCGGGCCGCCCACCTGCTTCGCCTCGCGCGTGGCCTCGTCGCCCGACCGCAGCGTGTGGTCGAACACCACCACGCGCTTCGCTCCGGAGGTCTTCTTCACCAGCTCCTCGGTCTCCTTGTAGTAGACCGTGCGCAGCTCATCCTCGTCGTAGAAGTCCTTCATCTGCGTGTCGTGGCGCACCAGCACGAACCCTTCGCGCTCCAGCGAAAGACCGCCGGCCAGGAGCCGCGCGTTGTGGATCGTGACCGTGTGGCGCTCATAGTTGCCCCTGCGCTTGCGGTCGGCCTCTTTCTGGCTCAGGCCACCGTAGCTCGCGGGGGCCTCCGTGCCCCTGCTGAGGTAATTGACCACGCCCTGGATGGTTTCCGGCTGTATCGCCTCTTGGGGTTTCGCCATCAAGCCCTCCTTCGGATCGGATATCGCGATACTGAAGTTCTCGTCTATCGAAGTTACCTGCTGTCCCGTTATCCGGACAGGACACTAGTCGAAACCATAAAACCGCGCACAGTTGTCCCACAGGATCTTTCGCTTTGCCTCGTCGGACAGGTCGAGCTCCAGGAACCCTTCCACGGCATAGGGATACCTGGAGTCGCCGTGGGGATAGTCGGAGGAGAAGACGAGTTGGTCGCAGCCGAACTCCTCGATGGTGAACCGCGCCGGGGTTTCGTCGGGCTCGATGGAAATCCAGCATTGGTCCTTGAAGTAGTCGCTGGGTTTCCGGTCCAGATCGGCCATGTAGACGTCGCCCTCCCGCTCGTAACCCTCGTCAAAGCGCCAGAGGAGCCACGGCAGCCACGAGCAGTTGGCTTCCAGGAATGCCGCCCGGAGCTTGGGATGACGCGCGAGCACGCCGCCGCCCACGAAGCTTCCGAGCCCCATCATCTGCTCGAAGGGCTGGGAATAGACGCGCCTCAGACCGAAGTTGGGCTCGAACTGCTCGCCGGCCTGGGCCGCGCGGGAAGTGGAGGCTTCGTGGAACCCGATGGGAAGGGACAACTCCTCCAGGGTATTCCACAGGGGCTCGTAGTACGGGTCGTGCAGCGGTTTGCCGGTGACGATGTTGGACCTCAGGAAGACCGTGCGGAAGCCGTACTCGCCCACCACCCGGCGCGTCTCCTCCACCGCGTCGTTGATGTCGAAGACCGAGATCATGCCGGCGCCGAACAGCCGGTTCGGGTCGACGCTGCAAAAGTCGTGGAGCCAGTCGTTGTAGGCCCGCGCCAGAGCCGCGGCAAAGTCCGGCGCGTGTCCCGGATAGTCGAGCACATGGAGGCCCCGGGTCGGGAACAGCACCGCGGCGTCGATGCCCTCCACGTCCATGGCCTCGAGCTGCACCTCGCCGGTCCAGCCCCTTTCGGAGTGGTCACGGTAGGTGTTCTGGTTCTTTTCGTAATTGTGGCCCGCGGGCAATTCATCACCGGTGCGGCGCGCTTCAGCCCCCTTGTCGGGGAATTTCAGCTTCAGGTCCCGAACGTTCTCGGACGTGCGCCCCAGCGGAGCCTGTGCCCGAAATTCCGGCGGCAAGTACCGCGGCCACAAATCCGGGGGTTCCATGATATGCATGTCGCTGTCAAATACTTTGAAACCGTTCTTGGCCATGAGTTTGCACCTCCTTTACGGGAAACGCACGCGCTTGGCCTGCCGACAGCGGCGCGTTCCGTCTCCCCCATGGAAAGAAAAGCCGCCCTCTGGGAGGGCGGCTTTCGCGTTACTGTACGGGATGAGGAATGTCGAGCTGGTAGAGGTTCCTGACGTTGGTATAGACCAGCTTTTTCCGGATGTCGGCCGGCAGGTGACCCAGGTCGCGGTCGATGTAGCGCTTCGACTCCGGCCACGTCGAGTTGGCATGCGGGTAGTCGTTGGACCACATGCAGTTGTCCTGACCCCACCACTCGAAGTTGTGCCCGGCCACGGTGTCACGGAAGAACGTGCCGTAGAACTGGTCGAGGAAATACTCGCTGGGGTTCTTGGTGATGGAGATGGGGTTCTCCCCCTTGAACCGGTTCCAGTAGTAATCCCATTGCTGCAGCATGAACGGCATCCAGCCGATCTCGTTCTCGACGCACACGAACTTGAGCTTGGGATGGCGCTCCATGATGCCGTAGAAGATGAAGTCGAAGACCGCGTTGATGATCTCCTGGAGCTTCAGGTTGACGCTGCCGCGGTAGGGCTCCACGCCGATGCGCTTGTTACCGAACACGGTCTGCTTGTGGTAGCCGTGCCCGGTGAGGATGTGCAGGTGCACGGGCATCTGGAGGTCCTGGGAAGCTGCCCAGAACTTCTCGTAGTGGTCCGAGTGGAACGGCAGGTCCGCGTGCGGCGCCTGCCAGATGAGCGAGCCCTTGAGCCCCGCCTTGGCGGCGCGTTCGAGCTCCTCCACCGCGTGGTCGATGTCGTACATCGAGATGGCGGCCACACCCACCAGGCGGTTGGGCGCCACCGAGCAGTAATCCATGACCCAGTCGTTGTAGGCGCGGAACGACACCTCCTGCAGCTTGGCGTCGTCCATGGCGAAGTGCGGCAGCAGATAGGTCGGAAAGAGAACCTCCGCGCTCACCCCGTCGGTCTCCATCTCGGTGATGCGCTTGTTGGGATCCGATCCCCCCGGCTGCGTCTGGAAGCTCTCTCCTACCTTCAACTGGGGAAAGCGCGGCACCTGGTCCTTGTACGAAGCCGGCGCTCTTTCCACCAGAGCCTCGGACGGCTCCATGACGTGGGAGTCCGAGGAGATTATGACTTCGCAGCCATCGAGTGTTCCGTTGTCTGCCATCTTGTTCTACCCCCTTGTGAACTTTTCGCGCACGTCCGCCCTTTTGACACAGGCTCTACACCACCGCCGGCCCGGCGTCAACAATGGCGTCCGCCCATGCGCGATGTGCGGCCACCGAGAAAAGTGGGGCGGATCAGGTTCGCCCGGACCAAGTGCCGGCACCCGCTTACCATTCGGCCTCCGCCATCGCCCACCGGTCCAGGCTCGCGAGATACTCCCGCATCAGCACCAGGCGCATGGCCACGGCCCGGCGCGTGGCGTCCTGGCACTCCGGCGTGACGGCGTAGCGCTCCAGGATGGCCTCGGGACCGGTGCCGTGACCCTCCTCGTCGGCCAGGATGCGCTTGTACGGGGCCTTGATCCAGTCGGGAACCGACGGCGCGGCCAGGCACTTCTCGATGAGATAGTTGGCCACCCCTTCCCCGGCCATGGAGAAGCCCGCCATCCGCTGGCAGGTGTCGGGAAGGGCTTCCAGGGCATTGAACATGGACATCTGCGCCGGCAGCGCGCGGTAGTCGAAGGGATCGGCGCCGAGGTCCCGGATGCGCCCCATGAGGAGCCCGGCGTGCGTCATCTCCTCGTGGGCTGAGCGCGCCATCATGGTCTTGACCTCAAGCTCCGGCGTGGTCTTGAGCCAGCCGCCGAAGAGGTCCGCGGCCCGGAGTTCGTTCCACAGCCGGCTCTTCATGACCCGGACCCGTTGCTCGTCGGTGTTGAGCGGAACGTAGCTGTAGGCCGGCGGCCGGTCGTCGAGGGTGGCGCAGAAGGCCCTGACCTTGTCCCGCAACTCCTGAACGAACTCCTTGCTGGTCATGGACAGCCTCCTGGTCGATAGAACGGGAACAATGGAACCCTGCATCCGTCATTCCCGCGGAACAGGTGTGTCAAAACTCACGACAGGTGTGTCAAACTCACGAGGCACCAACCCTCCGAATCGTCATTCCCGCGAAAGCGGGAATCCATGGGTGGCGAGGTGTGGCAGTCGGGTTGC
The DNA here is from genome assembly GCA_022823055.1 of Candidatus Binatia bacterium. Taxonomy (GTDB): domain Bacteria; phylum Desulfobacterota; class Binatia; order UBA9968; family JAJDTQ01; genus JAJDTQ01. Next base: position 6,202 of record JAJDXX010000067.1, on the reverse strand, counting down.
CCGGCCCCACCCCGCCTGGATTCCCGCATGCGCGGGAATGACTCATTGGAGTGTAGCGGGATTCCGTAACTAGTTGAATTCTTTGAACAAGATTTTATTTTCATATCAATGACGCATTTGGGCCACTCGCAAGGGACCCACGCCTCCCCCGCCCTTACGAGGTCACCCTGCCCTTGCGCAACTCCGCCAAGGCTTCGTTGTCGTATCCCAGTTCCCGGAGGATCTCCTCGGTGTTCTCGCCCAGCAGCGGCGCCGGCCGGTGAAAGCGCATGGGCGTGTCGGACAGCCGGATGGCATTGCCGATGAGGTTGCTCGACCCCATCTTCGGGTGGTGGACCTCCTGCGGCAGCCCCATCTCCTTCACTTGCGGGTCGTCCAGCACTTCGTCGATCTTGTAGATGGGGGCGTTGGGCACGCTCACCGCGTCCAGGGCCTGAAGCCAGTGGTCCCGCGGCTGTTTCTCGAACTCCGCCTGCAGGATCGGGACGATCTCGTAGTGGTGGTGCCAGCGGTCGTTGCGGGTGGCGAAGCGCGGGTCGTCCAGCAGGTCCCGGCGGCCCACCGCGCTCACCAGCCCCTCCCAAGCCTTCTGGTGCCCCGACAAGTGGATCACCAGCGGCTTCTTGTCGCTGGGGATGAAGCAGTAGATGCGCCCGCGCGGGAAGTTCTCCCGGGTGATGGCCTCGCCGCCGTTCAGGTAGTCGGCCATGTGTGACTCGATGAACGCCATGCTGATGCGCAGAAGCGACGCGTCCACGAACTGGCCGCGGCCGGTGTGGTGGCGCGCCAGCAGCGCGGCGAGAATGCCGTAGCACGCGAAAATCCCGGTGGAATGGTCGGTGACTGACACCCCCACGACCTTGGGCTGGTCGAAGTCGGTCATGAGGCTCAACATGCCGCTCAGGGCCTGGCCGATGGTGTCGAAGCCCGGCTTGTCGCGATACGGCCCCTCCTGCCCGTACCCGGTGATGGAGCAATGGATCAGCCGGGGATTCAGCTTCGACAGGCGCTCGTAGTCGAGCCCCAGCTTCGAGCGTGTCTCCGGCCGGAAGTTCTCCAGCAGGACGTCCGCCTTTTCCAGCAGCTTGAGCAGGATCTCCTTTCCCCGCGGCTTGCGCAGGTCCAGGGTGAGGCTCCGCTTGTTGCGGTTGAGCGCCCGGAAGCTCGGCCCGTAGCCCTCGTAAAGCGGATTCCGCCCGCGGTGCGTATCACCCCCGTCGGGCAGCTCCACCTTGATGACGTCGCACCCCAGGTCTCCCAGCAGACTGCCGCAAAAAGGCCCGGCCACGTGCCCGCTCAGATCCAGCGCCATGGTCCCCTGCAATGCCGCACTCATGATTCAGGACGCCTCCCTTTGCGCGACGAGCACGTTTTACTCTCTTCGCGTTCAACAAGTGGACGAATTCGCACAGATCGTTCGATAGTTCCCGCATCGGGGTTCTCGGGCATGACGAGTTCCAGGAGAAGCTGCAGCCGCTGGGTCCCTGACAGGTTCCTGTAGTAAGCGTATTCGGCTTCTTCTTCTTCGGCGAAAGAGGTGAATTTGTGAACGACCTTTTCCATGACAGCCTCACGACGTCCCGCGAGCGGTTCCCAGTATAGCCGATATGGACCATAGTGGGGAACGAGAACAATGGCACCGATGGAGGACCCGTGAAGGACGGAATCGTAGAAGGACTCGAAGGCGAGTGGGTAATCGAAACGAACCGGGAGATGGCGGCGGCGCACATCGCCGACGAGGGTATCCTGGTGTATTCGACGCCGGCCATGGTGGGGCACATGGAGCGTGCGTGCGTGGAGACGGTACGCCCATACCTGGAAGACGACGAGGTATCGCTGGGGGTGCGGGTAGAGATCTCCCACATCGCCGGGACAGGCATGGGCGAGACCGTCCGCACGAGCGCGAAGCTCATCGGGGTGGAAGGACGCCGCCTGAGCTTCACGGTGGAGGCGCACAACGAGCGCGAGAAGATCGGCGAGGGCCGCCACCAGCGGGTGGTGGTGAAACGCGAACGGCTGCCGTCGAAGAAATGACCGCCCGCGGCCATGCGCCGGCGCCGGGCCGCGCTTGACAGTCCGTCGGAGCGCGTGGTGATATGGGGCGCCGGGCCGGTCGGGGTGCGCCGGCGGCTGCGGCAAGACCTTCCGGGCGTGCGACGGCGACGGAGCGACACATGGCAAGCACCAGTTCCCTTAGAGAGAGGCTCGAAGCCGCTGTGCTGGAGCGGCACTGCGCGAACCATCCGCTGACCGAGAAGTGGGCCGCGGGCGAGCTCAGCCGCAACGCCATGATGGGCTGGGCCATAGAGCAGTACCACTGGATCAGCAACATCTACCGCGGCGAGCTGTACAAGGCGGCCAACACGCCGCTGGCCGTGCAACGGCTCTTGCTGGGCAACTACCTGGAGGAGAGCGACCCCGAGCGGCCGCACCTGGACATCATCCTGCGCTTCTGCACCGCCAACGGCGGCGACGCCGAGGCCGCTAGGCGTGGCCGCGGACTGCCCACCACCGAAGCCTGGGCGACCTGGTTCAACCGGGTGTGCCGGGACGAGTCCTTCATCTGCAGCGTGGCCGCCACCAACATCGGCACCGAGTCCCAGTCACCGATGCTTTACAGCAAGGTGCTTCCGGCCCTGCGTGACGTCTACCACTTCGACGAAGCCGCCATCGAGCACTTCTGGCTGCACGCCGAGGTGGACACGGAACACGGCGGCCGCGGCTTCGAGATCCTCGACCGCTACTGCACCACCCCCGAGTTGCAGGACCTCGCCGTTCACTACGCGCGGGAAAGCGCCAAGATGCGCTGGTTCTTCTTCGACGGCATCTACATCCACTACGAGATGGGCTACGCGCTGCGCTGAAGACACTCCACGGCCGTTCCGCTCAAGGGACGGTTGAGCGGAAATCGCACATCACCAAACTCAGAGGAACGACAACCCATGACCACCGCGACGCAGGACCTGACGGAACTGGACGACTTTCTCGCCGAGCGCTGGCTCTCGGGCTTGTGGAAGCTCGACCGCCAGGAGCGTACGCCCGACCCCAAGACCAAGGTAGTGCCGCACCTGTGGAAGTGGGACGACGTCTACCAGAGCCTGCTCCAGGCGCGCGACCGCATCGGCATCGAGAAGGGTCGCACCGAGCGCCGCACCATCCGGCTCGTGAACCCGGGCATGCAACACATCGAGATGACCAGCCACACCATGCTTCTGGCCTGTCAGATGATCCAGCCCGGCGAGGTGGCGCCGGCCCACCGCCACAGCATGGCGGCCCTCCGCTTCATCGTCCGGGGCGAGGGCGCCTATACCGTGGTCAACGGCGAGAAGCTCATGATGGCCGAAGGGGACCTCATTCTCACGCCCCAAGGCACGTGGCACGACCACGGCCATGAAGGCAGCGAGCCCATGGTCTGGCTCGACGGCCTCGACGTGCCGCTTATCCAGTCGCTCCAGGTGATCTCCTACGAGCCCTATACCGAGGAGAAGCAGGCCACCCACGCGAGCGCACAGGAGGCCTCCCACTTCGGCATGACCCGCCCGGTGCGGACGGTCAAAGAGGCGGCGCCCGCGCCGCTCCACTACCGCTGGGAGGACACCTACCGCTCCCTTCAGGCGCTGGCGAAGACCGCGGGCGACCCCCATGACGGCGTCGCCCTCGACTACGTGAACCCGCTCACCGGCGGCAGCACCCTGCCGACGCTGGCGTGCCGCGCGCAGATGCTGCGCCCGGGAGAGCGCACCCGCGCGCACCGCCACAACAGCACCGGCATCTACCATGCGTTCCGCGGCAGCGGCGCCACCGTCATCAACGGCGAGACGCTGGAATGGGACCAGGGCGACAGCTTCATCGTGCCGCTGTGGAGTTGGCACGAGCACCTGAACCGTTCCGCCGGCGAGGAAGCAATCCTGTTCTGCATGCACGACGCCCCGGTGCTGGAAGCCTTCGGGCTGCACCGGCAGGAGAGCATGGAGACGTCGGGCATGGGGCTGTAAACCGTTCGCGTGAGCGCAGCGCCCACTGCGCCGCCGCCGCGGCGCCAACCGTATTGACACGATCCCCGGAACCTAATACGTAAGGCGGTTTCGACTTCGACCAAGGAGGATTCGATCATGACACGCACTCGCGCCACGGCCATCGTCACGGTGCTCGCCGCCATCGCTTTACTGGCGGCCGCCGCGCCGGCGGCGGATTACTACGCAGGAAAGACCATCACCGTCCTGGTGTCCTCCAGCCCCGGCGGCGGCACGGACACCACGGCCAGGCTGGTTTCCCGCTACCTGCCCAAGTTCATCCCCGGCAATCCGGATACCATCGTGCGCAACATGCCCGGAGGCGGCGGCACGGTCGCCAACAACTACTTCACGCGCCGCGCCAAGGCGGACGGACTGACCATGTCGCAGGACTCGTCGTCGGCGCTCAGCACCTACGTGCGCGGCGGCAAGCGGGTCAAGTACAACCCGCGGGAGTACAACTACATCGGCTCCATCATGCGCGGCGGCAGCATCCTCATGGTGCGCAAGGACGCGCGCGCCCGCCTGACGGACCCCAAGGCGAAACCCGTGGTGGTGGGCGACTCCGACGGCATCCGCACCTGGGTCGCCATGACGGTCTGGGGCGCCAAGTATCTGGACTGGAACAACCGCTGGATCTTCGGTTATGCCGGAACCGGCGAGATGGTGTTGGCCCTGCGCCAGGGCGAGATCGAGATGTGGGGCACCGCCAACGCCAAGCTCATTCGCGACCTCCAGAAGGACGGCGTGGTGGATCCGCTGGTGCTGCTGACAGACAAGCGCCGCAAGGATTTCCCCGACGTTCCCACCTTCGAGGAGGTGCTCGGTGACAAGAAGCCTTCCGGCGTCGCGTGGCGCGCCTACAACGTCTGGACCAAGCCCTCCGACGTGGACAAGTTCCTGTCCGTGCCCAAGGGCACGCCGGCGAACGTCGTGAAGATTCTGCGCGACGCCTGGGGCAAGATGGTGCAGGACGCCAAGTTCCAGGCCGAAGCCACCAAGTTCTTCGGCGAGGCATGGAGGACCCGCGACGGCGCGGCCACCGCGAAGCTCGTGCTGGAAGCCACCGACGCCACCAAGGAAGTGAAGGATTTCCTGTTCAACATCCGCAAGGAGCACGGCCTGCCCACGGGCAAGAAGAAGTAGCGGATGCTCGAAGCCGCGTTCGACGGCCTGCTCGGCATCCTGACCTGGCACTCCCTGGGCATGATGGCCCTGGGAGTGCTGATCGGGAGCGCGGTGGGGTTCCTGCCGGGCATCGGCGGCCCCACCACGCTGGCGATCATGCTTCCGTTCGTGATGACCATGGATGACCCCTATCCGGTCATCGCGCTGCTGGTGGGTCTGGACGCCGTGGGCAACACCGCCAGTGCGTTCCCCTCCATCCTCATCTCCATTCCCGGAAGCTCCGGCTCCCAGGCTACCATCCTCGACGGCTACCCGCTCGCCAAGCAGGGCCAAGCCGCGCGGGCGCTGAGCGCGTCCTTCGCGGCCTCGCTGCTGGGCGGGTTCGTCGGCGCTCTGGTCTTGGTGGCCTCGCTGCCGATCCTGCGTCCGCTGGTGCTGACCTTCGGGTCGCCGGAGTTCTTCGTGCTGACACTGTGGGGCCTCACCATGGTGGCGGTGCTGAGTGGCAACGCCCCGGTAAAGGGCATCATCGCCGGCATCATCGGCGTTCTCGTGGCCACCGTAGGCATGGACGCGAAATCCGGGATCCCCCGCTTCGACTTCGACTACGACTACCTCTGGGACGGCATCAGCCTCATCATCGTCGCCCTGGGTCTCTTCGGCATCCCGGAAATCATCGACTTGGCAAGCCGCAAAACCAGCATCGCCGAGAGCGAAGAGTTGGGCAGCGGCTTCTTCGAGGGCATCAAGGACGTGTTCCGGCACTGGTGGCTGATGGTGCGGTCTTCGGCCATCGGCGCCTGGGTGGGCTTCCTGCCCGGCCTGGGCAGCTCCGTGGCCGACTGGTTCGCCTACGCCCACGCCGTGCAGACGGAGAAGAACACCGAGAGCTTCGGCAAGGGCGACATCCGCGGGGTCATCGCGCCGGAGGCCTCCAACAACGCCAAGGAGGGAGGCGGGTACATCCCCACCCTCGCCTTCGGCATCCCGGGCAGCACCTCCACCGCGCTGATCCTCACCGCCTTCGTGGCCGTGGGCATCAAGCCCGGGCCGGACATGCT
>JAJDXX010000032.1 GCA_022823055.1 Candidatus Binatia bacterium | reverse complement strand
AGGGCGCTACAGCGGCGTTTCCCCGCTCTACCCCTCCTGGATTCCCGCCCCCGATCGGGGTCGAGGGCAAGCTTTCGCGGGAATGACGTTTCGGGGGGTTGTTGCCTCTCTTGAATGGTGTTTTGACACAGCCTGTTCCGCGGGAATGACGATCCGAGGGTTTCTCGCGGCGCCGTTCTACGATTTGGGCCAGGACGTGATCTTGGACTCGGGACGCAGTTTGCTCCGGTCGTAGGTTTCCCAGTGGACGAAGTCGTCGAGCTTGCGGCGCGGCTTGGGCTTGGGCCAGGCGCGCGGGCGCCCCACGGGCATCACCCATAGCAGGCGCAGCGGGCGCGGCACCTCGAACAGCGCGCGCAACTCCGGCTCCACTTCCTTGCGCACCGAGACCCACACCGTTCCGAAGCCCATGCTCGCCGCCGCCAGCATCATGTGCTCCACCGCGTTGGCCACGTTGGCCTGGAAGAGCTTCTCACGGTCCGAGGGCTGACGCGTGGTGAGGTAGACCCGCCGGGTGCGGGCGTCGCCGCACACCAGGACCAGGGCGCTCACGTCGCCCACGTAGTCCTTCTTGAGCCCCTTGTAGTTCACCGGGTCCTCGAGCTTGCGCTGGTTCCACTCGGCGGAATAGATCGCCCGGACCTTGCGCATCTTCGCCCGGTCCCGGGTCACGATGAACTCCCAAGGCTGGCTGTTGGCGCCGGAGGGCGCCAGCCGGGCGGCCTCGAACATGAGCCGTAGCTGCTCGTCCGTGATCTGCCCGCGCCTGTACACGCGCACGCTGCGGCGCGCCGCCATCACTTCCATCAGTTCCCGTATGTCCACCCTCGCCTCCTTCGCGGCGTGTCTCCGAACGCCGCGCGCGTCACGGCATGAAGTCCGCGGGCCGGCTTCGCGCGCGTTCACAACCTTCAAACACAAGATGGCATCCTTGACTACCCTGTGGTACTTCTGCCGCAGGACCATGATCAAAGTCGTCGGAATCGTTGCGAAGTACGGAGAGGAGAAGGCCGAGAAGATCATGCGCGGGACCATTCCGTGGCTGGAGGGCCGCGGCATGGAGGTGCTGGTGGAGGCCGAGTTCGGCACCGCGGGCGGGCGCGTCGCGCGCAAGGAGGAGATGGCCGAACGCGCCGACCTGATCGTCGTCCTGGGCGGGGACGGCACGCTCCTGAGCATCGCCCGGCTGGTGGAACGGCCGGAGGTGCCCGTCGTCGGAGTGAACCTCGGGGACCTCGGGTTCATCACCGAGATCGCATTGGACGAGCTCGAAGAGGTGCTCACCAGCACCATCGCCGAGAACTACACCATCGAGAAACGCATGACCTTGCAGGTCAGCATCACGGGCAAGGACGGCGTACGGCACCTCCGGATACTCAACGACGCGGTCATCACCAAGGGCGCCCGCTCCAAGATCATCGACCTGGAAACCTACGTCGGCAGCGATTACCTGTGCACGTACCGGGCCGACGGCCTCATCATCTCCACACCCACGGGATCGACGGCGTATTCGCTGGCGGCCGGCGGCCCGATCCTTCATCCGGCCATGAGCGCCATCATCCTCTGTCCCATCTGTCCGCACACGCTGACCACCAACCGGCCCATCGTCATCGCCAGCGACGCCCGTATCCGGTCGACCCTGAGGTCCTCCGGAGACACCGTCATTCTGATCCCCGACGGCCAGGAGGGCATACTCCTCAACAACGGCGACCGCGTGGAGGTGCGCCGGCACAAGTCGCCCGTGTCGCTGGTGCGGATGCCGACGCGGTCGTACTTCGACGTGCTCCGCAACAAGCTCAAGTGGGGAGAGCGCTAGTGTGACGTGTGACGCGTGACGCGTCGCGCCGGGTGTCGCATCCATGCTGCAGCAGCTCCGCATCCGCAACATCGCCGTCATCGACCAGGCCGAGTTGGAGCTGGGGCCCGGGCTGAACGTGCTCACCGGCGAGACCGGCGCGGGCAAGACCATGGTCCTCGCCGCCTTGAACCTCATCCTGGGAGGCCGGGCGTCGTCCGACCTGATCCGCGAGGGTGAGACCGACGCCACCGTGGAGGCCCTGTTCGCGGACATGCCGGCGCCCACGCGCGGCGCCCTCGAGGCGGCCGGCTGCGGGGACAACGACGAGTTGGTGCTGAAGAGAGTGGTCTCCCGCGGGGGCCGCGGCCGCATCTATCTCAACGGCGGCCTGACCCCGCGCACGCTCCTGTCCGAAATCGGCGCCGGCCTCATCCACATCTACGGGCAACACGAGCAGCACACGCTGCTGCGCACCGAAACCCACCTCGCCCTGCTCGACGCCCACGGCGGCCTCGAGCCCAAGGCAGCCGCCATGAAGGAGCGCTTCACGGCGTTCGCGGACGCTTGGCAACGGGTGTGCGACCTCCGGGCGAAGCTCGAGGACGCGGCTCGGGAAGAAGCCTTTCTGCGCGCCCAGGCGGATGAGATCGAAGACGCGAGGCTCGAACCCAACGAGGAAGACGCGCTGCTGGACAGGCGCCAGCTGATCGTCCATTCCGAGAAGCTCTACCAGACGTGCAAGGAGGGCGAGAGCCTCCTTTACGAGGATGACAACGCGGTGGTGGGAGCGCTGGGACGGTTCATCCCGCGCCTCCGCGACATGGCGGAGATCGACGGCGCGTTGTCCGAGGCGGTGACGCTGCTGGAGGGATCGGCGGCACAGCTCGACGAGGCCGCTGCGCTGATACGTCAGTACGCGGACCGGCTGCAATTCGACCCGCGGGAGCTGGAACGGATCGAGGACCGTCTGGCCGAGATCAGCCGGCTGCGGCGAAAGTACCGCGCGTCGGTGGAAGAGATCCTGGCGCTGGCCGAACGGGCGAAGGAGGAACTCGCGGTCATCGACCGCGGCACGGAGAATCTGGCCGCGCTGACGCGGGAGTTCGAGGTCGCGCGGGACTCGGCGTGGGCGGCGGCGGAGGAACTGTCGCGACTGCGCAAGCGTGCGGCCAGGACGCTCCAGCGGCGCATGGAGCAGGAAGCCGGCGAGATCGGACTGCCCAATACGACGTTCGAGGTGCGTTTTCACGCGCGCGGCGACACCCTCGACCAGCCTCCGTTCGTCATGGGGGGCAGGCGCATCGGACCGGACGGGGTCGACGACCCCGAGTTCTTCTTCTCGCCGAACCCCGGCCACGCGGTCCGACCGCTGGCCCGGACCGCCTCGGGCGGTGAACTGTCGCGCCTCATGCTGGCGCTCAAGTCCGTCGTGTTGACCGGGAGCGAGATCCCCACCCTGCTGTTCGACGAGGTGGACGCCGGCATCGGCGGCGGCGTGGCCGAGATGGTGGGCCGCAAGCTCGCCGCGGTGGCGCGGTCCCACCAAGTGATCTGCGTGACCCACCTCGCCCCCATCGCCGCACTGGCGCACTCGCACTACGTGGTGGAGAAGACCGTCGACGGGGGCCGCACGTTCACCACGGTGAGGAAGCTCGAGGAGGCGGAGCGCGTGGGCGAGTTGGCGCGGATGCTGGCGGGGGTCGAGGTGACCACCCAAGCGGAACGGCACGCAGCCGAGATGCTGAAGGTCGGCCGGCCCGGCCGCTCCTGATGCTCCTTGCCCGGACCACCCCTTCACCCCTCTTGCCTCCCGGCCCGCGTTTCGGCTATGCTTTCCTATCCAGCCGGTGGTCGAGGACCCTGACGGGTCCGTGACCGCCTCAGTTCCCGGGCGTGGGGCCGTAGCTCAGCTGGGAGAGCGCTTGAATGGCATTCAAGAGGTCGCCGGTTCGATCCCGGTCGGCTCCACCACGTTTCCAAGAATCCGTCCGGAGGCGGTGTGTCGCAGCTTCGAGCAGCGGGAGGCGGAGTTTTTTCAGGCTACGACCTGGATACGCGTTTTTACGATGAGATGTTCGAGCCTCGCGGCAATCCGCGCGCCGCGTCCCGCAGACTGCACGCGGCGTTGGCGGAACTGGTGCCCGAGGATCTCGTCAAGCTCCAGGACGGCGTCTACCGGCACTTCCTCCACGAAGGCATCACGTTCACGGTGCTCGATGCCGACAAGGCCACCGAACAGATCATTCCCATCGATTGTGTCCCGCGGGTGTTGACGGCGGCGGAGTGGGACCACCTCGAGCGCGGGCTCAAACAGCGGCTGGCGGCCCTCAACCTCTTTCTCAAGGACGTCTACCACGAGGGACGGTGCCTCAGGGACAGGATCGTTCCCATCGACCTGGTGCTGGGCTGTCCGCAGTACCGCATGGAAATGCGCGGCCTCAAGGTACCGCACGACGTCTACGTCGCCGTCTGCGGCACCGACGTGGTGCGCACCCACGACGGTTTCGCCGTGCTCGAGGACAACCTGCGGGTGCCCTCCGGGGTGTCGTACATGCTTGCCTGCCGGAGCGCCATCAAGGAGGCCTTCCCGCGGCTCTACCGGGCGAACCGGGTGCGCGAGGTCTCGGACTACGCCGAGCTGCTCTACGCTACCCTGGCGTCGCTGCGACCCTCTCAAGACACTCCCAATGTCGCGATCCTGACCCCCGGCATGCACAACGCCGCGTATTATGAACATGCCTTTCTCGCCGGCGAGATGGGCATCGATCTCGTCGAGGGGCAGGACCTGCTCCTGCGCGACAGCGGGCTCTATACCCGCACAACCTCGGGCCTGCGCCGCGTGGACGTGCTGTACCGGAGGATAGACGACGACTTCCTCGATCCGGTGCACTTCCGCTCCGACTCGGTCCTGGGCGCGGCGGGGCTCTTCCACGCGTATCGCGCCGGCAACGTCGTGGTGGCCAACGCGCCCGGCACCGGAGTGGCCGACGACAAGAGCCTGTACGCGTACGTCCCGGAGATCATCCGCTATTTTCTGGGCGAGGAACCCATCCTCGCCAACATCGAGACCCATCTGTGCCGCGAGCCGTCAAGCTTGGCCTACACCCTGGAGCACCTCGAAGAGTTGGTGGTCAAGGAAGTGGGCGGGGCCGGAGGGTACGGCATGCTGGTGGGTCCCCATGCGAGCGCGGACGAGCGCGCCCGCTACGCCGAACGGCTGCGCGCCGACCCCGCCAACTTCATCGCGCAACCGGTGCTCGACCTGTCGCGCGCGCCGTGCTTCATCGACGGCGCCATCGAACCGCGCCACGTCGACCTGCGTCCGTTCGTGCTGCAGGGCCGGGACGAGCAGCACGTCGTTCCGGGAGGGCTGTGCCGGGTGGCGTTGCGCCGCGGCAGCCTGGTGGTCAATTCCAGCCAGGGCGGGGGCTGCAAGGATCTGTGGATCGTGGAGGATTGAGTGCGGTCGGCGAAGAGGAACGGGTCATGCTCGCGCGCCTAGCGGCCGAGTTCTACTGGCTGGGGCGTCACGCGGAGCGCATCGAGCACACGGCGCGGCTGCTACGCTTTCAGCTCAACCGCCTCCCGGACCGGCCGGTGGACGAGTTGACCCTGGGGTGGCAGGCAGTGTACCGCATCCTCGGACAACCGTCCGTGAGCTCGAACCTCGACGGTGACGACGCCGAAACCGTCGTCATACCGGACGCCTACACCCTCGCCGGCAAGCTCGTGGAGGAACGGGCAAACCCCGACTCGCTGTTGTCCTGCTGGGAGCACGCGCGCGAGAACGGCCAACGGGTACGGGCGGAACTGCCGCTGCCGGTCTGGACCTGCCTCAACCAGGGTTACCTGTGGATACGCGACAGCGACTTCACCACCGCATGGACCCGCGGACCGTCGGCCCTGGTGGGCGAGGCCGTCGATCGGCTGCATCTGCTGGCCGGAGTCGTAGAGGCGGTCATGCCGCGGGACGAAGCGTGGCGCTTCCTGGAGCTGGGCCGGTTCATCGAGCGGCTGCAACATCAGGCCGAGCTGCTGGCGGGCTGGGTCGAGTTCAACCGCGAGGAAGCGGGGGCAAGCGCGCTGTCATGGGCGGATCTCTTGCGCGTGTGCAGCGCCTACGAGGTCTACTGCCGGCGCCATTCCACCAACATCGAACGGCAGCAGGCGCTGGGCCTTCTCACCCAGGACCCGGAGGTGCCCCGCTCCCTGCGCTTCGCCGCCCAGCGCATCGCCCGTCTGCTGGCCGGAATCGATCCGGTCGGCGCCCGCTACCCCATGGCGGCGCCGCACCGCATGGCGCTGCGCCTGGCCGCATCCATCGAAGTGGAGCCCACCGGCCTTTCCGGAGAGGCCGGCGAATTCTTCCGCTCCGTGGCACAGGACGGCCGCGTGCTCCACGATCTCACCATGGCCGCCTACGTCACCCATACTTTCCCGCAGGAGCTCGCCACGTGACCGTGACCTACCGGATCGAGCACCGCATGTACTTTCGCTATGCCGCGCCGGCGGAGGACTCGGTGATGACGCTCTACATCTGCCCTCTCCGTGACCGCGTGCAATTGGTGCGGGAGTTTTTCGTCGAGACCCAGCCGGACGGCACGCTGTTCGAGTTCAACGATCCCTTCGGCAACACCGGGCATTTCCTCGAGCGGCCGCGGGTTCGTGACGAACTTCGCGTCGTCGCTCGCTCGACGGTGGAGTTGGGGCCGTTGGGTAGTGCCCCGGAACGGTTGGACTCCGAGGCTTGGACACGGCTGGGGAGGACCGCCCACAACATCGCGTTCTGGCCGATGCTGCACCCCAGCCACTTCGTGGCGCCGACGCCGGCCCTGGAGAAGTTTCTGGAAACCCACGGCATCGCGCCCGGCGACGACCCGCTGGTAAGCACTCGCGAGCTTTGCGCCACGCTTTACAGCGTGCTGGAGTATGCGCCGGGCGAGACCACGGTGGATTCGCCCATCGACCGCATTCTCGATACCGGCCGGGGCGTGTGCCAGGACTACGCCCACCTGATGGCGGCGGTCCTGCGCGGATGGGGAATCCCGTGCCGCTACGTCTCGGGCTACCTGGGACCGGCCGCGGCAGGGCTGGCGGAAGGCGAGAGCCACGCATGGGTGGAAGCCTGGTTCCCCGGCTCCGGGTGGATCGGCTTCGACCCCACCAACGACACCGAGGGGGACGAGCGTCACATCCGCGTAGCCGTGGGGCGGGACTACGCCGACGTGCCGCCGACTCGCGGCACGTTTCGTGGCGCCGCCGGTTCCGTCCTCGACACGGAAGTGGTAATCGAACGCATTGATGACGCGGACTCGCCCGATCAAGATTAGTGGACCTGAACACAAGGAGCGATCATGACACTTTCGGATGTCCAGAAACTGATGGCCGATAACGACGTTCGGCGCGTCGACCTTCTCGTCACCGACCTCATAGGCCGCTGGCAACACTTTTCGATACCTCCTTCCAAGGTGAAGGAAAGCCTCATCGAGCGCGGCCAGGGCTTCGACGGCTCCAGCCTGCGGGGCTTCCAGTCCATCGACCAGTCGGACATGCTGCTGGTGCCCGACCTCGACTCCGCGCGGATCGATCCGGTGGAGCCGGAGCCCTCGCTCAAGCTCATCTGCGACGTGGTCGACCCCGTCAGCGGCGATCGCTACAGCCGCGATCCGCGCTGGGTCGCCACCAAGGCGGAAGCCCATCTTGCCGCCACCGGCATTGCCGACAAGGCGTTCTTCGGCCCGGAGCTCGAGTTCTTCGTGTTCGACAACGTGCGCTTCGGACTCAAGCCCAACTCGTCCTTCCATATCGTGGACTCGGATGAGGCCGACTGGAACTCGGCGCGGGAGGAGGGCGATCGCAATCAGGGCTACAAGATCCCGCCCAAGCAGGGCTATTCGCCCGTCCCGCCGTTCGACCAGCTAGCCGACCTGCGCTGGGAGATGGCGGAGAAGATGGGGCAAGTGGGTCTCGAGTTCGAAGTCCACCACCACGAGGTGGCCACGGGCGGCCAGGGAGAGATCGCCACCCGCTTCCAGACCCTGCGCCGGAAGGCCGACGAGACCCAGTGGTACAAGCACATCGTGCGCAACGTGGCCAAGGCCCACGGCAAGACGGCGACCTTCATGCCCAAGCCGCTGTTCGGCGACAACGGCAGCGGCATGCACGTGCACCAGTCGCTGTGGCTCGGGGACACGCCGCTCTTCTACGAGGCCGGCGGCTATGCGGAGTTGTCGGAGCTGGCGCGCTTCTACATCGGCGGTCTGCTCAAGCACAGTCCCTCGCTGCTGGCGTTCTGCGCCCCCACCACCAACTCCTACAAGCGGCTGGTGCCGGGTTTCGAAGCGCCGGTCTACCTCGCGTACTCGGCGCGCAACCGTTCCGCCGCCGTCCGCATTCCCACGTACGAGACCGAGCCCGCCAGCAAGCGCATCGAGTACCGCTCGCCCGACCCGTCCGCCAACACCTACCTCGCCTTCTCGGCCCTGTTGATGGCCGGGCTCGACGGCATCCGCAACCGCATCGACCCCGGCGATCCCACCGACGCGGACATCTACGAGCTGTCTCCGGAAGATGCGGCGCGGATCCCTTCCGTACCCACGTCCATGGAAGAGGCCGTCGCGGCCCTGGGCGCGGACCACGATTACCTGCTCGAGGGCGGCGTCTTCACCCAGGACGTCATCGACCACTACATCGCATTCAAGGAACAGGAATCGAAGGACGTCTTCCTGCACCCGGTGCCGGCGGAGTTCTTCCACTACTATCACATCTAGTGGCCTGTAACGTGCAGGCCACCAAGTGCGCGAATCGGGTGTCCAAGTCCATGAAACGGGAGGTGCCGCGAACATGAGCATGCACGGTTTTCCGACCAAGGTTTCCGGGTTCGGTGGGCATTGGAGCCGCGTGGCGGCGGCGGGAGGACTGGTGGCGGCATTGGGCTTCCTCTGGCTGTCCACGGCCGCGGACGCCGCCGTGGACAAGGAGGTCCAGTTCGTCCTGAACACCTTCTCCTTCCTCATCTGGGGCGCCCTGGTGATGTGGATGTGCGCGGGCTTCACCATGCTGGAATCGGGCATGGTGCGGACCAAGAACGTCTCCATGATCTGCCTCAAGAACATCGGCCTCTACTCCATCGCCGGGCTGATGTACTTCTTCATCGGCTACAACCTCATGTACGTGGACGTGGGCAGCTTCATCGGCACCTTTACCGGCCTCTACGGACCCACGGCCAACGAGGTGGCCCTGCTGGCCGGTCAGGAGGAGGCGCGGGAAGCGGTGCTCAAGAACAACTACGCCACCATGTCGGACTGGTTCTTCCAGATGGTGTTCGTGGCCACCACCGCGTCCATCGTCTCCGGCACGCTGGCGGAACGGGTGCGGCTCTGGACCTTCTTCCTGTTCATCGCGATCCTCACGGGCATCATCTATCCCATCGTGGGGGCGTGGACCTGGGGCGCGGGATGGCTCGGAGCCATGGAATTCAAGGACTTCGCCGGCTCCACCATCGTCCACTCCACCGGCGGATGGGCGGCCCTGGCGGGAGCGATCGTGGTGGGACCCCGGCGCGGCAAGTTCCGTCCCGACGGCAGCGTGAAGACCACGCCGCCGTCCAACATCCCCATCGTCACGCTGGGGATCTTCATCCTCTGGTTCGGGTGGTTCGGCTTCAACGGCGGCTCGCAGCTCGCGCTGAGCGGCGCGACGGACGCCATCGCCATCAGCCATATCCTGGTCAACACCAACCTGGCGGGAGCCGCGGGGTTCATCGTCGCACTGGTCGTCGCCCGCCCCATCCTCGGCCGCATCGACCTGCTCGCCGGCCTCAACGGCGCCCTCGCGGGCCTCGTGTCCATCACCGCCGGACCGGACTTCACCACGCACATCTGGGCCGTCATCATCGGCGGCGTCGGCGGCGCGATCTGTGTCGGGGGCATGCGGCTCCTGGATGAGCTCAAGGTGGACGACGTGGTGGGAGCGGTGCCGGTGCACCTGTTCGCGGGCATCTGGGGGACGCTCGCCACGTGCATCGTCGCCGGCGGAAACTTCGGCGTTCAGTTGCTTGGGGTGGTCGGCGTGGGCGTGTTCGTTTTCGTGGTCTCGTACGCGCTGTGGATGGCGTTGAAGCATCTCATGGGCGTGCGCGTCTCGCACGCGGTGGAGGAACTCGGGCAGGACGCGGGCGAGCTCGGGATCGAGGCGTACCCGGAGTTCATGCTCATGCCCGATCCGGACGACGTGGCCGCGGCCCGCGGCGAGGATTGACGGCCGCGAGTAATCAGGCGGGCTGCGTGCCGGCGGACGATGTCGCCGGCGCGGGAATGGTGATCCAGAACTCGGTAAAGACGCCGGACTCCGACTCGACGCCCATGAGCCCCCCGTGCTGGGACACGATGTCCTGGGAAAGCGACAGTCCCAGCCCCGTGCCCTCCCCGGTGGGCTTGGTGGTGACGAAGGGTTCGAAGATCTTCTTGATCATGTCCTGGGGGATGCCGGGTCCGTTGTCGCGGATGCGGAACTCGACCTGGCCCTCCTGACGCTTGCTCGCCAACCGGATGCAGGGCCGGTATTGGTCATCACCCTGGGCGCGCTCGAACGTCGCCTGACACGCGTTGGTGATGAGGTTCAGGAACACGCGGCTCAGGTCCTGGGGCACCACCTCCACCTCGCCGATGCCGCCGTCCAGGTCTTCCTCCCAGGTCACGTTGAAACGCTGGTCCTTGGCGCGCATGGCGTGATAGGCGAGATCGGCGTACTGCTTGAGCAGCGCGTTGAGATCCACCGAGCGCCTTTCGCCGGACTGGGCGCGCGAGTGGTCCAGCATGCTGCGCACGATGCCGTCGGCGCGCTTGCCGTGCTGGTTGATCTTCTCGAGGTTCGAGGTCAGGTCGTCGAGTATTCCCTCGATCTCGTCCCGCGCGTCCTCGGGCACTTTCTCACGGACCTCGCCCAAGACCTCCCGCACCTCCTCGATGAGCTCGCCTGAAACCTCCGAGAAGTTGTTGACGAAATTGAGCGGGTTCTTGATCTCGTGCGCGATGCCGGCGGCGAGTTGCCCCAGGGAGGCC
>JAJDXX010000160.1 GCA_022823055.1 Candidatus Binatia bacterium | reverse complement strand
TCTACGCCGCGTTCTTCACCAAGGTCATCGCTCCCGACGAGGTCACGGGCACCTGGCTGTGGTCCCGGAGCGTCAGCATCACCGCCATCGCGGTGGCCCTCCTGTCCCCGTTCCTGGGCGCCCTCGCCGACCGGGGCGGCTACCGCAAGCGCTTCCTCGGGTTCTTCACCCTGACGGCCGTCCTCGGCACGACCCTCCTCTACACCGCCATGCCGGGGGAGGTGATCGAGGCGCTGTTCTGGTTCACCGTGGCCAACATCGCCTTCGAGATGGGCGGAGTCTTCTACAATGCTTTCCTGCCGGACATCGCCCCCCCGAACCGCATCGGGCGCGTGTCGGGCTACGGCTGGGCGCTGGGCTACGTCGGCGGCCTGAGCGCCTTGGGACTGGCGTTGGTGGGTTTCGTCGACACCGAGACGCCCTGGTTCGGTTTCTCGAAGGAAGGCTACCAGCACATCCGCGCCACGAACCTGCTAGTGGCCGGGTGGTTCGCCGTGTTCAGCCTGCCGCTGTTCCTGTGGGTGCGCGAGCGCCCCGCCCGCCCCGGCGCCACGGGCGCGCCGCTCGCAGACTCGGTGCGCCAACTGGTCCGCACCCTGCGCGAGATCCGCCGCTACCCCGACATCTTCCGCCTGCTCCTCGCCCGCCTGTTCTACGCTGACGGTCTCAACACGATCTTCGCCTTCGGCGGCATCTATGCCGCCGGCACCTTCGGCTTCACCTTCGAGGAACTCTTGTTCTTCGGCCTCGTGCTCAACGTGGCCGCGGGCGCCGGCGCCTTCGGCCTGGGTTTCGTGGACGACTGGCTGGGGGGAAAGCGCACCATCCAGATCAGCCTGCTGGGCTTCATCGCCGCCACCGTGACGGCCTTGCTCACCGGCCGGCGCGCGCTGTTCTGGGCGGCGGGCCTGCTCATCGGCCTGTGCGGCGGTCCCAACCAGGCGGCCAGCCGCTCCCTCATGGGCCGCTTCGTGCCCCCGGACAAGAAAAACGAGTTCTACGGGCTCTTCGCCTTCTCGGGCAAGGCCACGGCCTTCCTGGGGCCCTTCCTGTTGGGCGAGCTGACGCGCCTCTTCGCTTCCCAACGCGCCGGCATGGCCGTGGTGCTGGTCTTCTTCGTCATCGGCCTCGCGGTGGTCCGCCGGGTCGACGAGGAGAGGGGGAAACGGGCGGCGCGGGGGGCAGCCGCAGGTACACCAGAGCGGCCTTGACGCGGTTGTCCACCTTGAGCTTGGCGAAGATGCTGGTCACGTGCGCCCGGACCGTGCGCTCGCTGATGAACGCGCGGTTGGCGATCTCGTCGTTGCTGCATCCCTCGGCCAGGAGGGCCAGCACTTCCAGCTCACGCCGGGAGAGGCTCTTGAGCCCGGGCGCCTCGTCCGGGGGCGGGTCCGCGTCGGCTTGCGCCGCGGCAATGGCGGCGAACTCCGCCGCCCGGGGCAGCTTCTCGTCGATCCACAGACCGCCCTCGTGGATCGTCCGGATGGCCTGGAACAGCGTCTCCGGCGTAGCGTCCTTCAGCATGTAGCCCTTGGCGCCGGCCTTGGCGGTATCGACGATGCTGTCGGGATCCTCGTATGCGGTAAGGATCAGGCAGCGGGTTTCGGGGCGCTCCTGCCTGAGCCGCAGCAAGGTCTGGACCGCTTCACCCCCAGGCATCCGGAGGTCGAGCAGCAGCACGTCCGCCTGGCCCGCGGCCACCGCCGGTCCCACCTCCTCCGCCCGCTCCGCCTCGGCGGTCACGAGCAGGTCCTTTTGCCCCGTCAGGACCCGTTTCAATCCTTCGCGGAATAGTGTATGGTCATCGGCCAGAACAAGGTTTATGGGTGCCATTGCCGCCTCGATTCCGAACTGTTGCGAACCCCGCAGAGTGGAAGTCAGAATATTAACGGATAGACCCCAAAAGTACAACCTGAGTACTACACATCCGGGGTACGGGACACGAGATCCAAGGAAAACAGTACCTAACGCCAATTGTGTACCGACCGCGAAAAACGTAGAAAACCTAGAGCAGAAATTACGGGCTGCAGGATCAGGTTGACGAATCACAATCTCGTTACCAAGGAGGAGGTCATGAACAACGTGTTGAAGAAGGCGCTCGGTTTCGCAAGTGCCTTGGTTTTAACGGCAGGGTTGGTGCTTGCGGCATCGCCGGTCCAGGCGTCTGACGTGGATGCGAGGATCCAAGTCCTGGAACGAGAGTTGGCGCAACTGAAGCAGAATCAGGAGAGTGCTCTGGCGGCCGAGATGAAGGGGCCGTCGTTCAAGTACTCGGCCGGCAAGGGTCTGACGATTGCTGCGGCAGACAACAACTGGAGCATCACGTTCGGTCAGAGACTGCAGATCTATACCAGCGTCTACATGACGAACGACGACCCCGAGGGCGGTTATCAGAACGGCGTTATCCGTATTCGGCGCTTCCGGCCCAACATCAACGTCACGTCGCAGCAGGGCTTCTATGAGGTGAAGTGGACTTTCAATTGCTGTAGTGGCATCAAAAGGGACGGTAGTGGCGCCACTAGCTATTCGACCAACATTGCGTTCGACGGCGATGCTTACCTCCACTTCGAGAAGATGAACCCTTGGCTTCCGACGGTGGGTTACGGCTACAACCCCTCGTTCAACGGCAACAAGAACCAGGGTTATGGCCGTACCGAGGATTCGCCGTTCGTCAACGCGCTGGGTATGGGCGGATCGCAGGACGGCAGCGTGGTGCTGAACTGGGGGAAGCTCCCTGCCATGGGCATCAGCAAGATCAAGCACCTCGCCCTCGCTTGGGGTCTGGATGAGCAGAACGAGCATGCCCGTGGACCTGGTCATGGAACCGATGGTCGAAGCATGGCTTTCGGCCTCGGCATCGCGCCTCTCGCGAATGCCAAGGGCATGGGCGGCTTCAACGTATCGAGCCTGACATACAATTTCGCCTTCGAGTCGATGGAGAACCTTAAGGAAGGTCCGGGGAATATCTACGGCCCATCGACTCAGGAACGCATCAACATCGTGAGTGGCGGCAGTACCACGGGTGACCACACCTACACGTACCACAATCTTACTTGGTCGCCGTTGAAGTGGCTCGGCTTGTCCGCGCACTTGGCCAACTATGAGGCAGATGCGAACAGCGGGCCTGCCGACGATATCGAGGCTTCTGAAATCCGCATCGCCGCGGTGATGTGGTTGTGGGGTCCCAAGAGCGGGATGATGGGTGGAAGCAAGAGCGAAGGCGGAATCTCCGTTTCCCCGATGTACTCGGTCACGGAAATCGATTCGAATGGCCAGGAAGGGACCAACAGCGGTATAGCGGTCGTCTACAATGTCCCGGGTGGCTGGATGCAGATACACGGGGTGTGGGACCAGTTGACCTGCGAACACGCAGGTTGCACGGTCAAGACGGCGGACCCGGGCGACAACACTGCCAACGTCTTTACCTTGATCGCCGAGTACCGCTTCTAGCAGTCATCTGAACTGAACAACCAACAGGGCCGCTCCGTATGGGGCGGCCCTGTTTTTTTGCCTTGAATTGCAAGCCTGCGTTTCCCGCTTTTTCTCGGTACGGTGCCTGGGACATGAGCCTGGGAGGGACAGGAAGGTCTCAAAAAACAGCGCTGCCCCACAACGGAGCGGCGCTGTTTGCTATTCGGTTCGGGATGAACTGCTGCCCAAGTTGCTTCTGGGCGGCTTTCCCGGCACAATTGGCTAGTCGTCGTTTTCGGCGCACATGAACGGGTCAGTAACGGATCGCCGGAAATCAAGGGAAGAGAGTCACCGAATCCGAGAGCGTGGCGGGAAATACAAGTAACGAGGGAACAAAATGGCAGAGTTCGGGCGGACGACACGGAGACCCTTTTGTTGGGCTGTCGGTTGTGGTCTTCTAGTGCTGATGACAGCCCTTTCGGGGTGCTGGAGGCCTGCGGGCATCGGTGTCGGAGGCAACTACAACGACGCACTGTTGGCATTGGGCAAGACGCAACAAGGCGGGGACGTCAGGAAGGCCATCGTGCATCTCCAGTACGTCGTACGCAGGAACCCGAAGTACAAGGACAGTCTCACGCAACTCGGGCGCGCCTACTACTACGCCGGTCGTTACGATGAGTCTTTCGAAGTGCTGAAGCGGGCGCTGGCGTTGAACCGGGAGGATGAGATCGGCTGGATCGTCCTGGGCTTGACACAGATGCGACGGGGCGACGACGAGGCGGGTCTGGCGAGTCTCAAGGGAGGGTTGACACTGCTGGCCAAGGCCACGCGGGACGGCTACAAGGACGTCACCGAGGAGTTCTGGGACAGCAGGGGCGTGGTGCGGCGGGCTCTTCGGCAGAGCATTACGCTAGCCCGGCGCGGCGTCGACGATAAGCGAAGGATCCTTGTCGCGGGCGAGGTCCTGCTGCACCGTATCGACCGCGAACTGTATGACGCGGAGCAGTACCGGAGCCATAGCGAGTATCTGGACAGCCGGCGAGACCGTGAAAAGGACAGCTAACCGGCGCTAGGCCAGCTAGAGATAATGGGGCCTGAGGCTACCGTCTCGCAACTTCATTTCCGTCGCTGCCAGCCGCTCCGGAGTCCCCATATCCTGCCAGTCACCGTCGAAGGGAAAGCCGCAAAGGCGCTCGGAGCCGGCGAGCATTCGGGCGTAGGTGGTGCGGGTTATGCTGAAGGGCTTCGGACCTTCCATGTACTGGAAGATCCGGGGCTCCACCACGTGAACTCCCGTGAACATGTACTGTTCCAGTGCGGCCGGCGTGGCCCCTGGGGCTTCGTGGTGTAGCAGTTTCCGGATGGTCCCCTCGGCATCGGTCCAGATGGCCCCGTACTTGTCCGCCAACGGGTCGTTTCTCAGGACGAGCGTTGCCGCGGGTTCGCGAACGCGGTGAAACCGCAGTACCTCGTCGAGCCGGAGATCGATCAGCACGTCGCTGTTCATGATCACGAAGGTGTCCTGGTCCAGGAACCTCCTGGCTCCCAGAAGGCCGCCGCCCGTGTCCAGCAGCACGGGTTCCCGGGAATAGGCGATGTCCACGCCGAAACGCGAGCCATCGCCCAGGTGCTCCTCCACCCGTTCGGCGTGGTGGTGGACGTTGACCACGATCTCGCGAATTCCGTAGTGGCGCAACAACAGCAGCGGGTAGTCGATCATCGGCCGGCCGTTGACCGGCACGAGGCACTTGGGCAGGTTGTCGGTGAGAGGCCGGAGCCGGGTGCCCAAACCCGCGGCGAAGAGCATCGCCTTCACGCGATCTCCTCGAAGCGCTCTGCCAGCAAGGGGATCAGGTGGCCCAGCCCCGGGGTGCGCCCGAGGTTCCGCTCGATCCGTCTCAACGTGGGAGCGATGTATCTGTTGTACGCGGGTTTGCCCTTGACCATGTCCAGGTACCGGAAACGCCCGACGACCTTGAAGTCCCGCTGCAAGGCCGACAGCAGGTAGGCCTCCCGGAACTCGTCCCGGTCGGGGCAGGTCTCTCCCCATTCTCTTATACCATCGAGATAGTAGTCGACGAGTTGTTCTTCCACCGACGGAGTGACCACCTGGTCCGTCTCCCGGTCGTTCAGCAGCGACGCCAGGTCGTACTGGGGCGGCGCAAGCAGCGCGTCCTGGAAGTCGATGACCACCACGGCATCATCGTCGGGCACCATCAGGTTCCAGCTATGGTAGTCCCGATGATTGAGCACTCGCGGGCGGCTGTCGAGATGCCCGGCGACGCGCTCGAAGGCCGTGTCCAGCACCCGCCTTTCGCCGACCGGCAGGCTTCCCTTGTCTCCCCCCTCCAGGCCGTATTCGATGAAGTGAGCGAATTCCCAAAGGTACAGCCGCCGGTCGAAGGCTTGTCTGAAAGCCATGCACCGATCGTTCCTCGCCCGCGTGCCGCCGATCTGCAACACCAGCAGTTCGTCGATGGCTCTTTGGTACCACCGGACAACCTCTGCCTCTGGCGCGCCCTGTACGCGGTCCCAGAGGCAAACGTCGCCTAGGTCCTCCAGGAGCAGCAGCCCTTGCTCCACGCGGTGGCCGTAGACCGCCGGCACCCGGACGCCCGCCGCTTCGAGGAACCGGTGCACGTTCAGGAACGGCAGTTCCTCCGGCGGCCTGTCGAAAACCGCGAGTTCCTCCGAGGAGATCGGCAGCCCCGAGTCGTTCCAGCTCATGACGATAATGGAACCGGGCCCGCCTGGGGCGTCGAGACCGGCACGGAAATAACGCCGGGACGAGGCGTCCCCGGCCAGCGGCTCCAACCCCGTCACCCGCGCCCCCGCGCCGAACACCTCCGCCACGTGGGCCTCAATCCGATCCTTCAGCCCCTGCATGGGTCCTGATGTAGCCAATAGGCCTTCCGAATTCCACAAGCTGGCACCAACCCCCCGAAACCAACCCCCGGCACCAACCCCCGAAACCAACTCCCCGGCACCAACCCCCCGAACCGTCATTCCCGCGAAAGCGGGAATCCAGGCGGGGTGGGGCGGGAAACACACCGTTTGCCCCTCCCCACCCCAGGATTCCCGCTTTCGCGGGAATGTCGTTCGGGGGGGAGGCGCGGGAACGACGTTCCGGGGATGGAGGCGCGGGAATGACGTTCCGGTTCGTAAGGCCCGTGCCCGCTTCCTCCCCGCCGAGTTGTGTTAGCCCCTTCCTTCAAAATGTGTTAGCCCCCTCCTTCATGTCGTTCCGTGTCGGCATGGCGCAAATCAACCCGAGGTTGGGCGATGTGGGCGCCAATATGGCCCTCTACGAGGCCCGGGTGCGCGAGGCGGCGGGCGCCGGCGTCGAGGTTCTGGTGTTCCCGGAGTTGAGCCTCACGGGCTACTTCCTGCGCGACATGGTCCCGGACGTGGCGGTACGCCTGGAGGGCCCGGAGATGGAGCGGCTCCGGGATCTCAGCCGGGAGGTTTCCCTGGTGGCCGGTCTGGTGCTGGAGAGCGCGGACCACCGCTACTTCAACGCCGCGGTCTACCTGGAGGACGGCGAGGTCCGTCACGTCCACCGGAAGGTCTACCTGCCCACCTACGGCATGTTCGACGAGCAGCGCTATTTCGCCCGGGGCGACCGCGTGCGCGCTTTCGACACCCGCCACGGACGCCTCGCGCTGCTCATCTGCGAGGATCTCTGGCATCCGTCCACGGTCTACCTGGCGGCGCTGGACGGCGCCTTGTCCATCGTCTGCCCGTCGTCGAGTCCCTTGCGCGGGGTCACCGACGGCGCGGACCAGGACGACAACGCGCGCTACTGGGAACTCATCACCCGGGGCTACGCCGAGACCTACGGCCTCTTCGTGGTGCACGCCAACCGCGTGGGCTTCGAGGACGGCGTGGGCTTCTGGGGCGGCTCCGGCATTCTCGACCCCTTCGGCCACACGGTGTGCAAGGCCGGCTACTACGACGAGGCGTTCGTAACCGGGGAAGTGTCCCACGAGGCCGTGCGGCGGAAGCGCACGCGCGCGCCGCTCATGCGCGACGAGGACGTGGACCTAACCATCCGGGAACTGGAGCGTATCCGCCGTTAGGCGTTCGCCAAAACACCCACGTCCCACACCGTCATCCCGCGGAACGCCCTGTGCAAAAACTATGAGGCAGGGACCCCTCGAATCGTCATTCCCGCGGAAGCTTGCCCTCGACCCTGATCGGGGGCGGGAATCCAGGGGTGGAGAGGGGAAGGCAGGATCGTAGAGGTACCCATGATTCCCACCAACGTCTCTCTCATGCGCCGCATTCTGGTGGCGTTCATCCGCAACGAGGTGCGCAAGGTCGGCCTCGAACGGGTGGTGGTGGGTCTTTCCGGCGGGGTCGACTCGAGCCTGAGCGCCATGCTGGCGGCGGAGGCCCTGGGCTCCGAGCAGGTGTTGGGCATCATGATGCCCTACCGGACCTCCAGCGCCGAGAGCCTGGAGCACGCGCGCCTGGTGGTGGAGGCGAGCGGCATCCGCTCCGAGACGGTGGAGATTACGCCGCAGATCGACGCCTATTTCGCCGCCTTCCCCGACGCCGACCCCAAGCGCCGGGGCAACAAGATGGCGCGTGAGCGCATGACCATCCTCTACGACCACTCGGCGCGCTGGGATGCGCTGGTGGCCGGCACCAGCAACAAGACCGAGCTGCTGCTGGGCTACGGCACTCTGCACGGCGACATGGCGTCGGCGCTGAACCCCCTGGGGGACCTCTACAAGACCCAGGTGTGGGCGCTGAGCGAGGCCGTGGGCGTTCCCGAGGTCATCATTACGAAGCAGCCCTCCGCCGACCTGTGGACCGGGCAGACCGACGAGGCCGAGCTGGGCTTCAGCTACCGCGAGGTGGACGAGCTGCTCTACCTCATGGTGGACCAGCGCTACGGCCGCGCGGAGCTGATCGACACCGGGTTCACTCCCGAGTTCATCGACGACATCGCCCGTCGCATCCAGTTCTCGCAGTTCAAGCGCCGCCTCCCGGTCATCGCCAAGGTCTCCCACCGCACCATCGACCGCGACTTCCGCTACTCGCGCGACTGGGGCAAGTAACCCTGCGCTGTCCCGCGCCGGGGGCGTACGAATCGTCATTCCCGATGGCCCTGCTCCGCGCCGCGAAGATTGACATCGCGCCCGAAATCTGGAGAAATACCACGACACGAGCGAAGCGGTGTTGGCGGCCACCATGGCGTCGGCGTGGTGGCCTTTGTCGTTTTAATGCGCGAGCGTGAAGGGAACGCGGACCGCGCTGGAGAGTGTCGATGGCCGTGAGGAGCGAGAAGATCTGGGTGGACGGCGAGCTGGTTAACTGGGATGACGCCAGGTTCCACGTCATGAGTCACGCGCTCCACTACGGCACCGCTTACTTCGAGGGGATTCGCTGCTACGCGCTGGACGACGAGCGCTCGGCGGTCTTCCGCCTGGCCGAGCACCTGCGGCGTTTTCGGGACTCCGGGCACATCCTCGGGACGCCGCTGCCCTACGGCATCGAGCAGATGACCGAGGCGGTGCTGGAGGTGATCCGCGTGAACCGCTTGAAGGAGTGCTACATCCGGCCGCTGGCCTTCGTCGGCGACGGCGAGATGGGGTTGTACGCGCTCAACAATCCGGTGAGGGTCATCGTGGCGGCATGGGCATGGGGGGCCTACTTGGGCGACGAGGGGCTCAAGCGAGGTATCCGCGCCAAGGTCTCCTCGTATACGCGCCATCACGTCAACGTCATGATGACCAACAGCAAGATCTCCGGCAACTACGTCAACTCCGTCCTGGCCAAGCACGAGGTCAAGCTCGCCGGCTACGACGAAGCCATCATGCTCGACCCCGAGGGATGCGTCTCCGAGGCCAGCGGCGAGAACCTCTTCATCGTGAAGGACGGCCAGCTCAGGACCGCGCCCGTGACCTCCATCCTTCCGGGCATCAACCGGGCCAGCGTCATCGAGCTGGCACGCGCCAAGGGGTACCAGGTGAACGAGGAACGCTTCTCAAGGGACGCCCTCTACATCGCCGACGAGGCGTTCCTCACGGGCACGGCGGCGGAGGTGACGCCGATCCGCGAGGTGGACGACCGCACCATCGGCGAGGGCAAGCCGGGCCCCGTGACCCTGGACCTGCAGCAGGCCTTCTTTGACGTGATTCGCGGCCGGAGCGAAGGCTACCACCACTGGCTGACGCTTGTGTGACCGGAGGTTCTTGGGAGGCCGCGTCCTTCGACTTCGCTCCGCTGGCGCGGAGCTACTCCCAGGACGAACGGGGAACGGGAGTGGTTCGGCAACCCGCGATCATTCGCCCGAGACCCTTGAGAGGCGCCTGCATTAACAGCGCTCGTTCCAGCTTCGCGCGGAATATTTGCGCGCCACCAGCGAGGCAATGGCCTCGCCAGGCGCCTCACCGCCTTCTACGGCGTCCCAGGAGCATCGCAGCAGTTCCTTGATGCGCGCTGCCGGCACGCGCAGGTTGGCGAGGAAGGCGCGGTGGGCGCGGCGGCCGCGGTAGGCGGGCGCCTTGGGCGGATACGGCAGCAACTCTTCCACCAAGGGGATCGGGAAATCCAGCAGGAAGGTGCCGTGGAACAGCAGGCAGCGGCGCCGGCGCCTTTGTGCGTTGCCCGAGAACTTCCGCTGCCCCACCGCCAGGTCGGTGGTCCCTTGCCGCCGGATCGGCAGGCCGGTGGCTCCGGCCAGCGCGCGCCGGTGGCGTTCCATGACGAACGCGTTGGTGGAATCGATGCGTTCCAGCAGGGCGTTTCCCGCGATGCGCAGCACCAGGGTGTAGCTCAGGCAGCCCGGCCCCTGGACCACGGTGCCACCGCCGGTGCAGCGCCGCAGGACGGGGATGCCACCGGCCTCGCAAGCCGCCAGGTGGACTTCCTGCTCGCGCCGGCTGGCCATGCCCAGGACCACGAAGGGCCGGGGAGACTCCCAGAACCGGAGCACCTCCCGGTTCGCGCCGGCCTCGCATTCGTCGAGCAGCGCCTCGTCGCACGCCAGGTTCGCTTCGGGGGTGGGGAGCGTCAGATCGATGCATTGCATGACGAGTCTTGGGTTCGGGCGGCCCGCGGTCGGGGGCCGGTAACGGGACGCGTGGACGCTCGGTCCAAAAGAACCTGAAACAGGACTTGACACACGTGGGCGGCGCTGAATATGTTGCCTCCCTCACGTGTTGCATCCGCGGTCGTCCCTGTATAGTCCTCTACAATATCGCTGAAGATCATGAACGCCAAAGATATCAGGACTCCCCCCAACGCCGCGACGGCGGAGGAGACGGGCGCCGTGTCCGAGCCGGGAGCGGGAACAGCCGGCGCGCGGTCGAACGACCGGCTGCTGGATTCCCTCGAGTCCCTGCTCGGGGGGGTCGTGCGCGAGGGGCCCGAGCGGGTCGACGCCCTTCTCGCACAACTGCTGGCGCGCATCCGCGAGCGCCAGCGCGCCCCGGTGGCGAGCCTGAACACGCCGTACCTCAACACCATCCCGAGGGAGCAGGAGCCGCCTTATCCCGGCGACCGTCGCATCGAACGCCAGGTGAAGAGCTACGTGCGCTGGAACGCCATGGCCATGGTGGTGAAGGCCAACCGCTTGCAGCCGGGCATCGGCGGGCACATCTCCACCTATGCGTCCGCGGCCAACCTCTACGAGGTGGCCCTCAACCACTTCCTGCGCGGCGGCGACGACGGCGCGCCCGGCGACCTGGTCTATTTCCAGGGGCATGCGTCGCCGGGCAACTATGCGCGCGCCTACGTGGAGCACCGCATGAGCCCGCGCAAGCTCCACCTCTTCCGGCAGGAACTGGCCAAGGGGGGCGGACTGCCGTCCTACCCCCACCCGCATCTCATGCCCGACTTCTGGCAGTTCCCGTCGGTGTCCATGGGGCTCGCGCCCATCATGTCCATCTACCAGGCGCGCTTCGCCCGCTATCTGAGCGCACGGGGACTGCTGGCGCGGGAGCCGCGCGTGTGGTGTTTCGTGGGCGACGGCGAGTCCGACGAGCCCGAGGCCACCGGCGCTCTCTCTCTGGCGTCGCGCGAGCACCTCGACAATCTCGTCTGGGTGGTCAATTGCAACTTGCAGCGGCTGGACGGGCCGGTGCGCGGCAACGGCAAGATCATCCAGGAACTGGAGGCGATGTTCCGGGGCGCCGGCTGGAACGTCATCAAGGTGATCTGGGGGTCGGACTGGGACCCGCTGCTGGCGGCCGACGCCAAGGGGCTTTTGGCGGAGCGGATGGAGCAGGCGGTGGACGGCGACTACCAGAAGTATGTGGTGGCCCCCGGCAGCTATACGCGGAAGCACTTCTTCGGCACCCACCCCGAGTTGCTGGCGATGGTCAACCATCTCAGTGACGATCAGATCCGCCGTCTGTCCCGGGGCGGGCACGATCCTCAGAAGGTGTACGCGGCGTACGCCGCGGCGCTGCGGCACAAGGGCGCGCCCACGGTGATCCTGGCCAAGACGGTGAAGGGCTACGGCCTCGGCGAGGCGGGCGAGGGGCGCAACATCACCCACCAGCAGAAGGCGCTCAACGAAAAGGAGCTGCGCGACTTCCGCACGCGCTTCGGCGTGCCGCTGCCGGACGAGGACGTGGTGGAGGCGCCGTTCTACCGTCCCCCCCTCGACAGCGAAGAGACCCGCTATTTGCTGGAGCGGCGCAAGAGCCTGGGAGGGTTCCTGCCCAGCCGGGCGGCCAGGACGGAGCCGTTGGCGGTACCGGGAGCGGCAACCTACGAGGAGTTCCACAAGGGTTCCGCGGAGACCCGCGCTTCCACCACCATGGCCTTCGCGCGGCTCCTGAGCAAGCTCCTGCGGGATCCCGGCATCGGCAGGAACGTCGTGCCCATCATCCCGGACGAAGCCCGCACCTTCGGCATGGACGCGCTCTTCCGCCAGGTCGGCATCTACTCGCCCAAGGGCCAGCTCTACGAGCCCGTGGACCGCGAGACGCTGCTGTTCTACCAGGAGGCGCAGGACGGGCAGCTTCTCGAGGAGGGGATCAGCGAGGCCGGGGCCATGTCCTCCTTCATCGCCGCGGGGACGGCCCACGCCAACTACGGCACGCCCATGATCCCGTTCTACACGTTCTATTCGATGTTCGGCTTCCAGCGCATCGGAGACCTCATGTGGGCCGCGGCGGACAGCCGCGCCAGGGGGTTCCTGCTCGGCGCCACCGCCGGACGCACGACCCTGAACGGGGAGGGTCTCCAGCACGCGGACGGCCACAGCCACGTGCTGGCCAGCACCGTTCCCGCGTTGCTCGCGTACGATCCGGCGTTCGCCTACGAGGTGGCGGTCATCGTAAAGGATGGTCTCCGGCGCATGTACCAGCGGCGCGAGGACGTCTTCTACTACCTCACGCTCTACAACGAGAACCTCGAGATGCCCGCCATGCCCGCGGGAGTGGAGGAAGGCATCGTCAAGGGGCTCTACAGGTTCAAGCGTTCCGAGTCCGGCCACAAGCCGCGCGCACACCTGTTGGGCAGCGGTCCGCTGCTGTTCGAGGCGTGGCGCGCCCAGCGGATACTCGAAGAACGCTATGAGGTCGCCGCCGACGTCTGGAGCGCCACGAGCTACAACCTCCTGCGCCGGGACGCCCACGCGGTCCAGCGCTGGAACCTCCTGCACCCCGCGGAGGAGCCGCGCAAGTCGTACGTGGAGTCGCTGCTGGAGCCCGAGGACGGGGTCTTCGTGGCGGTCTCGGACTACATGAAGATCGTGCCCGATCAGATCGCGCCGTGGGTGCCCGGAGGACTGGTCACCCTGGGGACGGACGGCTTCGGGCGGAGTGATACACGCGCGCGGTTGCGCCGCTACTTCGAGGTGGACGCCGAATCGGTGGTCATCGCCACGCTGCACGCCCTGGCCCGCAAGGGCCGGGTCGACAAGACGGTGGTGGAAAGGGCATTACGCGAGCTGCGCTACAGTCCGTCCAAACCTCATCCTGGAATGGCAACCTAGATCTCATGGACGTAAAGCTTCCCAAGCTGGCCGAAGGGGCGGATTCCGGCACCGTGGTCAACGTCCTGGTCGCCGAAGGCGAGCAGGTTCAACTGGACCAGACCCTGCTGGAGCTCGAGAACGAAAAGGCGGTGGCACCCATCCCGTCCACGGTTGCGGGTACGGTCGTCCGGGTCCATGTCCTGGTGGGCCAGGTCGTTTCGGTGGGTCAGGTGCTGGTGACCATCGAAGAGGGACCGGTGGCCACCCCGCGCGCACCACGAGTGGCGCCGCCGGCCGCGGAAGTGCCCGCCCCCGCGGAAGCGCCGGCCCCGGCGCCCGCCGCCGAGGCGGAAGCTCCGGCCGCGACCGCACCGGAGGCACACCTCCATGCTTCCAGCAGCGGCGCGCCGCCGCCCGCCTCGCCGGCGATACGCAAGATCGCGCGGGAGCTGGGCATCGATCTCACGCGCGTGCGCGGCAGCCAGCGCGGCGGGCGCATCGTCATGGCCGACGTCCGCGCCTACATCCAGGGGCTTCAGGAAACGGCGCTCAAGCCTGCCGCGCCGGCCGCCACGCCCGTGGCCGACGTCCTGCGGACCCTGGACGTCGCCAAGTGGGGGCCG
Source organism: Candidatus Binatia bacterium (assembly GCA_022823055.1). Taxonomy (GTDB): domain Bacteria; phylum Desulfobacterota; class Binatia; order UBA9968; family JAJDTQ01; genus JAJDTQ01. Next base: position 1,578 of record JAJDXX010000160.1, on the reverse strand, counting down.
AGCAAGCGCGAGCGCATGTCGCCGCTGCGGCGCACCATCGCGCAACGCATGACCGAGTCCTGGACTACGGTGCCGCACGTCACCCAGTTCGACGACGCGGACATCACCGACCTCATGGCGTTGCGGAAACGGTACGCAGGCGCCTACGAGAAGGCGGGCGCCCGGCTGACGCTGACCTCCTTCGCCATCAAGGCGGCGGTGTCCGCGCTGGCTAAGTACCCCGCCTTCAAGACCAGCATCGACTACCAGGCGCTGGAGATCGTCACACGGGACTACGTCCACATCGGCGTGGCGGTGGACACCGAGGCAGGACTCATCGCGCCGGTGATCCGCGACGTGGACAAGAAGGACCTGTTGGAGCTGTCCAGGGAGCTCGACGAGCTGGCCGAGCGGACCCGGCAGCGCAAGCTGTCGGCGGACGAGATGCAGGGCGCCACCTTCACGATCTCGAATCTTGGAAGCATCGGCGGCGCCCACTTCACGCCTATCGTCAACAGTCCGCAGGTGGCGGTGCTGGGAATGGGACGGGGCGTGCTCCGTCCGGTGGTGCGGGAGAAGAAGGTGACGCCGCGGCTGGTGCTGCCGCTGGCGCTCTCCTACGATCACCGGGTCATCGACGGCGCGGACGGCGCGCGCTTCCTGCGCGAGATCGTGCGCTGCCTGGAAGAATACGCCGACAACGACATCAAGCCCGACTAGGAGACCCGTGGAACCCATCCAAACGGAAATCGTCGTCGTGGGCGCCGGCCCGGGAGGCTATGCCGCGGCATTCTATGCGGCGGACCTGGGCAAGCAGGTGCTCCTGGTGGAACGGGACGAGCGCCTGGGCGGCGTGTGCCTCAATCGCGGCTGCATCCCCTCCAAGGCGCTGCTGCACGCCACGCACGTCATCGACGAGGCGGCACTGTCGGCGGAACGGGGCGTGGCCTTCGGCAAGCCCAAGGTCAGGCTCGACAAGCTGCGCGAGTGGAAGGAATCCATCATCGACAAGCTGGCCCAGGGGCTGGAGGGTTTGTGCGCCCGCCGCGGGGTCCAGCGTCTCCACGGCCGCGGCCACTTCGAGGATTCCCGCACCCTGCGGGTGGAGACCGCGGAAGGACAGCAGTTCATCAACTATGACAAGGCCATCATCGCGGTAGGCTCCAAGCCCGCCATGCCGGCCGCCTTCGACCTGGGAAACCGCAGGATCATGACCTCCACCGAGGCGCTGGAGCTGGAGGACGTGCCGGGCCGGCTGCTTGTGGTGGGCGGCGGCTACATCGGCATGGAGCTGGGCATGGTGTATGCCCGGCTGGGCAGCGAGATCGTCATGGTGGAGGCGCTGGAACACCTGCTGTCCGGCGTGGACCCGGACCTCGTGCGGCCCGTGGCCAAGGTGGCCGGGTCGGTGTTCAAGGAGGTCCGTCTCAAGACCAAAGTGCTGCGCATGGCCACCAGCGGCAAGAAGATCAAGGTGGCCATGGAGGTCAACGGCAACACCCGCGAGGAGACCTACGACCGGGTGCTCGTCAGCGTCGGGCGCACCCCGAGCTACGAGGACCTGGGCCTCGAGAACACCGGGGTGAGGGTCGGAGCCAA
>JAJDXX010000211.1 GCA_022823055.1 Candidatus Binatia bacterium | reverse complement strand
GAGGGCAAGCTTTCGCGGGAATGACGGATAAGTCGTGAAATGACGGATGGGCAAGGAGAGTCGAGTGTCACAGGATTTGCAGAGTTTCTTGAAGCGGTTGAAGGATGAGTGTCCGGAGCAGTTCCTTGAGGTCCGGGAGCCGGTGTCGCGGGAGTTCGAGGCCACCGCGCTGGTGATGGAGGCCGAGCGCCTGCCGTCCTGCCCGGCGGTGATGTTCCGGGACATCACCGGGAGCGAGTTCACCATGGCGGCCAACGTGCTGGCGCACCGTCCGCGGTTGGCCTGGGCGTTCGGCACGTCGGAGGAAAAACTCGTTCACGAGTTCAAGGAGCGGATCCAGCGGCCGGTGCAGCCCACCGTGGCGAAGGACGCTCCCTTTCAGGAAAACAGCCTGCTGGATGAATCGGTGGACCTGGGACAGCTTCCGATCCTGACCCATTTCGAGCAGGATGGCGGCCCTTACGTGACGGCCGGCCTGGTGGTGGCGCGGGACCCCCGGTCGGGCATGAGCACGGTGGGCTTCCACCGGATGCAGCTCAAGGGCCCGCGCAAGCTGGGAGTCAGCCTCCACTCCCGGCGGCGCATGTTCGAGTACTTCCGGCGTTCCGAGGAAAAGGGGGAATCCCTGGAAGCCGCGGTCTGCATCGGCGTGCACCCGTTGGTCTCCCTTGGCGCGCTGACGCTGCCGCCGGCCGGAACGGAGAAGTTCGCCCTCCAGGGGGGGCTTCTGGGAGAGCCGCTGGAGCTCGCGCGCTGCACCACCGTGGACGTCGACGTGCCGCGGTGGTCGGAGATCGTCATCGAGGGGCGGATTCTCAAGGACGTGCGAGAAAAGGAGGGGCCGTTCGGCGAGTTCACCGGCTACGCCTCCAGCCGGAGCACCGAGAACGTCTTCGAGGCCACCGCGCTGCACTACCGCAACGGCGCCGTCTACCAGGACATCAACGGCGGCGACAGCATGGAGCACTGCCGCTGCCTGTCCATGCCTCGGGAAGTGGAGTTCACCAACGTGCTGGGGAAGACCATCCCCAACCTCAAGGCCGTGCACGTGCCGGTGCGCTCGGGCATCGGCAGCTTCCATTGCTACGTCTCCATGCGCAAGACGGCCGAAGGCCAGGGTAAGCAGGCCATCTTCAGCGTTCTGGGAGCCGACCACTACGTCAAGCTGGTGGTGGTGGTGGACGACGACGTGGACATCTTCGACGAGGAGCAGGTGCTCTGGGCCATCGCCACGCGCATGCAGGCCAACCGCGACGTCTTCATCGTCGACGAAGCCATGGGGACCTTGCTCGACCCGTCCGCCACCGACGCCGTCACCGCCAAGATGGGCATCGACGCCACCAAGCCCTTGGGCGATTTCGCCTCGACGCTGTCCATCGAGCCGGGCGCGGTGGAGCGGGCGCGAAACCTCATGCGGAGGCTCGCCGGGTAACGCCATGGAGACTTTCCGCACCTTCCTGGACGCGCTGCGCGACGCCGGCGAGTTGGTGGACGTGCACAAAGCCGTGGACGTGCGCCACGTGGCGGCGCTGGTGGACCAGGCGTCCACCGCGCTATTGTTCCACAGGGTCACGGGCTATGACCTTCCCATCGTGTCCGGGTTGCTGAACGACCGGAAAAGGATCGCCCTGTCGGCCGGCTGCGACTACGCGGCCATGGAACAGCGGCTCAGCCGTGCCCTCGACCATCCCATCGAGCCGCTGGAGGTCGACGACGGGGGCGAACGGCGCTGGTTCAGGGAAGGCGCCGCCGTGGACCTCTTCGACCTTCCCGTGCCGGTCTTCTCCGAGTATGACGGCGGCCCCACCATAACCGCCGGCGTCACCCTTGCGTACGACCCGGAACACGGCCTGAACGCCGGCACGTACCGCTTCCAGGTGAAGGAGCGGAACCTCACCGGCATCGACATCGTCACGCCGAACAACCTGCGCCGGCTGGCGGAGAAGGCCCTGGCGGCCAACGCGCCGCTGCCCATCTCCATCAACATCGGCACGCACCCGCTGGAGTTGATGGCGTCGCTCTACAAGGCGCCCTTGGGGCGGAACGAGCTTGCCATCGCCGGCGGCATGATGGGACGGGCGGTGCGTCTGGGCCCCTGCCGCACCATCGACACACCGTGCCTGGCGGAAGCCGAGATCGTGCTGGAGGCCGAAATCCTGCCCACGGGCTGGACCAGACAGGAGGGCCGTTTCGGCGAGATGACGCGCCTCATGGGCGACGTGCACTACAATCCGCACGTACGGGTCAAGGCGGTGTCGCGGCGCGAGGACGCGATCTACTACGCTCTGCACATGCCTTGGGAGAACATCTGGATCAAGGAACACGGTTTCCAGGCGGTGCTCAGGCGGGTGCTGGACGCGGCCGGGGTGACGGTGACGGCGGTGAACGTCACGCCGGGGGGCTGCTGCCACTGGCACGCGATCATCGCCATTCGCAAGCAGCCGGGAGATCCCCAGAACGCCATCATGGCGGCGCTGTCGGTGGCCGACCTCAAGCACGTCGTGATCGTGGACGACGACATCGATGTCTACGACGCCATGGAGGTGGAGTGGGCCATGGCCACCCGGGTGCAGGCCGACCGCGACATCACCATCCTCTCGGACGCCCGCTCCAAGCCGCTGGACCCGAGCCTGCCCTTGTCGGACGGCATCCCCACCACCGCCAAGATGGGCATCGACGCCACCATTCCCGACGGCGTCCCGAGGGCGCGCTACGAGCGCATCACCTATCCCCACGCGGACGAGCTGGACCTCGGCAACTACCTCGACGGAGCGGCCATGGACGAGGAGACATCCGGTGCGGGCGGTGCCGTCGGCAGGGCGGACCTCGTGGCCACGGTGGCACGCATCCGCGGGCTGCTGGCGTTGCGGGCGATGTACTTCAACGACATCGCGCAAGCCGTGGCCGGGGACGATTTCCAATCCGTGGCACGCGCCATGGGTGAGTTGCACGCGGCCGGGGAGATCGATCAGGACGACGTGGGGCGTTACCGCCTGCTCCCGCCCGATCGTTGACAGGATTCAGGGGCTGCGATAACAGGCGGTGGGGCGAAAGGAGCAGATTCCATGCCGACCATCAACGACGCCGACGGCCACGTCAACGACTACTTCTTCGGTGAAGAGATCGCCAGGTACATGCCCGAGGGGAACCAGTTCAGCCAGATGTTCCCGGTGTTCGACCACCTTCACTTCCGCTACCTGATGAAGAACCGCGTGCCCAAGTACGTCGGCGGCAGCATGAAGACCGCCCCGGGCCCCGAGGAGTGGCTCCAGTTCATCGACGAGACCGGCATCGCCTGGAGCGTGCTCTACCCCAGCGCCGGCCTGGGGTTCGGCCGCATCGTCTCGGTGGAGTGGGCGATCGCGGCCTGCCGCGCCTACAACAACTGGCTGCACGACCGCTTCACTAGCGTCACGCCGCGCCTCAAGGGCGTCGGCCTCATCCCGATCCAGGACGAGGAGGCCGCGGTGGAGGAGTTGCGGCGCTGCGTCCGCGAGCTCGGCATGGTCGGCGCCATGCTGCCGTCCAACGGCGAGGGCATCAAGGGCCACCTGGGCGCCAAGGCTTACTGGCCCATCTACGAGGAGGCGGAAAAGCTCGGCTGCTGCCTCACCGTGCACGGCGGCGCGCACCATCACCTCGGCCTCGACGGTTTCAGCGTTTACTATCCGGTGCACGCCCTGGGCCATCCCTTCGGGATCATGGTGCAGGCGGCGGCGATGCTGAGCCACGGCATCTTCGAGCGCTTTCCGGGTTTGCGGGTGGCGTTTCTCGAAGGAGGCGCCACCTGGGTGCCGTTCTTCATGGACCGGCTCGATCGTTCCTATAACGAGGGGCACCTGCAGATCGATCTGGCGGGCAACCCGGTCCCGGGTCCCGCGCCGGGAGAGAAGGCCAGCGAGCATTTCAAACGCCACGTCCGGGAGGGGCGCATCTTCGTGGGCTTCGACTGCGACGACGCCGGTCTGGCCTTTGCCGTGCAACAGGCCGGCGCCGAGCCGTTCCTTTTCGCCAGCGATTTTCCCCACGAAATCTTCGATGCTGCTTCGTGCCGGCATGAGATCGACGAGCTGCTCGAGCGGGACGATCTCACCCAGGCGCAGAAGGAGGCGGTCCTGGGAGGCAACGCTGCCCGGCTCTACGGCATCGATTGACCGTCCACGCGCCGCCGCACCACGCCATCATGCTGTTTCTGACCGAAGACGACGTTCTCAAGGCCATCGAGGGCCGCAATGCCTGCGGCGAGGCGGTTACGGTCATCGAGGAGGTGCTGCGCCAGCAGTCCGAGGGCAGCACGTTCCATCTCAAGCGCCTGACCATGGAGCATCCGGATCACCCCGGCCATCTCTGGCACAACATCCGCATCCTGCCGGGGATGGTACCGGAGCTGGGCTACGCGGCGGTACGGGTCTATTCCGGATACCACGGCACCAACCGCTCGGAGGTCATCTGCCTGTTCGACTGGAAGGACATGGAGATGGTGGCCATCATCTCGGACTACCACTTGCACGCCATTCGCACCGCGTCTCCCTACGGGGTGGCCGCCAAGTATCTGTCGCGGACGGATGCGCAAACCATCGGCGTCATCGGCACCGGACGCTACGCCAAGGGCTTTGTGCAGGCGTGCTGCTCGGTGCGCGACATCCGGCGCATCAAGGCCTACAGCCGCAGCGCCGACAACCGGCGCCGTTTCTGCGAGGAGATGACGGCGGCGTTGGGCATCGAGGTGGTGGCGGTGGAGTCGGGCCGGGAGGCCGTGCGCAACACCGACATCATGCTGCTGGCCACCTCGGGCAACACCATCGTGTTCGAGGGAAGCTGGCTCGAGCCCGGCGCCCTGGTCATGTCGCTGGCTCCGGGCGAGTTCGACGAGGCCACGGTGGAAGGGTCGCGGGTGTTCCTCTCCGGCACGGACCAGGTGCTGGGGGACAGCCCGCCGCGCAAGCCGTTTCCGTCGTTGCTGGCCAGTAGAAAGTTCAGCCGGGATGATGTGGCGGCCGAGTTCTGCGATGTGGTCGCGGGCAAGAAGCCCGGCCGCCGGAGCGACAACGAGATCATTCTCTACGAGTCTCCGGGCATGGGTATCCTCGACGTCGGGGTCGCGAGCTGGATCTACGGCCTGGCGCGGGAGAGGGGCCTCGGGACCGAGTTGCCTTTCGGTGAAGAGGCGGGGTAGCCGGAAGTTCCCCGGGACATCCGCACAAGGCTGAACGTCGCGGGACCGGTGAAGCCGTAACGGAGACAAACATGCGTACCTTGATTCGCGGCGGATGGATCGTCGGCCACCAGGAAGGACACCACACGCTTTGGCGTGACGGGGTGGTGGTGTTCGAGGGCGGGAGCATCGTGCACGTGGGCGCCGATTTCGACGGCGCCGTGGATCGCGAGATCGACGCAGGCGGCATGGTGGTGGCGCCGGGGTTCGTCGACATGCACGTCCACGGCGGGCACCGTGCGTCCCACCGGCTCATCACCGACACCGGGCGGCCGGACTACTTCGGCCAGCCTTTCCTGGAGATCAGCGTGCCGCGGGAGGGAAAGCGGCCGACCGGGGACCCGCGGTACACCCGGCCGGACCAGGCCGGCGCCACCGAGGGCACCGACCTGCACGCGACCTTCACGGTGGCCGATCTGCTGCGCAACGGCGTCACCACGTTCATGGAGATCGGCAGCCAGCTCCGGGTCCAGGAAGGACTGCTCAAGGAGGTGGATCGGCTCGGCGCGCGAGCCTATCTGGGACCAGGGTTCGATTCGGGTCGCTGGGTGGCGGACGACCAGGGCCGCCTCAAGCGCGCGCTGGACGAGGCGGGGGGCTGGCGGGAGTTCGAGGGCGCCGTGGACTTCATCAAGCGCGTCGACGGCAGTTGCGACGACCGGGTGCGGGGGATCCTCATCCCGCGGGAGTCGGAGAGCTGCACGGTGGACCTGCTGCGGGCCACCCGGAAGGCGGCGGACGAGCTCAAGGTGCCGATTTCGATCCATGCGGCCTACAACTTCATCGAGTTCTTCGAGCTAGTGATGGAGCACCGCATGAGCCCGGTGGAACTGCTGGAGTCCATCGGGCTTCTGGGCCCGGACGTCACCATCGGCCACGGCAACCTGGTGGCCGAGAACCCGCAGATGAACTTCGCGGGCGGCCGGGACCTGGAGATCATGGGAGAACACGGTGTGTCCATCTCCCACTGCCCGGTGAACATCGCACGCCGCGGCCGCTGTCTGGACTCGTGGGAGCGCTACCGCAAGGCCGGGGTCAACATCGCCCTGGGCAGCGATACCTACCCGCGCGACTTCATGATGCAGATGCGCATCGCCTCCTACTTCGGCAAGGTCATCGGACGCAACCTGCACGCCGCCAGCGCGGCCGATGTCTTCGAGGCCGCCACTTTGGGGGGCGCCCGGGCCCTGGGACGAGACGACCTCGGGCGGCTGGCGCCCGGCGCGCGGGCGGACATCATCATCGTCGACGTTTCCGGGCGCGGCACCCTGCGCTACGGGCCGGTGCGCGATCCCATCAAGAGCCTTGTGGAGTGCGGCATCGGCGACGACGTGCGGACCGTGATCGTGGACGGCGTGGTGCGGATGGAGGACGGCCGGATACCCGGCGTGGACATGGAGGCCCTGCGGGCGCAGGCGCAGGAGGCAGGAGAGCATGCCTGGGACCACCTGCAGGACTGGGATGCGCTCGGACGTACCGCGGAGGAGATGAGCCCCTGGTCCTTCCCCTTAATGAAGTAGGAGAAGCGCTGACACCTCTACCGTCATTCCCGCGGAAGCGGGAATCCAGGGGAAGGGGGTGTGGCGGCCTCATTGCCCGGCCCACCCCGCCTGGATTCCCGCCCCCGATCGGAGTCGAGGGCAAGCTTCCGCGGGAATGACGGTAGGTGGACGAATCGGCGTTGCAGGAGATACCGGATTCATCCCCCGCGCTGCAACACGATCCCCCCGATGATCAAGCCCAGCCCCGCCAGTGTGCTCGGGTAGATGGGCTCTCCCACGACGAACGCGATTACCAGTAGTGAGAGGAAGGGCGTGACGTAGATCAATTGCCCCACCTGGGCAGTGGTGCGCGAGAGCTTCAACGCCCGGAGCCAAGCGACGAAGGCGATACCCATCTCGAACGTGCCGATGTAGGCGGCGCCCGCAAGGCCCGTGGGCGCGGGTACCGCCAGGGCGCCTGAGAGCCACAGGAAGCCCCCGGAGAAAACGCATCCGAACACGAAGTTGACGAGCAGGCGCATCACCGGATCGCGCCGGTCCTTGACCCCATAGATCCAGTAGAACGTCCAGATCAGGGTACTGCCCAGCGCCAGGGCGACTCCGTGTGGATTGGCCAGATCCAGGGCGAGCAGATCGCCGCGGGTGGCGATGACGGCCACGCCGGAAAAGCTGATGCCCATGGCCAGGACCGCGCGGAGGCTGATGGGTTGCCCCAACAGGAGGATGGAGAACAGCGCCAGAACCATGGGCCACGTGAAGTTCAGCGTGAGTGCCTCCTGCGCCGGCAGGAGGTCATAGGCGCGAAACAGCACGACGTAGTAGAGGAACGGGTTCAGGAAACCCAGGACCAGGGAGGTGCGCAGGTCTCCCATGCGCCACTCCCGGAGCTGTCCGAGCCGCCCGGTGGCGACGGTGATGCCCAGCAGCACCCCGGCGGAAACCAGGGAGGAGTAGAACACCAGCGCGTCGGCGCTCACGTGGCGCAGCGAGAGCTTGAATGCCGTCGCCACCGTGGACCAGCAAAGCACCGTGGCGCCGGCGTAAAGATAGGCCTGGGTCTGGCGTTGCATGTCGTGCCGCTCATCGGCCCGCGCGGTTCATGCGGTCATGGCCGGTGTCCGTGCGGTGATCGTGTCCCGTCACGCAATATGCCCTCGGGGAGGCTACCATGATACCGTGCCGTCAACGAAGCAGCCGCGGGGGTCGCTGGACGGTCCATGGGCGCCCCGACGCGTCCACGCTGATTTGCAATTGCCCGGCTCTTGGGCTAACGTAGCGGTTTCGTTCCGAATCCTTCCCCTCGAGGTTTTCATTGAGCCGCCGAGAATCGTTAGATGCCCTCCGCAAAAAGATCGACCGAGTTGATTCCAGGATTGTAGCGCTTCTCAACGAGAGAGCATCCCTCGCCCTGAAGATTGGGCGGTACAAGGATCTGAACGGAGAACGCGTCTACGTGGCCAGCCGCGAGCGCGAGGTGTACCGGCGGATCACCGAAGCCAACCACGGGCCGTTGCCGCCGCCGTCGGTGCGCGCGGTTTTCCGCGAGGTGCTGTCCGCCTGCCGCGGCATCGAAGCACAGATGAAGGTGGCGTTCTTCGGTCCCGAGGCGACTTTCACCCACATGGCGGCGCAGCGCCACTTCGGCAGCACCGTGCGCTACCGGCCCGAGCCCACCATCGCCGACGTCTTCCGCGAAGTGGGCGCCGGCAACGTCGACTACGGCGTGGTACCGGTCGAGAACTCCACCGAGGGGGTGGTGACCCACACCCTGGACCTTCTTCAGGACTCGGACGTGCAGATCTGCGGCGAGGTCAGCATCGACATCGAGCTGTGCCTCCTGTCCCGCTCGGGGCGCGCCGCCGACGTGCGCCGCATCCTGTCCCACTCCCATGCCCTGGGCCAGTGCCGCCGCTGGCTGGGGGCGCACCATGCGAACGCCTCGGTCGAGGCCGTGGCGAGCACGGCCCAGGCGGCCAGGGAAGCGCGGGCGGACCGGCAGGTGGCGGCGGTGGCCAGCCGTCTGGCGGGCGACGTCTACGGGCTCAAGATCGTCCAGGCCAACATCGCCGACAACCAGGACAACATGACCCGCTTCTACATCATCGGCGACGACCCTCCTTCGCCCACGGGGGAGGACAAGACCAGCATCGTCTTCGCCGCCAAGGACCGCGTGGGCGTGCTGCATGAAATGCTCGCGCCCTTCGCCGGGCACGGCATCAACCTCACCAAGATCGAGTCCCGGCCCTCGCGCCAGAAAGCGTGGGAGTACGTTTTCTTCATCGACTTCCAGGGCCACCGGCAGGAGGAACATGTAGAGAAGGCGCTGGAGCAGCTCGGCCAAAGCTGTGTCTTCCTGAAGGTCCTCGGATCGTATCCCCAAAGCCTATGAGCATCACCGACAAGGTTCCGGACTATATCCGGCGCATCGTGCCCTACGTGCCCGGCAAGCCCATCGACGAGGTGGAGCGGGAGTACGGCATCCAGGGCTCGGCCAAGCTCGCCTCCAACGAGAACCCGCTGGGACCGTCGCCCAAGGCCTTGGCCGCCTTGCGGGAGCACCTGGAGGAGCTGCACCTTTATCCCGACGGCGACTGTTTCCATCTGCGGCACGCGTTGGCGGCCAGACTGAATGTGGCGCCGGAGAGGCTCGTCTTCGGCAACGGCTCCAATGAGCTGATCGATCTCGCGGTGCGGACGTTCCTGCGTCCGGGCGACGAGGCGTTGATGTCCCGCGGCAGCTTCGTGGCCTACGGCCTCGCCCTCGCCGCCATGGGCGCGGCCGTGCGCACGGTGCCGCTCAAGGACTACGGCTTCGACCTCGAGAGCATGGCCCAGGCGATGACGCCCGAGACGCGCTGCGTCTTCCTGGCCAATCCCAACAACCCCACGGGCACCATCTACCGGCGGCCCGAGTGGGAGGATTTTCTCGAACGGGTGGGACCCGACGTGCTGGTGGTAGCGGACGAGGCCTATTTCGAGTACGCGAACGACCCGGACTATCCGGACTCGCTACGCTATCACCGGGAGGACCGCTCGCTCCTGACCCTGCGGACCTTCTCCAAGGCCTACGGCCTGGCGGGCCTGCGCGTCGGCTACGGCATCGCCCATCCCGAGATCGTCGCCGTCATGAACCAGGTGCGGGAGCCCTTCAACGTCAATGCCGCGGCCCAGTGGGCGGCCACCGCGGCGCTGGACGACGCCGCACACCTGCAACGCAGCATCGAAGTCAACCGGCAGGGGCTGACGTATCTGACCGAGGAGTTGACGGCCCGCGGGGTCGAGTGGGTGCCGAGCCACGCCAACTTCATCCTGGTGCGCACCGGCGACCCGGCGCGCGTGTACGAGGAGCTGTTGCGCCGCGGCGTCATCGTGCGCCCCGTGGGCCCCGAGTTTCCCGAGCACGTGCGCGTGACCGTGGGGACCGCGGGCGAGAACCGGCGATTTCTCGACGCCTTGTCGGAGATCCAGGCGGGGGACGGAGGCGCCGGCTGATGTTCCGCACCCTGGTGATCGCGGGCGTGGGGCTGATCGGCGGCTCGCTGGCGCTGGCCGCCAGGGAGCGCGGGCTGGTGGAGCGGGTGGTGGGCTACGGCCGCAACGAGAAAACCCTGCGCCGGGCCAGGAGGATAGGCATTCTCGACGGCTACTTTCTGCACGCCGGGAAGTTTCCCGAGGACGCCGACTTCCTCGTCCTGGCAACGCCGGTGAGCGCCATCGCGCCCTTGACCCGGTCGTTCCTGCCACGGCTCGATCGACGCTGTCTCATCAGCGACGTCGGCAGCGTCAAGCGCCGGGTGGTGGCGGACATGGAACGATTGCTGAAGGGCGGCCCGCCCTTCGTCGGCGCGCATCCCATCGCCGGCAGCGATAAGTGGGGCCCGGATGCGGCAAGGGCCGACCTCTTCGTCCGGCGGCGCTGCATCATCACGCCGACAGGGAAGAGCGACGCCGCCGCGGTGAAGAAGCTGCGCGCGTTCTGGCGCGCCGTCGGTTCGAGGGTGGAGCTGATGGACGCCGCGCGCCACGACCGGATCCTGGGCGTGGTGAGCCATCTTCCCCACGTCGCGGCGTCCGCGCTGGTGAACGTTCTGGACCGTACACGGATCGACTCGCTGGACCTTGCGGAATACTGCGGCTCCGGGTTCAAGGACACCACCCGCATCGCCGCCGGGCGTCCGGAACTGTGGCGCGACATCTGTCTTCTCAACCGGGAGCCGGTCCTCAAGGGGCTTCGGGAATTCGCCCGGGCCATCGATCGCTTCGCGGATTGCGTCGAGCGGAGCGACGGGCCGGGATTGGAGCGGGAGCTCGAACGGGCGCTGGAGACGCGCAAGAGGATAGAGTAGGCATGGTACGGGTGGAACAGGCTTCGCGCCCGCTCCGGGGCGCACTGGAAGTGCCGGGCGACAAGTCCATCGGACACCGTGCCGTGATCCTGGGCGCCTTGGCGCGGGGAGAGACGCGCATCCACAACATGTCCGCGGGCGCCGACAACTCCAGCACCGTGTCGGCGTTCCGGCGCATGGGCGTCGCGTTCCGGCGCGAGGACGGCGCTCTGTGCATCGAAGGCAGGGGTTGGGACGGCTTGCAGGCGCCGCGGGAGACCATCGACTGCGGCAATTCCGGCACCACCATGCGCCTTCTGGCGGGGGTGCTGGCGGGCCGGCCCTTCGCGGTCACCCTGGACGGCGACGACTCGTTGCGCACTCGTCCGATGAAGCGGGTGACGGAGCCGCTCACGCGCATGGGAGCGCGGATGTCCGACCGTGAAGGATGCGCGCCGCTCGATATACACGGCGGCGCGCTCCACGGCATCGAATACGCGTCGCCCGTGGCCAGCGCCCAGGTCAAGTCCGCGGTACTGCTGGCGGGCCTGCAGGCCCGGGGCGAGACGCGTTTCGAGGAGCCTTACCGGTCCCGCGACCACAGCGAGATCATGATCCGCGGTTTCGGCGCCAGGCTGGAGAGCATCGGGCCCGCGGTGGTCGTGCCCGGCGCGCAGGAGCTCACGGGAACGCGCCTCACGGTGCCGGGAGACATTTCCTCGGCCGCGTTCCTGGCGGTGGCGGCCGCCACCATTCCGGGTTCCGACGTGACGGTGCGCGGCGTGGGGTGCAACGCCACCCGCAGCGGCGTCATCGAGGTGCTGCGGGCCATGGGCGCGGACATCGAGTTGACGGGGCGGCGCGAGGAGGCGGGCGAGCCGGTGGCGGATATCCGGGTACGCGGCGCGACGCTCACCGGGACGGAAGTCGCGCCCGAGCTTGCGCCCCGGACCATCGACGAGTACCCGGTGCTGTTCGTCGCCGCCGTCCTGGCCCAAGGAACCACGCTCTTCCGCGACGTGGGCGAGTTGCGCTTCAAGGAGTCCGACCGCATCGCCACCATGGGCCGCGAGCTTTCCAAGATGGGCGCGCGGGTGGAGGTGCGCGGCGACGACGTCGCCATCGAGGGAGGCGGCTCGCTCGATGCGGCTTCGGTGGAAAGCCACGGCGACCATCGGGTGGCCATGGCTCTGTCCGTGGCCGGCCTCTCGGCCGCGGGCGGTATACGTCTGGCGGGAGAGAATTGCGTGAAGGTCTCTTTCCCCGGCTTCTTCGAGAGCCTGGAAAAGCTCCGTGGCTGAAGGAGAAATGCAAGTTCGGGTGGCGGCGCACCGTTTGTGCCTGCTGTCTGGGGAGGTTAGGATAGTTGATCGTGGCCATCGATGGCCCGGCCGGCGCGGGTAAGAGTACCGTCGCAAAGGCCGTGGCGAAGCGCTTGGGATACCGCTATATGGACACGGGGGCCATGTATCGGGCGCTGGCCTGGAAGGTCATGCGCCATGGGGCGGATCCCGGCGACGAGGCAGCTTTGGGCAGTATTCTGCGGAACACCGCGGTGGACCTGGGCGCGGATGCGGGCGCGCCGTCGGTGATGCTCGACGGCGTGGACGTGAGCGGTGCCATCCGCACCGCCGAGGTGGGACAGATGGCGTCCAAGGTTTCCGGCTTGGGCGTGGTGCGCAAGCGCATGGCCGAGTTGCAGCGCGCCATGGGGCGGGGCGGCGCCGTCGTCGCCGAAGGGCGCGACATGGGCACTGTGGTTTTCCCCGAGGCCGAGGTCAAGGTCTACCTGGACGCTTCCCCGGAAACGCGCGCGCGCCGGCGTTTCAGGGAGCTTGCGGCGAAAGAGCCGGGCCTGACGCTGGAAGAGACGCTGGCGGACGTGGTGCGCCGGGACCGTCGCGACAAGGGGCGCGCGGTGGCACCGTTGCGCCGGGCCGACGACGCGGTGTTCATCGATTCGACGTCGTTGCCGGTGGAGGCGGTGGTGGAGCGGGTGCTGCAGGAAGTCAAGAAGAAATCCAATGAGAATGGGAGAATTGTTTCATGACGGAAGGCGAGGAGAACAAGAACGAGGAGAGTTCGCAGAGCCAGCAGGCTCCTGCGAGCGAGGAGACGGCGCGCGGCCAGGAGGCAGCGCCCGCCGAGGATGACTTTCGGTCCCTGTTCGAGGAGAGTCTCCAGGCGGTGCAGCCTGGCGGGGTGGTGAGCGGCAAGATCGTCGACGTCAACCCCACCCACGTGGTGGTGGACGTGGGCTACAAGACCGAGGGCCGGATTCCCGTGCAGGAGTTTCAGGATCGCGAGGGCGCCTTGCAGGTGGCGGTGGGGGACGACGTGGACGTGTTCTTCGAGTCCCCGGAAGGGGACAGGGGCGAGATCGTGCTCTCGCGCCAGAAGGCCGAAAGCATCAAGGTCTGGGACCGGATCGAGAAGGCCTACGAGCAGGCCATACCCATCGAGGGCACCATCGTGGCGCGGGTCAAGGGCGGCTTCAAGGTGGACCTGGGGGTGGACGGATTCCTTCCCGGCTCGCACGTGGACATTCGCCCGACGCGGAACCTTGACCAGTTCGTGGGCAAGCAGGATCGGTTCACGATTCTCAAGTACAACCGCATGCGCGACAACGTGGTGGTGTCGCGCAAGATGCTGCTCGAGCAGGAACGCGAGGTTCTCAAGAAGGAGACCTTGGCGGTCCTGGACGAGGGCGTGATCCTGGAAGGCGTCGTCAAGAACATCACGGATTACGGCGCGTTCGTGGACGTGGGCGGTATCGACGGGATCCTGCATATCACCGACATGTCGTGGGGCCGGGTCAACCATCCCAGCGACCTCCTCGGCATCGGGGAGACCATCCGGATCGTGGTGCTCAAGTTCGACAAGGAGCGTGAGCGGATTTCCCTGGGAATGAAGCAGATCACGCCGGACCCCTGGGAGGCGGTGGCGGAAAAGTACCCGGTGGACTCGAAGATCACCGGCAAGGTGGTGGGCCTGACCGACTACGGCGCCTTCGTCGAGCTGGAGAAAGGGGTCGAGGGGCTCATCCACGTATCGGAGATGTCCTGGGCGAAGAAGCTGTCCCATCCCTCCAAGGTGGTCCAGACGGGCGAGACGGTGGAGGCCATGGTGCTCAACGTCGACCCCGGACGGCGGCGCATCTCGCTGGGCCTGCGCCAGGTGTTGCCCAACCCGTGGTTCCTGGCCAAGGAGAAGTACCCCGAGGGCAGCGTCATCAAGGGGCCGGTGCGGAACATCACCGACTTCGGTGTCTTCGTGGGCGTCGAAGAGGGCATCGACG
>JAJDXX010000039.1 GCA_022823055.1 Candidatus Binatia bacterium | reverse complement strand
TCGTAGCGGTGATGCGAAAGCTCTTGTTGCAACTCCATGCCATCGCTCGCCGCGGTACCCCGTGGTTGCCTGCCCACAGCCCACAACTCGTTTAGCCCTTGATTTCCATCACAGATACTCCCGCGGAAGCGGGAATCCAGGAGAGGCGGGGCGGGGGCTTGCCAGCGTTGGACCCCTCCGCCACCCCTGGATTCCCGCTTCCGCGGGAATGACGGAGAGGGCGGCGGCAGTGACGGTGGAGACAGGCGCGATGACGGATCGCACGCGGAGTCTGCCATGAGCGGCCTCGAGCTGGCGGAATACGGCGTGCGCGAGATCCGGTTCGGCCGCGAGACGCGTTACGACTCCGCAGTGCTGGAGGTGGACGCCGAAGGTCTCGCGGCGTTGGCGGAGCAGGACCCGCGGGTGCGGTCCGCGCGCTTCGACGTGGTGTGCCCGGGCGAGAAGGCGCGGGTCACGGGTATCCGCGACGTGGTGGAGCCGCGCATCAAGACCGCGGGCTCGGGACAGGTGTTTCCGGGAATCCTCGGACCGGTGGCGCCGGTGGGCTCCGGGCGCACGCACCGGCTCTCTGGCATGGCGCTGGCCACGGCCGTGGCCTACGAGGGCACCGTCCGCACCGGCACGACCTCACAGCGGAGCGCCATCCTCGACATGTGGGGTCCGGGCGCCGACATGACCCCGTTCGCCTCCCTGGTGAACCTGGTCATGACGCTGGATCTGGCAGAGGGCCTGCCCGCCTACGAGGCCCATCAGGCCATCCAGCGCGCCCAGTTCGGCGTGGCGCTGAAGGTGGCCGAGACCACCACCGGCCTCCCGCCCGACGACATGGAGGTCTTCGACCCGGACAGTCGTGGCGGCGACCTGCCCCGCGCCGTCGTCATTATCGGCTGCTTCACCGAGGCGGAGCACAAGCCGTCCAACGTATCCTACTACGGACTCCATGTGCAGGAGACCCTGTCCACGGTCATCCACCCCAACGAACTCATCGACGGCGCCATCGCCCCCGGCACCATCCGCACCGTGAGCTATCATCCCATCACCTGGAACTGGCAGAACCAGCCCTTGGTGCTGGCGCTGCTCAGGGACAAGCGCTTCCGCTGCGCCGGGGTCATCCTGGAGCGCATCGGCTTCGAGACCTCGCGCGAGAAGGAGATCGCCGCCCGGAACGCCGTGGGGCTGGCCGCCTCCCTCGGCGCCGACGCCGCGCTGATCACGCGCACCGGCTCGGGCAACGCCTTCATCGAGGTCATGCTGACGGTGAAAGGCTGCGAGGAGCAGGGCATCAAGACCGTCCTCGTCACCTACGAGTACGGCGGCAAGGACGGCACCGAAGCGCCGCTGCTGTATTACGAGAAGGCCGCCGACGCCGCCATCAGCACCGGCAACCGCGACGTCGAGGTGGAACTGCCCGCCGCCGACCGTGTCGTCGGCGCCTACGAAACGCTCCAGCTCATCAATTACCCCGGCGCCCCCTACGTCGACGCCCACGAGCCGCTGCTGCTCGAAGCCCGCGACGTCATCGCCGGCGGCATCGACATCTGGGGCGCACGCGACCGGCTCTGCCGGCCGTACTGAGCCTCCGAATCGTCATTCCCGCGAAAGCGGGAATCCAGGGGCGGGGAGCGGTGCGCCTTCCCTACTCCGGATACAGCGGCGCGCTGTACACCGTACCCGGCACCACGACGCCGCCCGCCGGGCGTTCGCCGGGCTTCAGGTGGGCGAAACGGTCGTTGTAAGCCGGCGGCAGCGGCCGGCCGCCGGGCGTGCCGAGCCAGAGCCGCAGCAGGTTGCGTCGGCGTTCTAACTCGGGATAGTCCTCGAACTCCGTGCGCGAATGGCAGGTGACGTGGTTGTGCAGGATCTGCACGTCTCCCCGCAGGAACTCCATGTCGTAGGACAGCTCGTTGTTCAGCTTGGCGAAGAGATCCAGCGCTTCCTTGAGTTCCTTGGTGTGGCGCGGCAACTGCTCGAACCGTTGGGCCGAACGGATGTAGGTGCCGCCCGCGCTGACGGTCAGATAGTCTTCATAGAAGTTGAAGATCGGGAGCTGCCACCACGGGTCCTTGCCCTCGGGAACCTCTTCACGCCGGTCGCGGTAGATGGGGGCGGCCAGCTCCGCTACCAGGTCGGGCCGGCGTTTCAGCATCTCGTTGTACACGTTGAGGGTGCTCGTAAACCGGCTGCTGCCGCCGGACTTGGCCGGGTGCAGGCACATCAGCACGACCACGTCGCAGGCGTCGGAGTGGAACGGCAGCATGTCGTGGGTCTGGTAGCCGCGGTGCTTGGGGTTCTTGAGGGTGCCGCCGAGATCGGCAACGTGGCCCAGCAGGTGCCCCTTGGAGTTCTGGGACACGGGATAGCCGAGGAAGAGGCCGATGCCCCAGAACGCGATTGCGGCCTGCATGCGGCTGTAGCGCTCCACCGGCACACCCCGTATGAGCCCGATGCCACGGCCGTTGATCACGTCGTCGGCGACCTCATCGAGCCGGTCCCCCAAGGTCGAAAGCACGAAGTCGTCCCGGGTGATGTCCAGGACATCAAGCCCGCGCTCTTCCACGCGGGCGACGGCCGCGTCCAGATCGGCGATCTCGCTCTCGGTCAGCGGGTGGATCCAGCTCTGGTCGGAGTCCAGGTCCTCCGCGGTCCAGGCCGCGGGGTCCACCACCGGCTGATTCAGCACGGCCGGTTCTCTGACGATGTTCAGCATGGGTCTTCCTCCGACGTTCCGGGGTTTTCTTCAACTCGTGTTCTCACAAACTCTCGACCTTGGCAATACGGCACGGCAGCCCGCGCGTATCTGCGGATCCCGTCACCGGATCCCACGGCCCATCATAACGCATGGCTGCGTTGATGTTCACCTCCAGCGCGCCCCGGTGCGGGGCTTCCGCCTCCGGGTACCACCAGCCCATGCCGGTTCGCGCAACCCCCGGCAGGGTCGCCTCGGTGACGCGGACCTTCAGGCGGCAACGGCCCGGGCCGCCCGCGGTCTCCACCCAGACCCAATCGTCGTGGGCGAGACGGTACTGCGTCGCCGTCTCCGGGTGCAGTTGCAGCCACGGGTCGGGCGACACCTTGCGCGCCCAGCCCTGGTCGCGGAACCGCGAGTGGTGGTAGGTGCGCTCTCGCACCCCGGTGAGCAGGGTCAACGGGTAGGCGTCGCGCACCGCCGGCGCCTCCCGCTCCGCGCGGGTGGGCGTGTAGTCCGGCAGCGGATCGAGGCCCAACTCGGCGAGGCGCTCGGAGTAGAGTTCCACCTTGCCGGTCTTGGTCTTGAACCCGGCCTTCTCGAAATCGCCGTAGGTGAACGGAAAATTGGCGTAGCCCTTCTCATGCATCTGCTCCACGGTGACGCCGCAATCGCCCAGCAGGAACTCATTGAACTCGCGCTTGGTCTCCCAGGGAATGAAGCGCCGCGCCTCGGTGAGCCCCCGAGCTTCGATGCGCCGGGCCAGGTCATGGGCGATGTGGAAGTCGCCGCGCGCCTCCCCCAGCGGCTCCACCGCCGGCTGGATCAGGCTCAGGCACGGCCCGGACCCCTCCAGCGACACCTCCTCGTCCTCCAACCCCGTGGTCTTGGGCAGCACGATGTCCGCGTACTCGGCGGTGGGGTTCATCATGTGGGTGGCCACCGCGAGGAAGTCCAGGGACTTGAGCGCCTCCAGGGTCTTCGGGGTGTCGGGATAGGTCACCACGATGTTCACGCCGCTGACGTACATGGCGCGCACCGGATACGGCTTGCCGCTCAGCACCGCCTCGATGACCGACGGATTGTGGCACGCGGTCTGCCAGCCCTCCGGTCCCGCCCATAGCGGGAAGCGGTCGGCGCCGATGGTCTGGTTCTCCACCTCCAGGGGCAGCCGGAATTCAGGCTTGTGCAGCACCTCGATGTAGTTTGTGAACCCGGCCGGCTTCTTCACCCGGCGGTTGCCGCCCTTGCGGTCCAGGTTGCCGCTGATGGCCACCAGGCAATGAAACGCCCGGAACGTCTGGACTCCGGCGCTGAAGGCATCGATACCGTGGCCGCTCACGAAGCACGACGGCCCGTCGGCGTAGAACTCCGCGGCGCGCTCGATGTCGGCTCGCGGCACACCCGTCAACTCGGCGGCGCGTTGTGCGGGGTACCGCGCCGCCCGCTCCGCCAGCGCATCAAAGCCATGGCACCAGCGCTCTACGAAATCGCGGTCGTAGCGGCCGTGCTCCACCGACCAGTGGATCATCGCCAGCCCGATGGCGGCGTCCGTGCCCGGGCGAGGCCGCAGCCACAGGTCCGCCATGGTGGCCGCCGGCGTCTCTCCCGGATCGATGACAACGACGCTCGCGCCCTTGGCCTTGGCGCGCTTCAGCGCCTGCCACTGCGGCGGGTCCGCCGCATACGGATTGCGCCCCACGACCAGAGCGCACCGCGTGTTGTCGATGTCCTCGCCCTTGCTGATGGCCAGCCCCGTGATCCGGTCGCTCAGCGCCCGGCACCCGCCGCACAGGTCCTGGTTCATCATCCAGTTGGGCGAGCCGAAAGCGCGCAGGAGCAAGGCCAACATCACCCCGCGGCTGAAATGCGCGTTGCTCACGGCACCGCACAACGCGGGAGCGCCGTACTTCTCCCGCACCGCCAGCATCCCCTCCGCCATCTCGTCCAGCGCTTGGTCCCACGACACCCGCTGCCACCGCCCCCCGCCCCGCGGCCCTGTGCGCTTCATGGGATAGAGCACTCGATCCGGATGGTAGGTCAACTCCGGCAGGCCTCGGATACCCTTGACGCAGAAAGCCCCCAGGGACGCCGGGTGCTCGGGGTACGGGGACACCTTCGTCACCCGCCCGTCCTCGACGGTAACCAGCGACCCGCAATGGGCGCTGCACTCCCAGCAGGTGCTGGGGATGGTGGTCCTGTCGTTGTTCATCGTCCGAAGGGTCTCGATGGCGCTGTTGTCGCTAGCCTGATGGCGTGCAACAGCGCAATCTGCATCGCCATCGTACAACGCCCGGATCGTATCCACGGAAAACACGCCGTGTCAATGGATAGGCGCATGACCGCATGACACGCGGCAGGTTGGCAAAGAGCCATGTCTGTGTCTATTCTTCCGTCAAAGAACTGACACTTCCGCCGGAGACTTGCCCGAAGTCGAGGACTGATATGGGGAACAAGACAGCAGAAATGAACCGCTGGATGCCGACAGGCCTACCGGAGTGCTTGGCTTCAGGGAAGGAAGGCTATGATCGCCTTTGTCATCTTCTCGGTATCGGAAGCCGTGCCACCAGACAGGATTTCGTGAAGCAGAAGCCCGTCAGCGGGAAACTCAAGGAACATGGCCTTATGCCTCCCTCTGGCCTCAAAACGGCGGCACGCGTGCAATGGAACATCTCAACCTTCTACGGGTTGCCGGAGGTACGCCGTGAAATGTGGTGTGTCCACGCTACGCAAAACTTCTCGGAGCACCACCTGTGGCCATCTCTGGAAGTCTGCGTGGTACGTCACTACGACCCGGCGTTGTTCGAGGCCAGAATCGACGAAGAAGCTCTCGCTGATTGCCACGACTTCTTCGACCCTTCAGCCAAGACTGTTGACTGGCAACGACCGGCTCTGGCTGCTCTACCGCAAATTCGCAACGACGTGCTGAACTGGAACGCGCTCGATCCGGAACGACAGCGAATCGTCACACTTGCCGCATTCGCCACGGCGTCCATCCTCGATGATATCCGTTTGCTCGTTTGGGCGTCTGAAGAAAACATGACCCTCGCCGATGAGTTTCGATTTGCCTTGGGTGACACACTGGAACACGCCAACGCGGAGAAGACCGGAGGAAAGGAGGTTGCAGACGAACACGGCCAATATCCCGTGGCTGGAGGGTCGGAAGAACTCCTGGTAGCCTTGGGCGAGTCTTGCCAAGCTGTGGCAGATGTCGCGCTCCAACTCGGTAGCAACCCCTCTGAAACCCAGCTATTCGATGAGTTGGCGCGTCGTGCTGGCAAGGTAGAGAGACTTCGCGGGCCGGTACAGGCGGCGTTTGAGAAGACCCGCATTGAGAACCTGCTGGACGAAGCTGCTACGAGTATCCGATCTCACACGACAGGGGTGCCTCCATTGGCACGCCTTATCCCAGATCTTTGTGCGTTGTGGAAGCTCGTCTATCTGGCGGATCTCCGAGCCGACGTCGCAACCCTCCGTGAGGATACGGAGCGCGTCGGACGAGACCTCGGAGACGCCGTGGGTAACTGGCGTAGTGCTTCTGAGAATACCGCCACATTGGAGCGAGACCTTTCCGAGGCTGAGGACATTAGGAAGAAAGATCCGTTCAACGTGGGTGCGAGTGAGCAAGTGGAGGAACTGCACCGCCAGTTGGCGCGATCCAAGAGTGTCGAGACCGAGGCTCTGCGGACCGTTCTGCTGGTGGCTTCGCCGACAGGTCGCGCATACGAACCCCAAAGAGACTATGAGCGTGAATGGGCGGAAACCAGCACGAAACCGGTTCCAGCGGCCCATGAACCCGGCGACGAACCGAACGACGTTCCCTCCGCGGCCAACGTGAAAGGTGTGGCCGCTCACGTTCCGAACGACATCATCGTCGACGGCACACACATGGACCCGCCGGAACCCGATCCATCAACGAGCGGAAAAGAGGAAGATTCCGTCGGCTCGATCCCTACTCCCTTGCCAAGCTCTCCCTCGATAGACGAACCCTCAACGGATGATGGTACCCGAAATACCACGGTACAGGCGGACGACCTCGACGAGACGACTGTCCATCCTGCCCCGAAATCGCCAGCCAAGGATGGCAACGATGACCCTTTGCTCAATCTCCGTACAGCCGCAGTCTGGCGAGCCATCGGAGACGATCGATTGGGCATCGCGTACCACATTGCCAAGCTTATCCCTCATCACGACAGTCGCGACCCAGGCCCTGCCTTCCCACCTGCAGACCTCATTGCAGCCGCAGCCTTGGGCGATTCAGTACACAGCGCCGAAGGGGAAATTGTTCAAACCCTGGCGGAGCACCTTGGAGCCGTCGCGTCACTAGACCTCGCGCGCGATGACTCCGAAATCGATGACGCACTCAACCTGTTGCTCTTTTCCGGCACATTGCTGCCAACCCTGTTTGCGCCACCTACTGGTGCATTGTCCGCATTGAAACAAATCCGGCTCTCAAGCGCGTTGTCACCGTTGTACGACTTCAGCCAAGCAGTCACCCACCACGCAGAGCGTTTGCAGGGGGTGCGTCTTGACGTCCTCCGGCTTCGCCTCGCTCTCAACCACACCATTTGGGAAAGCCAATTCGAGAAACACCGTGCAGACGTCCGCGATTGGCACCTTAACGCAACTGCCCAGACCGTTCTATTTCGTCCCGCACAGCTAGTATGGAAACACTGGTTGGGCAAGGGCGGCGTCTTGAGCAAACTCGTCGATATCCTGACCGAAACTGATGACGCGAACAGGGAGAGGACTGGCCACATCCTCGCACAGTTTGAGGAGCCGCAGAAATTCAAGGACCTTGTCCACGATACCGACAGGCACGGCGTAGGACGGAATACCGGTCGCGACATCGAAGCACGTGCTTTGGTTCAACTCAAGAATCATGTCGCCCCGGCGTTGGACCTCGCTCGACATTGGCTGCGGCTGATGGATGTGCGGTCTCCTCAAAAACGGTTCGTCGAGGAAGCTGTCGATAAACTGCGCAGAGATGTGCAGCTACTACACGGGCCGGCGGTCGCCGCTTTGGAGCAAGTGCAAGAGAGACGTTCACCAATGGCCTTTGCGGCCGGCATCGCTCGGGCCCGATCCTCCATTGAGTCGTTCGCCACGCTTTTCACCGGCGATGAATCCGCCACTGTTCCTGCTGAAGACCAAGTGCCTGCCGTCATACTTGGTCGAGACCTCTTGTACGTCACCGGTCTCGCTATCGACGCCGATTACCGATTGACCGACGGCCAGGACCCCGAGTCATCCTTGAGCCTCTTGATGGATACGAGCGCCCATGTGACCTCCTTGGAATCGGCCTTTGACGGCCGGCTTCAACGAGGCGACCTGATTGGTGCACAGATGGTCTGCGATCTAATGAGTGACGTAGGCGGTCCTGCGGAGTATCGGTGCCGAAAGGACCTCGAGGTTGCTGTCTCCGAGAAGCACGTGATGCTGGAAGAAAATCGGTACAGGATCGAGGACGAAATTGAACAGGCCTATATCCTTGGGGAGATTACCGACGAACGCGATCGACTCGCCGCACAAATCACGCCAGCCACATCGTCAATCGACGCCGCGACGGTCGAGCGTACGACGAAAGACCTTGAAGACGTTCGTAGTCACCTGGACCAACTACGCAATAAAAGCGTAACGGAGTTGACGGCCGAATGGCAAAACGCCCGCCAAAGCGTAACAAGCGAAGAGCGGGGACTCGTGGAGAAGGCGTTAGCTGAAAGAGATGTGGCAAGTGCTCGCGAGTACATTCAAAGGTTGAAGGGAGGACAGTCACTCATAGAGGATGGACCGCAAACCGATCCGTTCGCCGATTTTTTCTCGGTTGCGGACGCCATCGAAGAGAGTCTCAGTGGAAACGAGAGACCAACACACCACATGCTGGTGCAAGCGGCAGAGCAGCGTGAGACTGTAGCCGGCACTGATTTCAGGGTCCTTTCGCTACAGGCTTCGGAGCAGGCGGGCCGGGCATTAAACCTCTGGTACGAAATGGAGAGAAGCGAGCAAATCGACGCCGACCGTCTCAAGGAATTCCTGACCCTACTGGGATTCAGGGTAAGAGGCCTCGTTGTCACTGACACCACTACAGCCTCGCTTGAAGTGGATCCACTGCAGAATAGGCAGATTTGTCCATTGCATGAGTTCGGATCAGCCGCCAATGGCCATTATACGCTGGTGCTGAACTGGCGATCACCCGCGCGGGAATCGCTGATACAGTCCGTCGGCAAATATCGCAACCGCCGCACGTTGGTCTTTCATTTCGGCACATTGGGACCAGACAGGGCGTGGCTCCGTAGCTGGGCCATACAAGAACAGACTCTGTTCCTCGTTTTGGACGAGACCCTGTTACTGTACCTTTTTTCGAGGGAATCTGACCGCCTGCGTACTCTATTTCACTGCTCCCTCCCATATACCGCCGCGGACCCCTTCGTCACGACTTCAAGCCTCGTTCCGCCCGAACTGTTCTACGGCCGCTCAGTGGAGCGCGGTCAGGTAATGAACCAATACGGGCCTTGTTTCGTTTACGGCGGCCGACAGCTCGGCAAGACCGCCCTGCTCCGCTCCGCCGAAGCAGAATTCAACAGCCCCGAACAACCGCAACTCGCCAAGTGGATCGACCTCAAAGTTCGTGGCATGGGAGACGATCTTCAGCCCAAGGACATTTGGGGAGCCATTCTTTGGGACGAATTGCGTGACATCGGCGTCATTCCCGACGATTATGTGAGGCCGCAGGGCGAACAGAAATTGATCGACGCGCTCCTCGACTCCGTAAAGCGTTGGCTTGACGAACACCACAACGGCCGCCTGTTGTTGCTCCTGGACGAAGCAGACGCTTTCCTGGAACTCGACGGTTTCGTAGATTTTCGTGAATCGAGCCGCCTGAAAGGCTTGATGGACGATACCGAACGTCGGTTCAAGGTCGTGTTCTCCGGATTGCATAACGTTCTGCGGACCACGGAACGGGCAAACCATCCGCTGGCCCACTTGGGCGAGCCTGTTTGTGTGGGTCCCTTGCTGCGAAATGGTGAGTGGCACGAGGCGCGCAACCTTCTTCGCGTTCCGCTATCGGCGGTTGGCTCCCGTTTTCACCACGATCACCTCGTCACCCATATTCTTGCCCAGACCAACTATTATCCGTCCCTGATTCAGCTCTGTGGCGCCGAGTTTATCAGGTATTTTCGAGATTCGACGCGCTCCTTTCCCTATCAAATCGGCCCAGACGAGGTTCAGGCTGTGTTTCGGCGCGACGGGCTTCGCCAATCTATTCGAGAGAAATTCCGACTGACGCTACAACTTGATCCGCGGTACGAGGTCATCGCATATGCGATTGCGCTCAAGCTGAAGCGCGCCGATTCTGACCTCGCTAACGGCTTGGACAACCAACGAATTGCCCAAGAAGTCCGCGATTGGTGGCGAACGGGATTCGAGATTTCCGATGTCGAATTCGACATGTTGCTTCAGGAAATGGAAGGACTTGGTGTGTTGCGCCATGCGACCGAGGAGACAACCGGGAATAGGCGATATACGTTCCGCAATCCGAACGTGGTCTCGTTGCTGGGCACCGATACCGAAATCGAACAAGTCTTGTACAAGGAACGCCAACTACCCAAACTCTTCGAGGCCTCTTCGTACCGAGCACGGTACAGGACCGACCCTGACTCTCCTCGGCGAGGGTCTTTGACTTACGAGCAGGAGACACTCTTGCGAAAGAGTGGCGGGGTAACGATCATCTACGGGACTGAAGCAGCGGATGTCGATAAAATCAGCGAGTTTTTGCGCGGTCGCATTGAGACCGAGTTGTATACGGAAATTGACGGATGTATGACGGAAAGCGATCTCGAAAGGCGATTGACACGTTTCCGGCCAGATATACGCCGCGGCACACATGTGTACTTGGTTACGTATGAGACACCTTGGGCTCTCAGATGGGCGGACCGCGCGGTCAAGGCGTGGAAACGCTTGGAGAGACGGCGTTACGTCCGGCTTGTGTTCCTCGCGAATCCTACGACCTTCTGGAACACCCTGGTTGACGCGGAGGCCAACGGGAATATCAACAACCCCGCTTTGAACGGACCGCGGGAAGGCGCACCGGTCGACTGGATTGGCGTCGGTCCGTGGAATGAAACATTCCTGCGACGTTGGTGTGACGACAACAACTTGCCGGTAGAACAGAACAGTCTCGAAGGATTGATGGATATTTCGGGCGGTTGGCCAGTAGTCCTGGAGAAACTGGACCAATCGAAGGACCTGAACACCCAGCAGCGTGAGGAGTCGTTGGAGGCCCTTGTTCAGGAGGAATCAGCACAACTACTAGACTGCTGGGGAGTGAATGGTTCAGCGCGACGGGAAATTGACAAGCTGATCGAGTACGAAGCGTACACTACAGAGGAGGTAAGGGTGCTCGCAGAACAGCTCCCTATAGATGAACACTTTGATTTCACCCTGCTGAATCGGCGACTGACTTGGGCCAAGCTTCTCGGTTTGCTTTCGGAAACCGCGGGAATCTGGAAGGTCAACTCGCTACTGCGTCGGCTCTTGATGGAAGGACCCAATCCTTGACGATATGGGACTTGCCCGGCCCTGCTCGATTTGTGGAATCGGTCGAACGGTCTCTGCGGAATGGGGTCAACGTTGTCGTGAGGTTCCCTGGCACAATGCCGGACGGGTTTTCAGATGTGGTCACGTGGAATTCTCGCCGGTTTTTGACCGTGAACAAATTCGAGTGCACCCGATTCCCGCTGAAGAGTCTGCGCGAAAAGTACATACCGAACGGGTTGTTCTCCGGCGACAGCGTAAAGGGACTTTGTGAAAACGAGGCCTTTCGCGGACGGTTGATTTGGCTCGAAGGCTTGAACGGTGACCTCTGGCCAAGCTGGCGGGAGTTTCTCAGCAAATACGCCGAGGCTAGTCGCAGTATTCCGACACTGGGGCGTACCCTTTTTGTTGCTCTACTCGCCGGGGAACCTCCAGGCGACCCACCGCAGGCAGACGTAACCATGGCCGTCCACGACTGGATCGACGTCGTTGACGAAATGGACCTCCTGTTCTTTGCCCACAACCGCTTGCCGGAAAGTCGAATGGAACTGTCCCAACGGCTACTGCTGGCCACCACAGTAGCACACGTGGCATGCTGGGATGTCGACACGGCGGACCGGATGCTCGATGAGACTCCTCACGTCATACTGGAACCTTACGAAATGTTACGGTCCTTGGCGAAAGAGAAACACTGGACTACCGAAACCCTGTCGGACTGGCAACTCGGCACGGCTTCGGGCTCCGGAGTCGCACATGCGGCCCTTGCTGTTCTCGCGGACCCACCGCGTGAGATTCGACGCCGCCTTTGGAGTGCCCAAGCTTCCGTGTTGCTCCCGCGAATCGAATCCCACCGCCATGTATTCGTGGAAAGGAACTGGAATACTATAGAACGACTGTCATACCGTGCAGGTAACGGCGTGAAGAATCCGTACGACGCCGAATTGGGCGAGTTGCTGTTTCTGTTCCAACACGGAAGCCCGGATCGGGCCACTCGCAGACTCCTCAGCGGATTGCGAGACGCCCGTAATGCGCTCGCCCACCTTGAACCCTTGCCACCCAGCACAGCTCTTGAACTGGCACAGTTCGACGAAACCACGGTAGCACGGAATGTCCCATTCGCCTCCAGACGGTAATTCACTCCGGCAACTTCCGAGTCCCCTTCTTGCAACACGCCCGCAGTGAAGCCTAACTCCTGGACACCACAAGCAGCAGTGACATGATTGGAAACGACTCAAGTAAAGCGCGCATCCCTCCTGTTCACCCGGGAAAGATACTCAACGAAGAGTTTCTCCGCCCCTTGAGGACCACGCAGTACCGTCTCGCCAAGGCCATCGGTGTCGATGTTCGGCGGATACACGCCATCGTTCATGGCCAGCGCTCCATTACGGCGGAGACGGCGCTGTTGTTGTCTCGTTTCTTCCAGAACTCCGCGGAGTTCTGGATGGGGCTACAGATTCAGTACGAGCTTGAGCTGGAGCAGGATCGGCTTGCCGAGAAGCTAGCGCGGGTGGACACGTATCGTCGCACGCAAGATGCGCGGCCAACAGCGGGGTGAAACATGAAGACCGGGGTTCCTCCTCCGGCGACGCATGCGTTGGCCGTGAAACGGGTGACGGAACAACTCAACGCCGTCTACCGTAACCGTTCCGACTCGGCGCTCGACGAAGTCCTTGAAGCGTTGCAGCTCCTTTCGTTGCGAGACGACGAGTGGGAGATCGGAGTTTCACCGCCAAGGCCGGCACGGAAACCCAGCCATTCCCGTTGAGCAGGAATGCCGTGGTCGTAGACTTCCAACATCACTACGTGCCGGCGGAACTGGCGCGGCAAAAGGGCCTCTACTCCGACAAGGTCTCTGTGGCCACCGAGGGTGGGGTGCCGCGCATGACCCTTCACTCGAAGCTCTACGACGCAGAGGCGCAGCTCCGCGACATGGACGAGGCCGGAGTAGACGTGTCGGTGGTGTCCTGCCACCTGGGGTGGGACGGGAGCCTGGAGGATTGCAGGGTCATCAATGACAGCTACGCGGAGCTGGAGCGGCGGTACCACGGGCGGTTCGTCGGGCTTGCTCATGCACCCGTCCTGGAAGGCGGCAAGGCGCTGGACGAACTGGATCGGGCAATCCTGGAGTGCGGACTCCACGGGGTAACCATCACGTCACAGGTAGACGGCCTCTTTCTCGACGCGCCGGAGCTGGACCGGTTCTACGAGCGGGTCGCGCGGCTCGGCGTTCCGATATTCGTGCACCCGGCACTGGTGCCCAAGGGTTACGATTCGATCCAGGGCTACGACCTGCCGCGTATCATCGGGCGGGAGATCGATCTAACCATCGCCACCATACGGCTGATCGCCGGCGGAGTGCTGGACCGCCACCCTGGGATCGACTTTGTCATCGGTCACTTCGGCGGCGGCATCGTGGCGCTCAAGGACCGGCTGGTGGCCATGGCGCACCGGTTCGGCACCTTGAAGCACCCGTTCGAGGAGTACTTCGATCGGCTCTACTTCGACCTCTCGGGCTTCGAGGGCGGGATTACGGCTTTCCGTTGCGGGTTGCTCGGCATCCGCCCGGAACGGCTCGTGTTCGCCACGGACTATCCGCAGAACTTCACCGGCGTGAGCACGCAAGGGGGCAAGGGCAACCAGGCCATCCGCGAATACATCGAAGCGGTCAGGGGCCTCGACCTTGCAGAGCCGGTCAAGGAAGATATCCTGGGCGGCACGGCGGCGCGGTTGCTGAAACTCTGGGAGGAACCTCACAGCGTCTAATGAGCGTAAAGGTGCATCCGCACGGTTGCTGAAACCAGCAAATTGAACCCTTTGTCTACGAATGGAGCCCTCATGAAATATCTCGGACTGATCCTGCTGGCCATGCTCGCCGGCGCTCCGCTTGCCGGCTTGGCGTCCGCTGGCGATGTGGTGGAGGTGCTCCTCGTCGACCGCCTGGACGACCAACGCGGCTTCTGCCTGGACATCCGCGGCTACAAGGAACGCGCCAGGGTCGACAGAGGGCTGCAGGCCCACAGTTGCTACAGCTACCAGGGGCAACTCGGAGTCGACCAGGGGTTCGACAGCGACGCCATCAAGGCAGGACGCTTCCACATGCCAGGGTTCGACGTGTGCATGACGGCGGCGGCCGAGGCGGGCGCCCGGCTCGGGCTCACAAAGTGTGACGGGTCTCCGGGACAGGGCTTCTCGATGACAGCCGACGGCAAGATCGTTGCCAAGGCCGCGCCGAAGCTGTGCGTGACGGTGGCGGGCGGCAAGTCGCGCGAAGGCGGAGGCGGCCGTCCGGTGCATCTCATACGGCGCCTGACCCTAGAGAACTGCGACGAGGCCCGGTCCAAGTACCAGCGCTGGCGGGTGCGCACCAAAGCCGACTAGCCGCACAACGACAAAGGGCGGGTCCGAAACCCGCCCTTTCCTCAATCTACGCTCAAGTCCCGTCGCGCAACGGGGCAACCCGCCCCCACCTACTGCAGCGCAAACAGCTCCTTCGGGTTCTGCGTCACGATCTTATCGTACTGCGGCTCGGTGATACTCCCCAACTCCTTCAGGTTCCGCAGCGCCTCGATCTCGGTGGACTGGTCGTTGTGGCCGTAGTCAGTGCCGATGACGATGTTGTCCTCTCCGGAATACCTGAGCACGTAGTCGACGTCGTCGTCGGTCTGGCAGGATACGTACTGCCGGTACTCCTTCAGGATGTTGTCCGGCAGGTCCTTGTTCTGCGCGCCCCAGCGGCGCTGCAGGTCCTTGACGACGTACGGCACCCAAAGCGCGGCGGCCTCGGCCCAGTGGAAACGGAGCTTGGGGAACATCTTGGGGATTTCGCCCATGATGACCGAGTGGAACATGCCGATGACCGGGATGCGGAACTTCCAGAAGCTGCCGCCGCCGTTGTACTGGGACACGAGGTCCAGCTCCTGGGGGTTGCCGTTGCCCACGTGCACGCCCACGGCCATGTCCAGCTCACTCACCTTCTCGTAGAGCGGATAGAA
Organism: Candidatus Binatia bacterium; assembly: GCA_022823055.1. Classification (GTDB taxonomy): domain Bacteria; phylum Desulfobacterota; class Binatia; order UBA9968; family JAJDTQ01; genus JAJDTQ01. The sequence goes on along the minus strand of JAJDXX010000039.1, from coordinate 12,257 downwards.
GTAGGGGTCGGTCAACAGGCGATGGCCCTCGATGGGACGCATGAAGACCCCGCAGGCGCCGTTCTGCTTGCAGTACTGCAGCTCCTCAAGGGCCGCGCTCATGTCCAGCAGCGGCAACACGCAGATCCAGCGCAGGCGTCCGTTCCCCCGGCTGTGAAGGTCGGTCAGCCAGCGGTTGTAGCTCTTGCAGAGGGGGATCTCCACCGAGGGCTTGTCGGTGACCTGCTCTATGAAGATGGTGGGGTAGAGCACCTGGACGTCTATGCCCAGCTCGTCCATGTGCTTGAGGCGCGCTTCGACGTTCTCCATCTCGCGCGTCTCCTGGGGCGTCCACATCACGCGGCCGGTACGGTCGGCCACCTCGTCCAGCTCCTGGGCGGTCATCACGATCCGAACCAGTCCGCGGATCTTCCCGTCGATGAACCAGTACTCGCCGCCCCCCTCGCCGGTCGGTTTGACGACGAGCGGGCGATACTTCTGGTCCGCCGGTTCCATGTAGTCCCACGTATGTTCGGACTCGACGACGTGGGCGTCGGCATCGATAATGGACATGATCGCTACCTCCCGATTTTGCTGGCGTCCCGTCCCGCGAATCGTGTGATCAGGGTGGCGCGGGGACGGGCACGGAACGCTGAATCCGTAGTCGTGGATACCACCTTTTTGAACCCGGAACCAGCGGAAACCGCCGCCGGGCGATCCCTTGACAAACCACCCGCCGGCAACTAGTCACGAAAAATGCCAAGCCGCCCGCACGCGGCAATAGCGGCCTTCGGGCCGGCACGGCCCGCGGGCCGTCTGACGGAAAGGAAACGCCATGCCAACGAAGTCACGGGCCGCAATCCTGGTGGAATCGCGCAAGCCCTTGGTGGTGGATGAGGTCACTTTTCCGGACCCGGCGCCCGACCAGGTGCTAGTGAAGCTCTACGCCAGCGGCATCTGCCATTCTCAGCTCCACCAGATTCAGCGCACGCCGGAGGAGCAGCGCTCCAAGCTGCCGGCGCTCCTGGGCCATGAGTCCACCGGCGTGGTGGTGGCCAAGGGCCGCGACGTGACGCACGTGAAAGAGGGCGACCGGGTGTTCACCACATGGGTGGACCGCAACGCCCCCGAGTCGCCGCTGCCGCCCGTCTCCCACGCCCTCAACATGCGGCCGCCCATCCCGGCCGTCTGGCGCGGCGAGTCCATCTGGGCCTCGGCTTCCACCTGGGCCGAGCACGTGGTGGCCTCCGAGCGGGTGGTGTTGCCCCTGGATGACGACGTGGACACGGACGTGACGTCCGTCATCGGCTGCGCGGTCACCACCGGCTCCGGCGCCATCATCAACACGCTGCAGGTGCGCCCCGGCGAGTCGGTGGCGGTCTACGGCGTGGGCGGCATCGGCATGTGCGCCGTCTCGGCCGCCGCCGTGGTGGACGCCTACCCGCTCATCGCGGTGGACCTTGACGACGAGAAACTGGAGTTCGCCAAGGGCTTCGGTGCCACCCACTGCATCAACGCCAGCAACGTGGACCCGGTGGAAGCCATCACCGAGCTCACCAGCGGCGGCGCGGACTACGCCCTGGACGCCGTGGGCCATCCCACCACCCAGGAGCAGATCCTGCGCTCCGTGCGCACCGGCGCTCCGGGGCTGGAACGGGGCGGCACCGCGCTCCTGATCGGACTGCCGCCCTCCGGCGCCACGCCGCTCATCAACACGAACCTGTTCGCGGGCGGACGCTACTTCACCCGCACCCACGCCGGCGACTGCCTTCCGGACCGCGACTTCCCGACCTTCGTCCGCTGGTACCGCGAAGGCAAGCTCAAGCTCGACGAGCTGGTGACCCGCCGCTACACCCTGGACCAGGTCAACGAGGCGGTGGACGACCTCGCGGAAGGGAGAATACTGGGGCGGGCGATCTTTACGTATGCGTAATCACTCTCCGTCATTCCCGCGGAAGCGGGAATCCAGGTGGGGTGGGGCCGGGCAATGAGGCGCCACACCCCCCACCCCTGGATTCCCGCTTTCGCGGGAATGACGTTTCCGGGGGTCTATGCCTCACGAGTTTCGACACAGTCTGTTCCGCGGGTATGACGGAAGGGCGGGGCGGCAATGACGGACCGACGGGGGAATGCCGGACCGACCGGCGGAAATGACGGTCCGTCGGGCATGACGGAAGAACCCTAGGAGGAAGGCCATGTACATTGACTGCGACACCCACTATTTCCCGGTGAAGTTCCTGGAGGGGATCAGCGACCAGTACCCCGAATCCCCGCGGGTGGTGCGGAACGGGGACGAGGTCAAGTCCGTGCTGCCGGACGGCACGCTTATCAAGAACCAGGCCCCCAAGGGCCGCTGGGACCTGGACACCCGCGTGGCGCAGGCCGATTTCGAGGGGTTCGACAAGCACGTCCTCATCCCGGAGAACCGCGAGCTGCTGTACACCTGGGACCGGGACCTGGGCTGCGAGCTGGCCCGGCGCTACAACGACGCGGTGGCCCGGGACCTCGCCGAATGCGCCCATCCCGAGCGCTACATCGGCGTCGGCTGGGTGTTCCTGCCGGACGTGGAGGAGTCCTGCAAGGAGTTGGACCGGATGGTGAACCAGCTCGGGATCAAGGCCGTGAAGTTCATGGGCGGCTTCGAGGACGCCAACCTGGGAGCGGAGCGGCTGTGGCCGTTCTACGACAAGGTGTGCCAGCTCGACGTCCCGATCCTGGTGCATGACACGGCGTCGGACCGGCAGGGCCATCCCAACCCCGCGCTGGTAGGCATCGAGCAGCTCTTCCTGGAGGCCGACAACAACGCCCTGCCCTTCCTGCTGGCGTTCCCGTTCCGCTACATCGTCGACATGGGCAGCCTGATCCTGCGCGGCGCGCTCAAGGAGTTCCCCGACCTGCGCATCTGCTTCGTGGAAGGGTCGGCCGCCTTCGTGCCCTGGCTCATGAACCGCCTGGACATGGACCCGGACGCCCGCAAGAAACTCGGCAAGGCTCCGAGCGAGTTCTTCAGCCAGATCTGGGTATCGGCCTTCGCCGCCGAGACCTCGGTGCGCTACGCCTGCGACTTCTGGAAGGACCACAACCTGACGGTGGGCAGCGACTACCCGCACAACGATCCGTCGGGCACGTGGAAGGAAGGCACGGTGCGGATGGTGCAAGAGCTGGAAGGCATATCGGACGACGACAAGGAGAAGATCCTGGGCGGCAACGCCATGCGGCTGTTCGGGATGGCATAGGCTACTGAGCGAAAGGACAGCCGTGCTCTTCTCGATCCACACTCCTGCCCGCAACACGGAAGAGATCACCAGGCGCGCCGTGGCCGCCGAGGCCCTGGGCTTTCATGGCTTCTTCTTCGCCGACGGCCACCTGCAGAACCTGGACGGGTTCCAGGCCATGACCGTGTGCGCGCTGCGCACCGAGCGGCTGCGCTTCGGCATCGCCGCTACCACCATGGCCTACCGTGACCCCACCACCCTGGCCCTGTCCGCGGCCACGTGCAACGAGATCTCGGACGGCCGGGCGATCCTGGGGCTGGGGACCGGGGACGGCTCCACCTACAGGCTCGGACGCAAGGCCACCCCGCTCAAGGAGTTCGCGGCCGGGCTGGCCACCATCCGCGAACTGATCCAGGGGCGTCGCATCGAGGTACCGCGAGGCAAGGAAGGCGCGGGCACCACGGCCCTCACCGTCGGCAAGCTCCCGGTACCGCTTTACGTGGCCGCCGAGGGTCCCCGGAGCCTTCGGGTGGCCGGACGCTACAGCGACGGCATCATGCTGGGCACCGGGTTCGACCTCGACGTGCTGGAGTGGGCTCAGGCGCACATCGCCGCCGGTTCCCGGGAGGACGGCCGCGAGCTGTCCGACATCGACGTCGCCATGGCCGGCATGATCTGCGTCGACCAGGACAGCGACCGGGCGCGCGACATCGTGCGCCACCGCTTGGCCAACCGCGCGCACCACAACTTCCGGTTCACCTACGAGACCGTACCGCCGGAAGAGCTGGACGGGGTCAAGCGGTTCATGGCCGGCTTCGACATCAGCAAGCCGCTGGAGGAACGGGCCGACCCGGCACTCATCACCGACTACCTGCTGCACCGCTTCGCCATCGCCGGAACGCCGGAGGAGTGCATCGCCCGCGTCCGCGAGTTGGGCGAAGCCGGCGTCACCCACCTGCTGCTGACGCCCCCGAACCGCGTGTTCGACCACACCATGGAACTCTGGGGACGCGAGGTGATCCCGGCCTGCGCGGACCTCGGCTGACTTGTGTCCTTCGACTTCGCTTCACTACGCTCGGGACGAACGGTCGTAGGCTCATTGTCCGTGGTCGTAGGGCCGTTAGTACTGAGCGTAGCGAAGCCAAATCGAAGGACGCCATTTCGCCGGTAGTGAAAGGAAGCCCCATGCCCGACCTGGACCCCACCACCCTGACCATCGCGAGCTTGGCCCCGCGTATCGCCGCTCGCGAAGTTTCGCCCGTGGAGCTGATCGCCTGCTACCTGGAGAGGATCAAGCGCCTCAATCCCGCGATCAACGCCTACAGCACCGTCATGGAGGACGACGCGATAGCGGCGGCGCGGCAGGCCGAGGATGAAATCGCACGCGGCAACCATCGCGGCCCCCTCCATGGCGTGCCGGTCTCCATCAAGGACAACCTCGCCGTCAAGGGCTACCCCACCACCGCCGGCAGCAAGATCCTGGCGGACTGGAAGCCCGACTTCGACGCCACCGTGGTGACTCGGCTGCGCGAGGCCGGAGCCATCGTCCTGGGCAAGAACAACATGCACGAGTGGGCCGGCGGCGGCACCACCATGAACCCCTACTTCGGCACGACGCACAACCCGTGGGACACCAGCCGCGTGCCCGGAGGATCCAGCGGCGGGTCAGCCGCCGCCGTGGCCGCCGACCTGTGCCTGATCTCTATCGGCACCGACAACGCCGGCTCCGTCCGGAACCCTGCCGCCTGGTGCGGCACCGTGGGCCTCAAGGCCACCTACGGCCGGGTGAGCCGCTACGGCGGCGTCGCCGGCACCGGCGGTTTCTCATCCGACCACTTCGGCCCTTTCACCAAGACCGTAGAGGACTGCGCCCTGGTGCTGGCCGCCATCGCCGGCGAAGACCCCAACGACCCCCTGTGCTCCACCGCGCCCGTGCCCGACTACACGGAAGCGCTGGGCAGCCCCGTCACCGGCATGAAGGTGGGCGTCGTCAAGAGCTACTTCGACGAACTCATGGTGGGCGAGGTCGCCAGCGCGTTCCAGGAAGCCCTCGCCGCCCTGGAATCCCTGGGCATGCAGGTCAAGGAGATCACCATCCCCCACATGGACGCCGTCCCCGCCGTCCAGACCGCCACCAGCCGGTGCGAGAACCTCGTCGCCCACGAGCCCTACATCCGCACGCGGCCGCGCGACTACAGCCGCGAGCTGCTACACCGGAACATCGCCTCCCTCACCGTCCCCGCCTCCGCCTACGTCACCTCGCAACGCGTCCGCCGCGTCATCTGCCGCGAGTTCGAGGAGGCCCTCGAAGACGTCCAGGTCATCGTCGCCCCCACCGTCGGCATCGCCGCCCCCACCATCGACGAATGCAAGCAGGGCTTCGCCGAAATCGACGGCCGCCGCGTCCCCTTCCGCCACCCCAGCGGCAGCATCGGCACCCGCTGCACCATCCCCTTCAACGTCACCGGCCTGCCGGCGCTGAGCGTGTGCTGCGGGTTTACGGACGGGGGGTTGCCGTTGGGGCTGCAGGTAGTCGGGGCGTGTCTTGACGAGGGAAGGGTGTTTCAGGTGGCGCACGCCTATGAGCAGGCGGCGGGGTGGGTTGAAAGGAAGCCAGGGTTGGCGTAGCCAAAACTGCTTCGGCGGCTTACGCCTCCAGGATGAGATGATTCGTGACCACCCAAGCCGTCCCCGGGAATGAAGACGGCTCCGGTCGGAGGCTCATGTCCACTGAATCGGTCAAAGTACCTGGATCGGACCAGGGTACCGTCCCACGATCTTGTCGGCTGTCAGCAACGTGACCCCTTCGACCTGGGCCTGCGCGATCAGGATACGGTCAAAAGGATCCTTGTGCAGCGGCGGCAACAGAGCCACGGCTACCGCATGGGCACCGGTCACGGCCAACTCCGTGTAACCGTGCTCCAGCAATCCTCGCCGCAATAGATGAGGATCGACGTCGAAATCCGCGCGCCCCATTCCGCTCTTGATCGCAACCTCCCAGATGGACGCGGCGCTGAAGACGAGTTGCGTCTCCTGCTGTTCAAGGAGAGAACGCCCCTCGTCCGGCAACCGACCTGGAAACCCTGCCGCCCAAAGCAGTACGTGCGTGTCCAAAAGAGTAAACACCGTGTCCTAGATCCTCGCCCCACGTGCGCGAGAGTCCACAGATAAATCATAACTAGTTGTATTTAAGCTAGTTATTCTCTGATCCTCACTCATCCCAAGGCTTGCACCGTCGCCACCGATGCGCTTTAATTCCCTCTGCATTTGATCCCGGTCGCTTTCGATATGCTTACGGTCCACACTTCCCGTGACGCCGTAGGTTTCTTGTCTCAGGAGGTGCTGCCGTGGCTAAACCCGAGTACCGTAATCTCTCCAAACGCATTATCGACCGTCTATCGGTGGATGACAAGGACACCGTGTTCTGGGACCGCGACCTTCCCGGCTTCGGCATCCGCGTCTACCCGTCGGGCGCCAAAGTCTATGTGGTGCAGACCCGCGTCTTCGGCCGCTCCAAGCGCGCCACCGTGGGCCGCCACGGCAAGCTTTCCGCCGACCAGGCCCGCAAGGAAGCCGCCCGGATCATCGCCCGCATCAAGGCAGGCGAGGCCGAACCCTTGGAAGAGCCCTCCGCCGCCGCGACGGTCGCCGACCTGGCCGAACGCTACCGGCGCGAGTACGTGGCCATGCACTGCAAGCCCGCGACCGTATCCCACTACGGTCTCATGCTCCGCAAGCACATCGTGCCGGTGCTGGGAAAACTCCTGGTCTCGGAGGTCGAGCGTAAGCACATCATGGCGTTTCAGTACGGTCTCAGGGACATGCCCACGGTGGCCAACCGGGCGGTGGACATCCTTGTCAAGATGTTCAACCTGGCCGATGCGTGGGGATGGTCTCCTTCGGGCAAGAACCCCTGCCGGTTGGTGCGCCGCTACAAGGTGGAGAAACACCACGAACGGTTCCTGACCCCCGAGGAACTCCACCGGCTCAGCCAGGCGCTTGACGCCGCGCCAAGCGAGCGGTTGGCATCTGCCCATTCGGCCGCGGCGATCCGGCTGCTGGTGCTGACCGGGTGCCGGCGCAACGAGATCCTGGGACTTCGGTGGGAGGACCTGGACTTCGAGGCGGGAGAGATGCGGTTGGCGGACAGCAAGACCGGAGCCCGAGTGGCGCCATTGCCGCCGCCCGCCGCGAGGGTGCTGGCGGGCCTCTCACGGGTTCCGGGCAATCCGTGGGTGTTTCCGGGGAAGAAGAAAGGCACGGGCCAGCGCAACATCAACGACTCCTGGGACCGCGTGCGCAAGCGGGCAGGTCTCGAAGGCGTCCGCCTTCATGACCTGCGGCACAGCTTCGCTTCGAGGGCGCTGGCGCTCGGGGAGAGCCTGTCGATGATCGGGGAGTTGTTGGGGCACCGGAAGGTGCAGACCACGGCGCGGTACGCTCATCTGGCGCGGGACTCGGTCCGGGCATCGACGGCCAAGGTCGCGGAGAGCATCGGGGCGGACATCCTGCCGGAGTAGCGCAGTGAGAGGAAACGGACAATGGCGAGGTTGAACAGTGGAACGATCTCCAGGCGCACAGTCGAAGGGCTCCCCATAGAAGAACGGGAGGCGGTGTTCTGGGACAAGGAGCTTTCGGGCTTCGGGGTGAGGGTCTATCCATCGGGATCGAAGGTCTACCTAGTGCAGACTCGGGCCGGGGGGAAGTCGAGACGGGTGACCATAGGGCGGCATGGGCTGGTGTCGGCCGAGCAGGCTCGGCGCAAGGCGGCAGCGGTGATCGCGAGCATCAAGGCCGGGCAGGACCCGGGGCGAAACGGCTCCCTGCCGGCAACCGCGGCCGGGCCCACACTGGCGGAGGTAGCGGAGCGGTACATGAGGGAGCACGTGGCCGTGCGCTGCAAGCCGGCGACAGCCCGCGGGTACCGCTATGTCCTCGACAAGGTGCTCCTTCCGGCCCTCGGCTCCGTACCGCTGGGAGCGATCAGTCGCGACCAGGTGGCGACCCTGCACTACCGGCTCCACAAGACGCCTTCGATGGCCAACCGTGTGGTGGAGACCCTCTCCCGGCTCTTCTACATGGCGGAGGCATGGGGCGTAGCGCCGGAGGGTGGGAACCCGTGCCGGTTCGTGAAGAAGTACCCGGATCGGAGTTCCGAGCGGTTTCTGTCGGACCAGGAGTTCCGCCGATTGGGAGGGGTGCTGAGCGAGTTGGAAGCCGAGGGCAAGGTCTCGGCGAGTGCTGCCGCAGCGTTCCGTTTGCTGATGCTGACCGGGTGCAGGCGCAACGAGATCCTGACGCTCCGGTGGGAAGACGTGGACCTGGATGCAGGGGAGTTGAGGCTGCGGGACGCCAAGACCGGAGCACGGTCGGTGGCCCTGTCGCCGGCTGCGACGAAGGTGCTTGCCACCATGCCCCGGTTGCCGGACAACCCGTGGGTGATTGCAGGACCCCGCCCCGGGAGGCGCTTGAGCGGCCTGAACGGCCGGTGGCTTGTGGTTCGGGCGCGGGCCGGGCTCGAAGACGTGCGGATCCATGACCTCCGACACAGCTTCGCTTCGAGGGCGCTGGCGCTAGGGGAGAGCCTGACGATGATCGGCAAGCTCCTCGGCCACCGGAAGGTGCAGACCACGGCCCGCTACGCCCACCTTGCGCGAGAGTCGGTGAAGATGTCGGCTGCCAGAGTCTCGGAGAGTATTGCAGCCGATATGGAGAAGCCTTGCTCCGGGGCAGCGGCCCCAAGTGCCGACCGGTGCACCTTGCTAAGGTGAGGAGGTTCAAGGGGAGCAGATCACCAGAAATGGCACTTCATCCGGCACAGCAATTGGTACATGCACCTGGGTGGCGACAAGCTTCGGTGGGTCTATCTGGAAGCCCAAGCCAGCATCCGTCAGAATACGGTTGATGCGTCCGACTCCGTCAACGAATTCGTTCGGCTAGAAGGTTAAGAGGACAGTTGACGCAAACTACGAAGCCTTCGGCAACCGGCTCCGTTTCTTCTCATTGGTCATAGATTTCTGCGAGTCTCTTCCCCTCAATCTGTTCCGGTTCCAGTGCCTGTAGCCGGCACTCTTGCCAGTAATCATTGATGTACTCGCAGAGCTGTCGGTTTCCCTGCTGTACACAGTCGGGCCAAGGACAAATCTCTTTCCCCTCGGATTCTGTCCTGATGGGGATGCACAGCACGTCTCTGTCTGGACCTCCGAACAGCCTTACCCAGTAAGAGACGTTGGGGTGATGATATAGGAAGACTTTATGCTCCGTCAGCAGACCAGTGATCCACTCAAGCCATTTAGGTACTGATTCCATGTAGTGTCTGAGGTTAACTGTAGTCCCCATGGGATTCTCCGCGTGGATTATCTTGTTCAATTGGTCGTATACAGTGACCAGTCTGTCTTCCGTTAGGAAATCTCCCACTCTCTCCTTAGGTTCGGGGTAGTATCTGCCGTGTATCCCTCTCAGGTCTCTCATAATCTTCTTGATGTTCCAGGCCTTCCGGAGTTCATCCCGAGATTTTCGCCAAGCGTCCTTGTTGGAAACCAAGGAGGCGAAAACGATCAATTCCAGGACTATGCGGAGTTGAAGGCAAACTGCCTCCACCCGGGTCTGGTTAATGATCCCGGGCATCTCCATGAGCCGTTGGATCGCGTCAACCTTGAGCTTTATCTCCTCCATGACGTCGGAGTACTGGTGGATGTCGAGTTCTTCGGCCTGTTTCATCTGCCATCCACAGCTTGTGCAGACTATCTCCCATCCCCACCCTACTGGGTCCGTTCCTCGGAGTTCGAGCATGTCGTCTCTGCACTTGGGACAGTTCTCGTACACATTCCCATCTATTCCCTTGACCGGTTCTTTCGATCCGAAGCCCAAGCTCATGCACATGTCGCCGAACTTAGGTATCTCCCCGCATTCGGGGCACGGCTTGGTGGGCATGATGCCGTGCGTCATGTACTCGAGGGCAGCATCTTGATGGCCAGCTGGGCATTCCCCCCGGGGCTCTACCTGTCTGGTTTCCATGAAGAGTTCTGATGCCTCCCCGCGGGTTCGCATCCCTAGGCACCGGCCGATGTTCTCGATGCTCTCCTCGGTCAGTCGGAACTTTCTCTCACCGCGGGCCGTCTCCCACACACCCAGATTGATCACGTCCCCTGCTTGGTACCTTTCGGTGCCTCTGTTTGCTAGGTACCAGCAGACCAGTCCGTACGTTTCACGGTCTTCTGTCTTCAGGAGTTGCTCCAGGGGTTCGACATTCGGAGCTTTCGCCCTCTTTCTGGTCCTTTTCTGTTTGGGCATTCTTCACCTGCTTCTTCCTGCCGAGCAGCCTCCGGATCGGCTAGCTAAGAAGTTGACACGGGTCGCCTGCTGCGATACTCTGAGCGCCCTTACCGCCATACAATCGACTACACGTGCTGGACCTCAACTTCGTCCTCTCCACTCTTAACGGCCACGCTGCCGACTATGACTTCGGCGGACTGCAGGACATCCGCGCGGAGCGCCGTCGCCTGCGGAAACGCCCAAGCCGGCATCCGTTCCGCTCCGTTGGCACAGATTGGGCGCACCACATCGGCGGGCGCCAGGAACTCCAGTTCAATGTCGGCGACGACGAGGGCTTCCTCCGTTGGGGACTCGCCATCTCCCTCCAGCCTAGTCGTTCGTTGCCGGATGTCACCATCCTGTACCCCAAGCTCAGGAAGCTTAGTGACTTCCTCGAAATTCACGGCGACTACCTGTATCGGCTGGGTTTTGAAATGTGGGACTGGACCGACAGTGACGTTGGGGACAGTCGCAGTCGCAACCGTCCACCACAACGCGTTCCGGACGCCCTGTACAATTCTGGATCCTTCACATTCGTCGGCAAGCGGGCGCTGTTCGAATCCTTCGATCCGGCGCGGGTCCTTAAGGATTTCGACGTCCTCCTACCCATATACAAGTACGTCGAGTCCGAGCCCGAATCCTCACCGCCTCCCCACTACCAGCCACGCGGCTTCGTCTTCACGCCCGACCCGAACACCACCGCTGGCGCACGTCTCATAGAGACAACTGCGCATCGTACCGTCGGCGACTCGACCTTCTTCCTGTCCCACCGCGCACTGCAGGACAAACTCAAACACGAGCTCCAGCGCGACGGTGCCGAGGTCGGCACGGACCACCCTGACGGCAAGGGCAGATACATCGACCTTGTAGCCCGCCAGGACGGCGCGATCGAGTTCTACGAGATCAAGACCGACACCAGTCCGCGCCTCGCGTTACGCAACGCTATCGGCCAGCTGCTTGAATACGCGTACTGGCCGGATCCGGTGAAGCCTGCCCGCCTAGTCGTCGTTGGACCCTCGCCGCTCGACGCAAAAGCCGAAGAGTATCTCTGCAACCTCAGGGCGGAAACGGGTCTATCTATCAGCTACCGGCACGTCACCTCGGCGACGTGACCCGGCCAGTCGCACCAGCAGGGTGTGGACGAACTACCATGCAGGGCGTGCCGAGTAGGGCCATGTCCGCTGACCATCCAGCCCACAGGAGGGCGCCGCCGATCAAAGATCGAACACGCCTTGCTGGCTCTGGAGCAGAATCCCCGGTGGGATTCGGTAGCCGGGCAGCAAACTCCCGGCAGGCGACCATCGCGTCAGCCGAATGCCCGTTCGCTCCTGGCGACTTGGACGCCTTCGCTTCCCCAGTCACGAACGCTTCCCAAAGGAACAGACCGGAATCTGCCTTTGAGAACGCCATCCAGTCCAGATACGCCTGAGGAACCCGTCCCTCCCGCTCGGTCAGTTGCCGAACTTCATCGAGAATCCACGAAACTTGGGTGAGTCCGGTCGCGAGCGTGGCAGCCCCGGCGACCGCAGACCAAGCTCGATTCCGGTCCACTTTGCGTGCCTTTGTCAGGTCTTTTGGGTCAGGAGCAACCGGGATCCAGAGGGGGCACTCGAATCCGAGTGCCACCTTGCGCGCTTCTCCTAGAGCGCACGCGATGTCCGCGGCAAGGACAGCCATGTCGGTACACTCTCGCTGCCGTTTGCCGTCCATATGTGCCCAGCCTGTCAATGGCAACCGAAAACTGCTCAT